>NZ_CP051680.1:4212500-4470000 GCF_012849095.1 Cohnella herbarum
TCCCGCCAAGCTTTGCGCCGCGATCGGACCGACGAGGGAGTTCGTCGCCTCGAGCAGCATGCCTCCGGTCATAAGTACCGGTATTTGTTTGCCGGACAGCTCCGCCAACACGTTAACCGCGTTGGTCACCACCGTAATCTTCATTCCGGCCGGCAAAAACTTCGCGATCTGCGAGGTTGTCGTACCGCCGTCCATGAATACGGATTCCCCCGGTTGAATCAAGGACGCCGCATGACGGCCGATCCTCGCTTTCTCTTCCGTCAGAATGCCCGCCCTCTCCTGCAGGGCAACGTCTTTGCCGATGAATATAGCTCCCCCGAACGTCCGTTTGATCGCCCCGGTCTCTTCCAACTTCTCGAGATCCCGGCGGATCGTCATCTCCGTTACTTGGTAGGTTTCCTTCAGAATCGCGAGTTTCAATTCGCCCTCCCGGGAAATATGCTCCAGCATTTGCTGCTGCCTTGCGTTCAAACCTGGATATGCGTTTGTCCTCATCCGAAATGGCCTCCCGATTATCGTCTTGCCCGGTGTGCCTTTATTATCGCCGTCTAGCTGGTGACATTCAACTCTAACCGGTAGTTAGCCGAGGATCCTGGTTGCAAAATGAACGGTCCGCCATGGTTCTGTTCCTCCGCTCGTCCTTCTACCCTGCAATTGGAAGGCTCCAATCCGAGCACATGCTCGCCCGCGCCGGGCATGCGCCACTGAACGAGGTTCGGAAGCGTATCGACGGACCACTTTAGCGTTACCGCGAGAGGTCGACTAACGCCGCCTGCCGGAAAACGAGAATTGCTTACCCGCGCTTCCGCCATACCTTCCGCGTCCGCAGCCTCCCGCCTAAGTAAATGGTAATATACGGTTTCTTCGATCAACGCATCCGGCGCTTCCCATCGGCCGCATTTTTCAAGCAAAGCGCCTCCGCTTCCCCGGGCTTCGCTATCGGCCTCCGGCAATACAATCTCCGTATGTTCCCCTAATAGAGGAAAGCCGAAGTTGAAATGGTAGAGCATCATATGAGCGGCGGGTTGGAAACCGAAGTTCTCCACCCGGTCGTTGATCGTAACCCGGTTGTCTCCTAGACGACCGGAGATGCTTCTCGTCAGTCTAAGCTTGCTGCCGAAAATCGCGGTTTCTTCCACCACGCCCGAAACTTCCCACTCCAGTTCGTCGCCTACCCATTGTTCTCGTACGTTAACGTTTTTCGCGGGTGTATGATGAATCCTTCCATGCAGTCCATATGAACCTGTATCATCCGACGACGGCGAACCGACATGCGACAGACCGCACGTCATGAGAAGCCCGCCGGAAGCGGTGCGAAGCCAACCGACTCCCTCCGGTTCGTAATGCATAGGATGCGCGTTGCCGTTGGGAGATTGCCAGGATAAGGACGCTCCCCACGCTTGGGCATGAGAGATATCGAGACCTTTGGAGGGAACCACGTCGAAGGAAAGTCCGGCTCCCGTCCGGACTTCAATCAGCTCCGTGCCCGCTTCCTTGCCTTCCGTCAGCTTCATTCGCCGAACGCCGCCGATCTGTCCGAGATGACCGACGCGGGCTTCGACTTCCCGGCGCGTCATCTTCTCCCCGTATAACAGCAAGCCGAGCGCCTCCTCTCGTTAATCTTCAAGGATAACGGGCATTCTCACGATGTCGGGATCCGTGAAAATATCGAATTCGTCCCGGCTCGTGCTGGAAAATTCCGATACGATCGCGCCGTCCGGACCGCCTTGAAACCAATGCTTCGTTCCGGGAGGAATCGTATATTGCTCTCCCGGGAGAAGGACGATTTCGTGGAATACGGTATACGATGCGGCGCTCCGAGCGGGAACGATAGCTTGAATATTCGGCGACGCCTCCCCCTCCACGTACAACATTACGCTGCCCCATCGGCAACGAAACGTCTCCATCTTACCCGGCTCTCCGTTCACTGGTGGATGAATATGCTCCGGGCAAGTCTGTCTTGGGAACAAGACCAGATCCTTAGCGCAATACCGGTCCGTATTCACGTACGTGATCAGTTCAAGGCCCTGCGTCTCCAATTGGCCTAACCCGAAACACGCGACCTCGATTCGATCGCTTTCCTCGGCGGTCAATACGATGCCCGCCTTGGCGAACAACTCAGCCGTGCGAGCTTGCGCGCGTTTCACTTCGCTTCGTAATATGGACATCCTCTTATCCCCTTTCGTTTTATCCGTCCGAGCGTCGATGCCATATCCCGCGTCCGCTCTCTTGGGTCCACCCCGGCAGGGAAAGCGAAGCTTCGCGCTGTTTCCAGCCCGATGCGATCCGCGTCTGGACTTCCGTCCAACCGGGAACGCCGCTTACCGCATCCGAACGCTCGACGTTATATGCACCCACGCCTACCGCTCCAAGCAATGTTTCCTCGAGCGTTAGCCCTTTGACCAGCCCTGCTAGAAATCCGGCGATCGTACAATCGCCGGCCCCCGTCGTACCGGCGACTTCGACCTGAAAACACGGAGCAAGCAGTTCCTTGCCTTGCCAAGTTTCCAACTTCTCCTCACTCTGCGCGCATGCTCCCATGCCGCGCAGACGCTCCAAGCTATCGGTCGTCCTAGCGTATAAGCCATGCTCGCCGAGCTTTAACCCGACGACCGCCGCTCCCATGCCGAGCAGTTCCTCGGACAGCGAGTTCAGCAGCGGACCGTCCGCATACGCGAGCAGTTCGGCCGTACCGTGTCGCTCGGACAGCTCCCGGTAATGCTCGGGCCGAAGCATATATAGAATTTCTTCGAAGCTCGGAAGAAACACGTCTACGTAAGGAAGGGCCCGTTGCAGAATGGCCTTCCAATCCGCCTGACCGGCAGGCGAGTCCGGATCCGGCCGCGCCAGATCGAGAGATACGGTCGCGCCCTGCGCCTTGGCTCCCGACAACAACCGCGTTAATTCCGCGCCTTGCTCCTCGTACATTCTTTGCATGAGCGGCGGATAGCCGAAATGGAAAAGCTTCGATCCAGCCACGGCTTCCGGAGTTACGTCATCCGCCGAGAACGTATCGTTCGCTCCGGTACAGTGCAGGAAAATACGATCGACCCCGGGGGGGTTAATCACGATCGTGTAAGAGCTGGATTCGCCGGACGACACGATCATGCCCTCGGCCAAATTCTCTCCGTATCCTTTCAGGATGGATAGAATTGCTTCCCCGAACAGATCGTTGCCGACCTTGCCCATCAGCTTAACCGAAAAACCGAGGCGATGAAGGGCGATTCCGGTATTGGACACCGCGCCGCCCGTCGAGAGCTGAGCAGCCCCTATATCGACAAGCTTGCCGGGGACGAGCAATTCCCCGATGCCCTGACCCGGCTTGCCGGCGTGCATCGATGGAATGATATCCAGACAAATATGTCCGGCGATTACGATCTCGGCAGCGGAGTAATCGCGATTGCTCACGCCTCGCTCCCCCAGTCGACGACCGCGGTTCCGCCCGTCTTATGGGATTCGAGAGCGGCGGTAAACAGCCGGTGGCTCCCTGCCGCTTCTTCCGGCAAAGCGCAAGTGAACGATTGCTGCATGCCTTCCTTGCCATGAACGACCTCATCGCAGAAGGCTGCCCACATCTGCAAGATGGAATCCGAGAAACCGAATTCGAAGATGCCGCCGGTGATCGTTCCGTAAGCCGATTTATAAGGCGCGTCTACGACATGCCAAGCCTGCTGACCGCCCGGGGTATACGGAAGCGACGCGACTTGCTTCGGATTCTTCGTCGTGAACTCCGCGGATAATTCGGTGCCTTGAATACGAATGAACCAAGTATTCGCATGCCCCGGAGCGATCCGTTTCGTGGAAAGCACCATCGGGAATTGTTGATCGTCCGTCTTGACGTCGCAAGCGAGAATCGCATTGTCCCATGTCTCGCATGGCGCGGATCCGCCTTTTCCGTCTGGACGCTCCTCAACGATCTTAGAAAGCAGAGCCCGCACGCTCTTCGGTTTCCAGCCGAAACGCATCGGTAAATGAAGCACGTGCAGCCCAAGATCGCCCATGCAGCCGTACTCCCCGTTCGTAGCGATACGGCGCTTCCAGTTAATCGCTTTCGTAGGGTCAAGGTCGCTGGAATGCCAGAATCCGGCTTCGACTTCGATGATCCGTCCGAACTTGCCTTCGTTCACCCACTGAACGATCTGTTGCGCGCCAGGGAAAAACGGAAACTCCGACGAACTTCGCACGACGACTTGAGGATTTGCCTTGATCGCGGCCGCGATCGCTTCGTTCGCCTCACGGTCGATACCGAAAGGCTTCTCCCCCAGAAGATGCTTGCCCGCTTGAATAATATCGATATAGATTTGCTCGTGCAAATTGTGCGGAACCGCGCAATAGATCGCTTCGACAGTAGAGTCGGCAAGCAATTCCTTATAGTCCGTGTAAGCCGACTTCACGCTAGGCACGTTCTCTTGAAACCACTGGGTCGCGGCCGGGTTCGCGTCGCATACCGCCACGATGCGAGGTTCGAAATCCACGCCCGTCAGATGGCACCAGCGGGCAGCCGCGCTGGCGAATTCCTTGCCCATCAACCCGCAGCCGATAACGCCGAACGATACGATTTTCTTCGCCATTAGTTTTGCGCTCCTTTCAGAATCGCGAGCGCTTGCTCCGCGCTTGCTCCATCGTGCACGATGCTCATCAATGCGGAAGTCATGCCTCCCGGTGTCGGATGTTGGATTACATTACGTCCGTAAACGATACCTGAAGCGCCTTGATTCATGAGCTCTACCGTACGGTTAACGATTTCCTCGTCGCTAGCCCGTCCGCCTCCGCGTACGAGAACCGGAATGCCCGAGGCCACTTCAATGACGCGATGGTACTCCGTTACGTCGTCGCTAGGATCGGCTTTGATGACGTCCGCGCCGAGTTCGACGGCTTGCCGTACTAGCGGCATGATTTTACGGATATCCCCGTCCACCATGTAGCCGCCCTTCTCTTCGTTCGGCAGCATAACAAGCGGTTCTACCATAAGAGGCATGCCGTATTTCTCGCTTTCCGTCTTCAGAATCGCGACGTTGCGCACGCATTGGTGGTGAAGCTCCGGCTGGCCCGGAAGCAACAGCAAGTTCACGCACACGGCAACGGCGTCCAAGCGGACGGCTTGCTCGATCGCGCGATCGATCAATTCGCTGAACAGGAAGCGCGGCAGCACGTTTCCGTAGATGTTGGCGGCATCCGTACGCAAGACGAGCCCCGGCTTCGTTTTACCCGGTATTTCCTGCAGCAATCTGGCCTGCCCCGTGCTTAGTTGGATGCAATCGGGCCCTGCTTGGACGACCGTTTCGATGGCGCTTTTCATATTTTCTATGCCGGACAGGAACGAGAACTCGTTAAAAAAGCCATGATCGATAGCCACGTCGAAGCATTTGCCCTGCGCGCTGAACATCCGGTTTAATCTCGGCTTCGTAGTAGACATGATAATAACCTCTCCTCTTAGCTTAAATCAATTTTGTTTGTTTATAACATTATACTATATTAAACAAACATTTATGTCGAGCTATTTTTGTTTCTTTCGATCATCGATGGGTCGTCATGGTTTGACAGCCCTTGGGAGTTCGATCATAATAAAGGAAATAAAGTCGGGGAAGCACCTCACAAAGTCAAACACAAGACGTGTTGCTTTGCAGGTGCTATTTTTATGGGGCGGAGGTTGTTGAAATGAAAAAGAAAACTCTCGAAGAGGTCATGAAGGAGTCTCCCGTTACTTACGAGATTTATGCCAATATGGTCGATGACGGCAATCGTTATGAGATCTCGGACGGCGTGCTGGAGTTGATGAGCCCAGCTCCTACATTCATCCATCAAGCAATCAGTTATGAGTTGCAGTATATACTCAACTCAAGTTGCCGTAACGAGTTTATTATCGTTTCATCCCCGATCGATGTCATCTTGTCCGACACGGAAGTTCGGCAGCCAGACCTTGTTATGGTCCACCGCAACAGAGTATCTATCATTAGCAATAGAGGAATTAACGGCGCTCCCGATCTTGTTGCGGAGATCACTTCCGAGCATTCCCGCAGGCGGGACAAGGTGACGAAGCGCAGCGTGTACGCCCGATATCAAGTTCCCGAATACTGGATCGTCGACCCTTCCAACTTCACCTTGGAGCAATACGTTCTAGATGGCGACCGCTACGAGCTAGCGGAGGTCTACGCCGGAGACGATACAATCCATTCCAAGACGGCTCCTTGCGTCTCGTTCAGCATGAACGAGATCGTACGCAGCCTTCCCGTGCCTCCGGAGATGTTGGAATAGCATAGTGGTTGGTTGAGAATCTATTATAAGGAGGGAACTATTCGCATGGAAAAAGACAAAAAAGCCGCCGATAGAGTAAAAGATCAACAAGTCACTTACGAGATCTATGCGGAAATGCCGGATGACGGCAAACGATACGAAGTCATCGACGGGATGTTGGAACTGATGTCTCCGAGTCCGACAGCGGCGCATCAGTCCATTTCGTTGGAACTGATCCATGAATTGCGTCAAGGTTGCAAAACGGATTACTTGATCTACGTCGCTCCCCTGGACGTCATCCTGAACGATACGAACGTCGTGCAGCCTGACGTACTCATGATTCATCGCAGTCGCCAACACATCGTGACTTCCCGGGGAGTCGAAGGTCCGCCGGATCTGGTAGTGGAGGTCCTATCTCCCGGCTCGAGGAAACGGGACAGACTGAAGAAGATGGCGGTATACGAGAAACACGGAGTGCCGGAATACTGGATCATCGATCCGGAAGCCCGAACGTTGGAGCAGTATCGGCTGAACGATCGCAAACAATTCGATCTGCTCGAATTGTTCGAGGGCGACGACATGGTCGTTTCGGACAAGCTGCCTTGCGTGTCATTCGTCGTCCACCGCATTTTCAGCGATATTCCTCAATGAGGGGAAGTCTCTTCCAAATCGAAAGAGACTTCCCGCAGTTTAGTATAGACGCTCTACGACGATCCCGTTAACCGACGCTTCGTCGACTTGGCCTAGGAAGTCTACGTTCAGTTGTCCGTCCGTGACGGGAACATCGAACTGATACGTTCTTCCTTTGTCCTTGCCGCCCGTCATTCGCGACCACATGACTTTATATACGTCCAACCCGGTCAACAGCTCCTGTCCTTCCGCTTCGACGGCGAACAACCTTTGCGCCGTTTGCGTTTTGGAAATTTCCGATAACCCCAGACTTATTCGGTACGTACCATTCGGCACATCGAACCGATATCCAAAGGAGGTTCCTTTGCGAGCGGACGGATAGATCGCCGCCGGGAACGAATAAACAATCCCATTGTTCCACACCGTCTGGGCATTCGCCGTTGTCGCAATCGTCGATGCTCCGACGTATCCCCATGTCGGACAAGATGCGCTGCCATAAGCGCAATCAGCTAACCAATCGCCGTTCGGATCCGCTAAAGCCCCATCGCCGGCATTGATTCGTTTCGAATAACCGTCGACCACGTTGACCGTGAGCGTCAGCGTATCCCCGAAATAGGCGACCAGATCTTGCACCATTTTGAATTCCATCGTGTACGTACCCGGCGTCGATGGAGCCTGCAGAGAAAACGTGAATTGTTTTTTCTGGTTTAGCGCAATCGTCTCCGCATTATTGAGATAAGCCCGTTGATCCGTAAGGTCATTGCTGAACCCGCCGTCCCTAAATTCCTTGAGGCGGAATTGATTGTTTGTAGTCGTAGCCAGGCGATGATACGTTCCCGCTTTCCAAGGGCTGCTTCCCCGGTTCATGACCTCGACGTTCACGTTCTGGATAGAATTCGCCGCCATGGTCAGAGGAATATCATGGTTCGTGAAGACGGCATCGTTCCCGCCGCCGACCACGTTAACGGTAAACGTATATTTCTTCCCGGACCATCCCGATCCGTCATGCGCCATTTCCACCGAGAACGCCTTAGGCCCTAACGCGGCACCTGCCTGAATATCGAACGTGAATGATTTAGTTTGCTCCGGTCCGATCGCGTCGCTTGCTTTCAGATATACGCGCTGATCCGTAGCGCTATTGGAGTATCCCCCGTCCGTGAAGCTGCCGAAAATCAGCTCGTTTTGCTCTCCGGATATGGAAGCCCCCAACCCGTAGGAGTCTGCGGCGCTCCAAGTCTCCGTCCCGGTATTTTTCACGCTTATCGTAACTTTGGCGGATGAGTTCGCAATCATATATTTCGGAACGACAGCACCCGCAAGCTCGGCATCGAATCCGATCCTGCCGGCAGGCACAACCTTGATTTCCTTCTCGACCGGTGAACCGAACCAAGTCACGCCATCATGAACCATCTGGGCAGAAAGGACGTACTTCCCTCTCTTCGAGGGTGCTAGGACATTAAAATCGAAAGTTTTAATGGCCCCCGGGGCTATCGATTCGCCCGGAGCGAGGAACACCCGTTGATCCGTTTCGGAGTTTCCGTAGCCCCATCCGGCCGGGCCAGTCCACAACAACTGGTTCGGCATCGTCTTTCGCTGCGCAAGTTTTTTCTGCACTGCGCCAAGTCGAATGCCAGCCGTAGACGTCCACGTCGTGTTCCCAACATTCTTAAAGGTAATCGATACCGTGCCGGTTGTTCCCTCTTCGAGCATCTCCGGCACGTTAACGGCAGTCACGATCGCTTGATCGCCCGCGGCGGGTACGATGGTTACCTTTCTCGTATATTCGCTTCCCATCCAAGCCGTTCCGTCGCGAACCATCATCGCTCCTAACGTATAGCTGCCCGGAGATGCGACGGTCGGCGCGGTCACCGTGAACTTGAACGTTTTTGTCGATTGGGTAGCGACGCTTTCTCCTGCGGATAGAAATACCCTTTGATTCGTCACACCGGCGGAAAAGCCTCCATTCAGGTTTTTCCAAGTAAACTGATTGTTCCATCCCGCTCCCAGCCGATCGCTCGTCGCTTCCGCCCAAGCGTTGCCGCCCACGTTGCGGATCGTTAGCGCGACATCGTAATCCTGGCCGGACACCATGACATCCGGAACGTCGGCGGACAATACGATAGCGTCGTTCGCTCGATTGCTCTTGGCTTGGCGAATCAGCGAGAAGAACGTGTACGGATCCACCGCTTCGAATTGGTCGCCCGGATATTCCGACATGATTCTCTTATTTACTTGCTCGATGAACTTCGGCGTCGCCCAAGAGGAACGGACCTCGATAAAATTCGGTGCAGATCCCGCATTGCCCGAGCTAGCGGCAGCCGCATGCAATCTGGACACGGCGGTATCGACATCGAATCTGAATATGTCCGTATTGATCTGCGTAACGGCCATATTCCCGCTGCGGACGTCGGGTAATGGCCCCGCGATCTGTCCCATCCAAGCGCCGATGCCGTCGCCGCTAAACTTCGAGAATTGCTGCTCGATCGCGGGCGTCAGAGCGCCGGCGTTACCGTTCAGCACGAATCCCGACATCGTGTATCCTGAACGCTTGTACAATTGTTCGTTCCACTCGGTCCATACGGGCAATTGAGCGGAGGTCAAATATCCTGGATTCATGTAACCGCCCGCGGAAGCTCCCGCAATGAAATAATCGTTCGGAGTTGCCGTATCGTACAAATATTGGGCAATATCCGGGTAATCCCGCAACATGTTCGGCACGATGCCCCATGCCAACGGTACCGTCCCTCTCCTATCGTCTTCCCATAAGCGCGGAAAGGTTTGATGGACTGTTCCGCCATCGTGGTCTCCCATCATGTACAAGACGTACGTTTTGTTCTGCAACGTTTTTCTCGGCGGCGACTTAGGCGGATTGGCGAGTTCCTTCCCGACCGGAGCCCAGGAATGAAAGCTGGCGTTGCCATATCCTACGATATCTATAATGCTAGTCAAGTGGGCGTTGTAATTCGAAAACAACTGGAGGCTTCCCCACTCTCCCGCGATCGCGTCGTGCTGAGACCGACCGTCCCCGTTCGGGGAGTCCTGCGCTCCCGTGAAGGTGGAGTACTTATCCCACCAGGGTACGAATCCGACGATCTCGATCGGCCAATATTGGCCGTGCTGGTTGTACGCGGACTGAAGAATTGCGGTCAGCGTGTCCTTATCTTTGGATACGGGACTAGCTTCTGGCGCGTCGCTTGGCGCTTCGTCTCCCCACGGGGACAGATCGAACACGAACGCTTTGTTTTTAACCAAGTAATCCCGTTCGATCGTATAGCCCTGCGTCCGAAGCCCGGTATTCTGTCGCGTAAAGCCATCGCCAATATAGGAAAGCATGCCCGGGTTCGCTTTTCCAGTATCGAGATAGTTCGTCTTAGCCCAGAGATAAGCGTCGGTCTTTGCGTTAATTCCGGAGAATTTCCCCGCCAAATCGCATGGTCCGGTTAACGGAGCAGCAATACATGAGCTTTTGACCGCTAAATAATTGGGAGCCGACGTTAACCGCGTATATAAATCGCCGCCCGACATAACGATAGGAGCGCCTTCGATTCCCGCCATCGTAGTCGCCACGTTTACTGTAGCATCCACCTTGGGATCCCACAGGATCAACCCTTGGATCTCGCCCGCAAAAGTTTGGACTAGCGCATCGATAGACGGGAGGACGGTTACGTTAGCTTCGCTTAACCACTGTCCCGATTGTTGGAATTTGCTTAGCCAATAAGGATTGACATTCTTTGTTTCCCAATTCGTATCGTCGTGGGCATACCACGACAGATCATTCAGAATAGGCGTGTAACGGTAGTTGCGCAAATACAGTTTAGGCCCTTTCTGATTAACGATCCCCTGAAGTGTACCGAAAAATAAATTAAGATCGTACCAGTCGGCCCGGTCCAGCGAATTCTCGTAAGCGTCCAGATCGAATACATAGATTGTGTCGCCCAGGCTTTCCGCCGCATCGGCTTTCGGCAAAACAGAGCCGGGAACAAGCGGAGGTACGACCAACAGTAATGCTAGCAAACACAGGAAGGCTAAACGAAAACTTTTTAGCGTCATTATAAAATGCCTCCTTATTTAGTCTTGCTTTATTGCACGCACTAGAGTTGTACCGCCATAGGCACGATTTCTTCCGCCTTAACGGATGTATCGTAAATCGTGATCGTCCGGCTCTGTCCCGGCAGCAAATCAAAAAACTCGTCCGACAGCTTCACGTGATCCGGCAGGCTAAAATGCACTGCGTGCGCATAGACGTCAGTGGCTATCGTAAACCGTACGCCATAATCCAGCCGAACGAAATCGCGAACGGATAAAGCCGGGGAAGGCAGCTTCAAGTCGCGGACGACTCCGCCCCGAAGGATGGCGGGTAAGGTCTCGACTACCGAGAGCTCCGGCTTCGGGCTGACGAACCAACAACCGGATGTCCAATCCTGTTCCAACTTAGGAAACGTCAGAACGCAATCCCTGGAATACGCAGGAAGAAGTACGGTCGCCTGTTCCGTCAAGCGCGTAAGTCCGTCGAAAGAAACGTAGCCGTAATCCAGCTCGCACCGGATGTCGATGCCTGTTTCGTTAATGCCGACCGCACGCAATACGCCGTCGGCTTCCCTGACAATGAAAGCGACGGGGGCACAGGCCCGCTTCGCGAAATACCATGAGATTTTCCGTTTTAAATCGTAATCGATGACGCTCCAGCCAATCTCGCCCCAGCAATCGTTGTACATCCAGAACAATGCCCCGGAACAATCGCGCCTGTATCGCATTGCTTCCAATGAATAACCGTACATTAACCCTTGGCAAAGTCCGGCGTATAGCAAGTAGCGATCAAGATCCAATCCTCCCGCATCCGCGTAGTGTTTCGTGATACCGGCCGCGACCGTGTCTTTCTCATACATGTTGTTGTGTAACTTCCAGATACACCCTTCGCGATCCAACGGTTCACCGGCGTGGTAACGTTCGATAGTCGACTTGCGACAAGGTCCGATATAGCCATACTCCGAAACGAACTTCGAATTCCAATCGTCATATCTTTCGGGAGTAATCCGCTTGACCATCTCGGGGCTCATCATCGCTTCGAACCAGTAATGGTTATCCCCGCTTTCTTCGCCGTTAGGATGGATTCCGCCGTAAGGCGAGCCGTTCCAGTAAGGAATTTCCGGACAATTGCGGCGGACGATGCGCGGTGCCAACTCGTTGTAGCTTATCGCTCCGCCTACGAAACTCTCATCCGGATTGGCTTGCTTCCACATATCGAAGTTCCAATGATTCTCGTTATTGCCGCACCATAGAACAATGCTCGGATGATTGCGAAGACGGCAGGTTTGATATTCCATTTCCTCCTTTACCTCTTCGCGGAACCATTCCAGATCGTCCGGATACAGCGCGCAGGCGAACATGAAATCCTGCCAGACCATGATTCCGTTGCGGTCGCAAGCTTCATAGAAAGCGTCGGTCTCGTAAAGTCCGCCGCCCCAGACGCGCAACATGTTAAACTGGGCTTCCTTGGCTTCCGAAATGATTTCTGTATATTTTTCGTCCGTAATACGCGCATAGATAGAATCCGCCGGAATCCAATTCGCCCCTTTGCAGAACGTCCGCACCCCGTTCACATAGATAGCGAACAACCGCTCGCCCCCACTGACGGGATCCTGATTCAGTTCGATCGTGCGAATTCCCATATCGAAATCGGGAAAGGAGATTTTCCGTTTCCCTACGACTAACGAGAAGGATACTTGATATAATTCCGGCCGGCCCATCCCGTTCGGCCACCAAAGCTTGGCATTGGTTAGCGTTTGCCGAAAATCTACGTAATTCAGACCGGAACGTAGAGGCATTCCCCTCGACAAGCTCGCCACGACTTCGCCGGCGAAAGATAACTTCACGTTAACTTCGGCTTCCAGCGTGGAATAAGGATGGAAATTCTCGATCTCCGCTTCGAACCGAACGATAGCTTCGTTCCCGGCAATCGACTCCGTGTACGCGTGAATATGTCGGATCGTCGCTTCTTCATGACCTTCTAAATAAACGCCTCCGACGATGCCGCAGGTCGCCACTCTCGGCCCCCAGTCCCAACCAAAACCGTATTGAGGTTTGCGAACGAATACGCGCCGCAAGTCCCCTCGGTTATGCCCTTTCTCGATGCCTACCCGTTCCTTGAACCGTTCCGTCTCCGCTGGACCGCTATGCAGCTCCAAACCCGAAGTTACCCTGACGAGCAACTCGTTATCGCCTTCCCGAAGCAACCTCTTCACTTCTTGGCGGTAAGGGTAGAACGCGCTACGATGATGACCAAGCGCCGATCCGTTCAGGAAAATGTCCGCTTCCGCGTCCAACGACTCCAGCACGAGCTCGATCCGACTCGGCGACAGCTCCTCATTCGAGAGACGAATGAGCTTCTTGAACCACCACGACTTGTTCTCGGTCCATTCGCAATCAAAAAAATGATCTCTGACCAGCGGCTCCTCGATATGGCCCGCTTCTATTAAAGGCATATGAATATCGCAAGGAAGCGAAGCTCCCTTCATCCAACCTTCCGTTCTCAGCGCCACCTCGCGATGCCGGTCCGCCCCTTCGGACAGTTCTTCGAATCTGACCGCCCAGTTCTCGTTCAGTTTCATTGTGTACATTGAGGAAACCCCGCTCTCCGCTTAGATTGATCGATCATTCGAGCTCGATGCGTACGGCAGCCAGCTCGTAAGGCTTAACCGATAATATCGCCTGCCGCCCACTGAACCGCACCCAACCTTCACCCGTTATTCCCTGCTCATGAACGTCTATCCGCTCTACTTTTTTGATCGGGCGCGATAACCGCAGAACGGCTTGTCCCCCGTTGCCGTCGGTCTCGTAATAACGAATGATCACACCATCTCCCCCATCCTCCGCCATTTTAACGGCAGAAATTGCGATCGATCCTTCCTCAAGCTGGAGGAAGCTATCATTCGACGGGAGATTTCCTGAGTGAAAGGTTCCCGATACCATGTTAAGAGGGTGATTAAAGCGGTCCCCCCGGTCGGACAACTCTCGATTGCCCGTCTCCGCGATTACGATCAGACCGATGCGGAAGCGATGGATGCCGAGTTCGGGATAAGGATCCGGGTCGTAAGAGCTGCGAATAAGCGATACGTTCAGAGCTTGTCCGCATCCGCGGTAGCCGTACTTCGAATCCGTGACCAACATAAGCGAAGCGCTTGCGGGTTCCTTGCTCTCGCCAAGGGCCCACGATGTTGCAGGGACGTCCATCTCCAACGCCTCACGCTTAATGACGCCATATGGCACGTCGTACTTATAACTCTCGCAACCATAAGCCAGCGGAACATGGAAACCGAGTTGAGGGATTCCACTGTCCCGTCCCCCTTTTTCCTGCCAATCGCACTCCGCTTCGAAGGCGAGACAGTCGCTGTCTTCATCCAAACTGACGGTAACCTTTAATAACGAATTCGCAAACGGGATTTCGTAAGCGAACGACTGTCTAAGCCGACCTTTGCCCACGTTAACGTCCCGTATTCTTGCTTCCTTATGAAGACTCGCGGAACTTTTGTACCGGCCTACGTACCAAGCCGTCATCTCTGTATCCGTATCCTCTACAATGAAGCGAAATACGGCGGAGTTCGCGACTCGAACATCCGTATTTCCGATCATCTCCCTTCCCGATTTCTTGTCGATCAAAGACACAAGCGAAGCGTTCTCGCGATCGAATGATGCAATGAGATTGCCGTTCTCCAGTACGATGGCGCTGACCGGTTGTTCTTTGCGGGGATCCGGGTAAGGAGGCGTCGGAATCGTCCTCTCCCCTTCCGTCAGAACAAAGGTGGCATAGCCGAATGCAGGAACCCTCGCGAAGATCAAAAGAGTCAAATAATGATGTCCCCAGTAAGGATTGAATCCGTGATCGACGACCTGATGACGGATCGACATCCCTTGATCTTCCGCCGCTTGGATGGCCGCGATGTCTCCGTTCCAATCCCAAATCGTGATCTCGCACGCTTCTTCCCGTTCGAACGAAGCCGAATTGAACAAGTGGAAGATCCGCGTTTTCCCCGCTCCCCGCTCCACATGGCTAATCCGATACCGATCCGCGAGGAACCCGGCGCCGGAGCCTTCCGAAGTCGTGCGCTTGTTACCTTCCTCCGCACTACCGAATTCGGAAGTATCGATCGAATCGGCGATTCGCTGCATGGCTAATTTGCGTACGCTATTGGCCGACGCCATCGTATTCTGGAACAATCCCATCGCATGTTCCCGGGTTGCTACGACACCTGAGCCGGGCAGAATGTCGTGAAACTGATTAAACAAGACGTTTTTCCAAGCATCGCTCAATACCTCATTCCGATAGGAGAACCCCGCGGCCAATGCCGCGAAGGTACCGAACGTTTCCGCTTCTTTAAGCGCCGCTTCGCCATAACGGTTGGCCATCTTGATCCGACTCTGGCTCGTGTAACAGCCTGTAAACACAAAGTTCCGCTCTCCCCTGACTTCAGGCAACCGTTCGACTATTGCGTCCGTCAACCGGAAGAAGTCTCGGAAAGTGCCGAATGAGACCGAAGGATAGATAGGCCAAGCGGCCATATCCTTAATCCGCTCAATATCGCGCCTCGTCGGTCCGCCTCCATGATCGCCGACCCCATAGACCTTCAGCATCGTATTCAACCCGTGACGTCCGCAAAACTCAGGCACATACCATGCCATCTCGGCAGTGATTTCCCCGTTGTACCAGATCGGCTCCCGGTATGCCGTAACCGATCTCCCCGAAGGCGCGATCCAACGATAGATCTGATGTCCTTCGTCTCCTCGGCAATGATAGTAGTACTTGACTCCGCCGTCCGCCAGAATCTCCGGTACGTTCTCGCTGTGACCGAACGTATCGGGCTCGAAATCGAGATCAAACGAATCCGAACCCAAGTCTAGCAAACGCGATAAATAACGCTTCGTATATAGCAAATGCCGGGAAAGGCTTTCCCCGTTCGGCATGTTCTTGTCCGCTTCGACCCAATGGGACGCCGTAACTTCCCAGCGCCCCTCCTTGATCCTTCGCTTGATCTCGTCCAGCATCTCCGGTGCATGGTCTTCGACGATTTTGTAAATCGCCGCCTGGGATTGTGAAAACCGGAAATCGGGATATTGCCGCATTAAATCGAGGACCGTACGAAAAGTATCCAACGTGACGGACACCGTTTCGTCCCAACCCCACATCCAATTCATATCGATATGGGCATGTCCCGCGCAGATCATTCGATAACGCTTAGCCTCCACGGACAGAGCCGAAAGCTTTCCCTCCGTTTCCATCGCCAATTCCTTCGAAATGACGCCCGATTTTTCTACCTGGAGGGACAGATCCGTTACGACTTCAGCCAGAAGTCCGTCGAATTCGCCGTTATTTAACTTGGATAATTTCACTGCATACCCTAATTGGCCCAAAATTCTCTCGCTCCAATAATGCTTCGGCTGCAATGCGTGCATTTCCGCGAGTATAGATTCGTATCTGCTCATAATCCCGATCCCAACTTTCCTCTCTGATGTCTCCCTATCCTTTTACGGCGCCGGCTGTCATGCCTTTCATGACCTGTTCTTGAAGCAAAAGATAGATGACTATAGTCGGAACCGCCGCAATGGCAATCGCTGCCATGGTGAGACCGTAATTCGTCGAATATCCCGTCGTAAAAATGCTTAAGCTCAGCGGAAGTGTCTTTAATGCGTTATTGCTAATGAAAATTAAGGCGAACGCATAGTCGTTCCAAAATTGCAGAAAGCTTAGAATTCCCGTCGTCGCTAGAGCGGGACGCGATATCGGTAGCATAACTCGCCAAAAGACGCCCCAAAGACCGTTGCCGTCCATCATCGCCGCTTCCTCCAAATCCCGGGGAACCGACGACATGAAAGCCGACACGATGAAGATCGCGGTAGGCAACGCAAAAGCCGTGTAAGGAAACAACAAAGCGGCGTAGCTATTTAAGATGTTCATCTGCTTCATCATGATGAATAGAGGAACCAAGGTGCTATGGATCGGGATAAGCATACCGATCATGAACAACCCCATCACGAGCGGCTTCAGCTTGAACCGGTACCGTGCGACAATATGCGCGGCGATCGATCCGACAAGTAATGTAAGCACCAAGGACGCAGCGGTTACGATAATCGAATTCAAGAACCCTTGTCCCATATGGCCCACGGACCAAGCCCGTTCAAGATTGCTCGCCAGCCAATCCCGCGGAATCCCGAAAGGCCTTAGAAAAAAGTCCTGATCCGTCTTGAACGCGCTGATAAGAAGCCAGAAAAGGGGATATACGGTCAGCACAGAATATATGGCTAGCAGGAAGGCGACAAGGCCTCTCATAGGTTTAATGGTCATGTCGTTGGACGTCTTTGCGGATTGCGGTAAATTTCTCATGCCAAGCGCTCCTCCTATTGCTGCCGTTGATCCCGTCGCAGAAGCAACTGGCTTATCGCGATGAAAATAAAGCTGATGAAAATCGTTACCGTGGAAATCGCGCTACCGTAACCGAAGCGATAGATGTTAAACGTGTTATTGTACATATAGGTCGCCAACAACTCGGTACCGTGTGCCGGGCCTCCTCCCGTCATGACGAAAACAAGGTCGAAAGCCTTCAGGCTTCCCGCGATGCATAAAATCACCGCCACCTGAATCGTCCCCCGGATCATCGGAAGGGTAACAAGAAACAGCTTCTTCAAGCCGGACGCTCCGTCGATCTTCGCGGCATCGTCCACTTCCGCAGGCGTATTGCTCAGAGCGGCCATGAACAGCAACAAATAAAGCCCGACATAGTTCCAGATAATCGGCACAGTCAAAGAATACATCGCGATATCCGGGTCGCCTAGCCACTGTCTCTTCAGCGATCCCAAATGAAGCCATTCCAGCGCAAAGTTTAAGATTCCGACCTGCGGATGGTACATATATTGCCAGATCATTCCAATGACTACGGAAGAAAGAACCATAGGAAGGAAAACAGCTCCCCTTACGATTCTCTGGAAGAGCGACGTTTTTCTTAGCGCCAACGCCAGTACCAGTGCGATCGGCACCTGCCCGAACACAGAAGCGACCACGACGATCATGTTATTCTTCAGAGCTTTCCAGAACACGGGGTCGCCGAACGTTTCCTTGTAATTCTCGAGCTTGATAAACTTGGAATCCCCGATTCCGGACCAATCGTAAAATCCGTAATACATCGACCAGATCATCGGCGCAATAGCGAAAACTACGAAGATGGAAACCGCGGGGGTTAATCCGATAAAAATAAACCATTTTAATCGTCTTGATGTCGGCATATTTCACCTCGCTGGAAAAGAGAAAAGCCCCCCTCGGCTTGGGAGGGCTCTCTCAATGGATGCAATTTATTTGTTTGTGGATTTAACCACCGCGTCTTGAATTTTAGCTGCGATCTTCTGCGGATCGCCCCCGAGCAGCAATTCCTGCAATCCGTTATTGACCGCATCCGTGCCTGCGGAAGTCAGTACGGCATCGTATACGGGAGACAACTCCAGCGTTCCGATCAACTGGTTGAGTTCGGCGAACAAGGGCGATACTTTATCTGCCGGGACGTCTATTTTGTAGCTGACGAGCTTATTGTTCTCCAGGCTCATTCGCTGAGCTTCCGGTCCCGCTAAGGCGTATACCAATTCGTGAGCAGCTTCTTTTTTCGCTTCTTCCATGCTCGCACTGATCGCGGGGCCAACGCCGGCGACGCCGGAAGTGGAGTTCGCTTTCCCTTTTCCCCCCGGAATCGAAGGAAGAATGGTCACGTGCGTCGCGTCGAGAATTTCTTTGGGAGATTGAGCGACCAGATTCGTAACCGCCCAAGCGCCTTCGATGAACATAGCCGCTTTGCCTTGATTGTACAATTGCTGTTGCCCGGCGTTATCGATGCTGATGAATCCTTCTTGGAACGCTCCGATCTTAGCAAGCTCCTGCAAATATGTCAGAGCCTGCACGAACTCGGGATCGGTAAACTTCGCCCCGTTCTGCGAAGCGGCATTCAGGAACCATTCCGTTCCCGTCACGCGGTCTCCTAAAGCGCTCATAATGCTAGATTGGGCAAGCCAAGCGGCTTTATCTCCGAGAGCGATCGGGATGACTTTGTTTTCCTTGAACGTTTCCACTGCTTGCTTAAGCTCGTCCCAAGTCGCGGGAACTTTAACGCCGTATTGGTCAAAGAACGATTGATTATAGTAAACTAGAGAAGTCGGCGTCAGCTCCATCGGAACGCTGTAGATTTGACCTTCGACCGTAAAATCGTTAAACGAATTGGCCAGAAAGGCATTCTTCCACTCCGGTTTGCCGTCCAACAGGTCGTTCAGCGGTTTGACCGCTTTACCGGCTGCCAGTTCTTTCGTCATCGCACCTGCCCACGTGAGGAAGACGTCCGGCATTTCATTGGCTGCAGCCGCCGTCTTTAAGCGAGTCTTGTAGGCATCCATAGGCATGGCTTGAATATCCAGGACAATATTCGGATGATCCTTCTGGAATTGAACGATTAGATTTAGATAAGCTTTCGTTAGGTTGTCGTCGCCAGTCCAAGTGTGCCAGAACGACAGCTTTACTTTTTCCGCGGGTGCCTCGGAGGCATTAGAAGCAGTTCCCGTACTTGTTCCTTCAGCCGCCCCCGTGTTAGAGCTTGACGAGTCGTTATTGCCGCAAGCGGTTATCAAACCGAATGCCATGACCAGCGATAAGGCAAGTATCCACATCTTCTTCAATTGCATCTTCCCCTTTAGTATTTATCGTTGTGATTGTAGCCGCTTTCATATTCGAATCATACATTGCACCATTCATTTAGTCAATACATTTTATAATACATTTGTTAATACATTTTGCAATACATTTATTAATACATTTATTTATCATTGAGTCCTGTACATCTATTCAATGTTGATTAAATAAGATAGAATAAAATATATTATGACATTTAGGCGAGGAATGTATGGAGCAAAATAAGAAACCATTGCACATCCAAATCAGAGAATACATCAAGGGGCAAATCGACGGCGGAATCCTGAGGGAAGGCGATCAACTTCCCACGGAAGCGGAGCTCATGAGCCACTTCAAAGTCAGCCGGGTTACGATCACGACGGCCATTAAACATTTGGTCAAGGAAGGGCTCGTCTATAGAATCGCCGGGAAAGGGACATTCGTCAGGGCTGCCGAACCGAATCATTACATGGGCAACCCTCACGTGAAAGAGATCAGCACCAAGCTGATCGGTTTCGTGATGCTTCCTTTCCGTGATGACTTTACGTACCGTTTGCTTTATGGAATTGAGGAAGCTTGCCGTGAAGCAGGCTTTACACTCATCGTGAGATCCGTTTTCTCGCAGGCCGAGGAGCAGGCGGCGATCCGCGAGATGGTAGCCGCCGGAGCGGTCGGGCTCATCATCTGCCCGGTAGACGGCGAATCGTACAACGAGGAAATCTTGCAGCTGCGTGCCGATAATTTCCCCTTCGTGCTCGTGGATCGATTCCTTCCCGGGATCCAGACAAATGCCGTATACTCCGACCATTATCAAGGCGGAGAGATGGGAACCGAATATTTGGCCGGTTTGGGTCATCGCAAGATTGGAGTCGTTTCCTCGGTAAAATCCAAGACGTCGAGCGCCGAAGATCGTTTCCGCGGATACCTGGACTTCGCTCGGCAAGCGATATTACAGGTGGAACCGCGGCATTGGCTGACGCGAATGGACGATGAACTGCCTTACCACGAAGAACTCAATTCGATGGAGCGCATACGCGAGTGGTTAACGAACAATCGCGATCTTACCGCCGTCTTCGCGCTCAACCCGCTTGACGCCGTATACGTCGCTAAAGTCGCAGAAGCTATGAGTATCCGAATTCCCGAGGATCTAGCGATCCTTTCCTTCGACGATCCAGGCATTCGGGACTTGCACCACCCCTTCTTCGGCTTTATCGAACAAAATTTGGAAGAGATCGGCGTTCAAGCCGTCAATCTGCTTGGAGAGACCATTAGCGATCCCGCTACTTTTCGGCAGATCAAAATTCCGGTTGCCTTGCGGCCAGGCTTGTCGACCGGTAATAAAGCCTTTGAAGCATACGCGAAAGGGAAATAAGGATCATCATTGGTTCGGATGCGAGTTGAAGTAGATAGGATATTGGGAAAATAGGTTACAATAGAGGAAAAAGGAGGAGTACTCGTTTATGCAAATCATTTATCACGGGCATTCTTGCATTCAACTGATTACGAACGGCAAATCTCTGCTGATCGATCCTTTTCTGAGAGGGAATCCGATAGCGGTAACGAAGCCGGAGGATATCCGAACCGATTATATTTTGCTTACGCATGCGCACACCGACCATATTCTCGATGCGGAACCGATCGCGCAGGCGAACGACGCGACGGTCGTTGCGACTTTCGAACTGGCGATGTACATGTCCTCCCGGAAAAACCTCAAAACGATCGACATGAACATCGGAGGAACGGTCGATCTGGGATTCGCCAAAGCGAAGATGATCCAAGCTTTCCATAGTTCGGGCATCTTCCTGGAAGAGGGTCAAATCATTTATGGCGGCATGCCGGCCGGATTTATCATTCAAGCCGAAGGATTGACGCTGCTTCATGCCGGGGATACCGCTTTGTTCTCGGATATGAAGATGATCGGCGATAGAAACAAAATCGACGTCGCCTTCCTCCCGATCGGCGACCATTACACGATGGGACCGGACGATGCGCTCCAAGCAGCCGAATGGTTCGGCGCAAGAATGGTCATCCCTATCCACTATGACTCTTTCCCGCCCATCCGCCAAGATGCCGAAGCTTTCGTGAAGCGACTGGAAGCCCAAGATCAGCAAGGACGCGTTCTCGCGCCCGGAGAGAAGTTCGAGATTACCAAAGGAAAATGACGATTTCAGCCAAGCGTAAAAGGTTGTCGCCGAAAGGTAATTTGAAACAACCCCACCGCTATCTCAATCCGAGAGCGGAGAAGTAAGGGCTCTGGGCAGTTACTGCTTAGATCCACTTCTTAAGGGAGCAATCCCAGGCACTTTGTTTGCCTGTTTTCGCCGTAATCGCCATCCATCCTCATATCAAGGCACTGAGGCGGTGATAAGATACTCTCAGTGCTTTTTTTGGTTCGTCACCCATACTGCGGCGGAGATAAGATACTAAGTACTCTATTTGGTTCGTCACCCATGCTGCGGCGAAGATAAGGTACTCTCAGTGTTACTACTCAGGTCTCCCCAAATTCGGGGAGATTTTTTCTTTGCTATTTAAAGGAATTCGAGCATCTCACAGCGAAGTAGTAGTTAAAGAAACTTTGCTAGTGAGGAGCGCGTGACACCCGTGAAACTAACTTCGCAACAAGTGAATAAGATTTGCAAGGACGACGAAGAAATTGCGGGTTATTTCAGTGCGCTCCTAACTCAAAACCAACAGTTGACCCAACTTGTCGAAAAGCAGGCCGTTCAAATTGAGAAGCAAACCCTCCAAATCGAGAAGTTAGAAAAGCGCGTTAACGAGTTAGAAAGACAACTCGGTCAAAATAGCGACAACAGCAGCAAACCGCCTTCCAGTGACGGATTGCGCAAACAAACTAATCTACGTCAATCTGGTGGCAAAATGGGCGCGCCCAAAGGCCATGATGGACATACGCTTCGTTTTAGCACTTCGCCGGACGAAATCGTCGTGCATTCGGTATCCACTTGTAAGCATTGTGCTCAATCCCTTGATAGGGTGGCCGTGCAAGGCTACACCAAGAGACAAGTATTCGACTTACCCCTTCCCCGTTTGGTTGTAACTGAGCATCGCGCGGAGGAGAAGTGTTGCCCTCGCTGCCATACACGCCAGCGTGCTACCTTTCCAGACCGAGTTCAAGCACCTGTTCAGTATGGAGAAGGTTTTACAGCTTGGACGGCTTACTTGAATGTATATCAGCTTCTGCCACTGGATCGCATCTCGCGATTGTTTTCCGATCTGACCGGTTACCATCCTAGCGAAGCGACGCTGTTGGCACAGATCAAGACGATGGCATCCGTTGTAGCGGATCAAGAGCCGGTTATTCGAACGCATCTTCTCAAGCAGCCTTTCATTCACTGCGATGAAACACCGATGCGCTTGAATGGCAAACAACAGTATCTCCATACGCACTCCAACGCCGAATGGACCTTGTTAGCCATGCACGCAAGGCGATGTGGGCCGGCGCTTGTAGACATGGGCGTATTGCCTTCTTACACCGGTATCGCGGTTCATGACTGTCTGAATTCCTACTTCAAGCCAGAGTTTAAGTTCACGCACGCTTTGTGTAACGCGCACTTGTTGCGCGAATGCCAAGGGATCGCGGAGCATGACCATCATAAGTGGGCATCCGACATGAAGGAACTACTCCAAAGAAGTTGGTCGCTAGCCAAGGAGGCTCGTGCGTTAGACATCCCCTTGTCGGATCAGGTTCTCAACGAGATTGATCTACGCTTCGACACCATTTTGGAACTCGGAAAAACCGAATGGACGAAAGATGCGGTGCGTGAAAAAACAGGGCCTCGAGGACGGAAGTGCAAAAGCAAAGCAGCTAATCTTGGGCAGCGATTCGAGCTCCACAAAGCGTCGATTCTTCGCTTTCTTTACGATGCCCGCATCCCTTTTGACAACAACCAGGCTGAACGAGACATCCGTATGTCCAAGGTGAAACAGAAGATTTCTGGATGCTTCCGTACGGCGACTGGCGGCGAACAATTTGCAAGTATTCGTGGCTTTATTTCCACTCTCCTCAAACAGAATCTTCCTTTACATGCCTCACTCGTATCAGCACTCCGTGGTAATTTCCAATTCAAGACTACCTGAGTAGTAACCTCTCAGTGCTCTATTTAGTTCGTCACCCATGCTGCGGCGAAGATAAGGTACTCAGTGCTCTATTTGGTTCGTCACCCATGCTGCGGCGAAGATAAGGTACTCTCCGAACAATTACAGCCCACCGAAAACGGAGAAGAGTGACCTAAACAGTAACTGTTGAGCACCGCTATTTCGCTCAGCGAGCGGGCTTCTCGAGAAATAAGGGTGCTGAGCACCGTTATTTCTATTAAGCCCCCTAAATGAATTGGAGAATGGCTAGGGAAATAAGGTAGTATTTCATTAGGGGGGCGAGCGGAAATGAGACAGCGAAATAATGCCTTTAAGGAAGTACGTTACAAAGCAGCACAAGAGGCTCTTGCGGGAATGAAAGCAGGCGTGCTGGCCAGAAAGTATGACGTGACTCCGAAAACAATTAGAGCATGGGTAGTGGAATATCAAGAGACGTTTGGGGCAGATTCATTGCCAACGATCGACGAACGAGTTATGGAGTCCAAGCGACTTGCAGATCTGGAAGAAAAGTACGAGCGTGCATTAAAGGCGTTAGGGCAAAAAGAGTTAGAGATCGAGGTGCTGCGCGAACTCGTAAAAAAGACGAACCCTGCCTCAATGACAAACTCGACGTTGCCCAGACGTTCATTGAGCAGGGACATACAGTAGCTAACATCTTAAGCATTGTGGGGGCCGCGTCTTCGACGTACTACGAACGAAAGAAAGCATCACGTGAGGATACAACTACAGAAACAAAAATGCCACTCCGAGGACGCCCTGTAACTAAGCATTCTCTAACGGTTTGCGGAAACGTAATAAGTAATGCACAGATTGAAGAGTGGTTAATGGAGCTGGTGTCTGGCGAAGAGCATAGCTACGGCTATCTGTTGTTAACAGAATGCTTACACGTACAGCGCCAACTCATCATCAATAAGAAAAAAGTGTACCGCCTCTGTAAGAAGCTCGGTATTCTTCATCCGCAACGACGTAAGAAGGTTCACTATCCAAGGCGCCTAGCACGCAATCACACGATAACAGGTTCCAACCAAGTCTGGCAGCTCGATATTAAGTATGGATACGTTGCGGGGTATGATCAGTTTTTCTACATCGCAGATATGATCGACGTTTACGATCGCAGTATCGTCGGCATCCATATCGGTACGAATTGCGAAGCCAAACACGTATGCGAAGCTGTGAAAAAGGCGTTACAGTCACGTCTAAAGCCCGAAGAGAGCAAGCCGATCATTCGCACCGATAACGGCCCCCAATTTATCAGCAAGGCGTTTGGAGAGTTATGCGAAGCAGAGGGAATTATGCATGAGCGCATTCCTCCAAAGACACCTAATATGAATGCATACATCGAGTCCTTTCATGCCACCCTTGAGCGAGATCTGCTTGGAAAAGAGAGCTTTGAATCTTTTCAGGAGGCACACGAAGCTGTACGGAATTACATTGATTTTTACAACAACCGCCGCATGCACAGAAGCCTGGGAAAACGGTCCCCAACGGCTTTCATGAAGTGGGTGGAGCAAACGACTGATTCTTTAGAAAAGTACACTCGAGCCGTTTAAGAATCGAAATCCTGAGGAAAACGCTAGTAAACCAAGTATTTTTACGACAGCAACGTATTTCATCAGTAATACTCCGGATTTAGGGGGTCTAACCGATTTCGCTCAGCGAGCGGGCTTCTCGAGAAATAAGGGTGCTCAGCACCGCTATTTCGCCCAGCGAGCGAGTTTCTCGAGAAATAAGGGTGGAGTTGTCAAAAAAAGTGCAGTTTGAAAACACACTCATACGGAACCCCCGTTGCTACGCTGCCTTTGACAGCATTCTTTCACGATAGATAGCTGGCGGCCAGCCCCCTGGATTAGAGGTGTAGATCCGCCGCCTGTTGTAGTAGACCATGATGTACCTGAAGATGATTGATTTAATATAGGCCATCGGATAGTGCTCCGTTCGGATCTTGTACAGCTTCTCTTTCTTTAACGTAGCAAAAAAGCTTTCCATCCTTGCGTTATCATAGCAGCGCCCCGTGCCGCTCATGCTTTGAATGGCGCCGCAGTTAGCCAGACTCTCACGGAAAGCTTGGCTCGTAAACTGGCTGCCTCGATCGCTGTGATAAATCATTCCGCGGGCATTTCTTGCTTTACAGGCATTCTCAAAGGCTTGGATGCAGAGTTCCTTGCGCATGTTGTCGTCCATGGCGAGGCCCACGATCTCTCCGTTGAAACAATCCAGTACCGCGGATAGATATAGCTTGCCGTCCGAACAAGGGACTTCGGTGATATCCGACAGCCACTTTTGGTTGGGTGCTGTGGATTTAAAGTCTCTCTGGATCAGGTTCTCGCTCTTTTGAGCAGCGGCATCCTCGCGTGTAATGCCGTTTGGATGACGCTTGGCTTTCTTCAGCAGACCGTGCATCTTCATGATGCGATAGACGGTGCTGTAGCTCGTCGTGATCTCTATTTGTAACAGCGCCAGCAGTATACGCTGGACGCCGTAGTTACTGTTGTCGTCATGTTCTCCAATGATGTCTTTGATTTTGACCAGAAGACGTTGCTGCCGCTCCTGTTTGGGCGTAGGCTTCAAGCTACGGTAATAGCCCGATTCGCTGACAGCAAGTACTTCGCACATCTCCTTGACGGTCCATCGATCCCGTCGTTTACAGATGTAAAGATAGAGCTGGCATGCCTTTACCGCTTCCGGTCTTTTGCGAAAAAACCGAGTGCATCCTTGAGAATTTCATTCGCTCGGCGCAACTCGCCTATTTCTTTTTCTAATTCGATTTCTCGCGCAGTCTTATCGGCAGATGCATAAGCGCGTCCGCTCCCGATATGCGCTCCGTCGCCGTGCAGGGTTCTTTGCTTTCTCCATCCTTGCAAGGTGTGGTAGGCTACGCCCAACTGCTCGGCGGCTTTCTTTGGTCCAATTTCATCGCTCAATCTGACTGCTTCTTCTTTGAATGCTTTGTCGTACTGATTCATTGTCTCTCGTCCCCTCGTCAGCTTTCATTTTATTTCATACGAGGGTGTTTTTCGACTGCATTTTTATCGTAGCACTCCAGGGTGCTGGGCACCGCTATTTCGCTCGTCCTCCGGCTCGAAACTCAATAGTCAAAAAAAGACACCTCCGCAGGTGTCTTCTCTATCACTTCTGTCTTTTCTATCATTTCTGATCCGCCACTTTATCGATGATATCCAGAAAACGAGCCTTCTCTATCGGCTTAACGACGTAGGATTTAGCGCCGAGCTTTATCGCTTCCAACACTTGCTGCTTGTGACCGATAGCGCTCACCATGATCACTTTAGCGGTCGGATAAGATTTAAGCAGCAATTCCAGCGCTTCGATTCCGTTCATATTTCCCATGCTGATATCCATCGTCACGATGTCGGGTTTGGAGCCCACGTAATTGACCAAAACCTCGCGACCGTCCGAGGCTTCCGCCACGACTTCGTGACCCGCGCTTTCCAGCATCGATCGGATATTTTTTCTCATTACGGCCGAATCGTCGACAATCATAAATGTAGCCATACTCTTCACTCCTAAA
The DNA here is from genome assembly GCF_012849095.1 of Cohnella herbarum. NCBI lineage: Bacteria > Bacillati > Bacillota > Bacilli > Caryophanales > Paenibacillaceae > Cohnella > Cohnella herbarum. Next base: position 4,239,695 of record NZ_CP051680.1, read on the forward strand.
GTCCGTTATTGTGCGTTCATTATCGTAGCTAGCTCGGATTCCTGATCCATTGGAATGTACATGATACGGAAAGACCCTTTGTCCGTGCCGAAGAGCTGGAGGAACGGTTTCGCCGACCGCGTTCTAATCTCCGCTTGCTTCGCAACGAAGAGAAGCGGATTGCCTAGATAGATCGGGTGCGGCACGCGGTCCGTCAGCGCATTCCCGCAAATGACGTTGGTCAGCTCGGCAACGACTTCCACCGCATACGATTTGGCTTCTTCGGGCGTAACAGGATCGATCAAATAGCTTTGGGCCATTGCAATTGCCAATTGTACGTCAACCGTGAAAATAACGCCGCCCTGAATCGCCCCGCTCACCTGAACGAAGGAGGTATAATCGTCCAAATTCCCTTCTTCCGCCTCGGATCGCGACGATCGTCGTACCGGAATGCCTAGCTTCGTGACATTGTTCTCAGCCGATAGCTTCAATTCCGAGAAAAATTCAGCTTCGCTTTGTCTCATCCGATAATCCCTCCTCGAGTTTTCTATGTTCGTCTTCGTGCGGTATCGTAAAAGTAAACGTAGTTCCCTGACCGAATACGCTAGTCACGGAGATTTGTCCGCCCAGCTTATCCACTTCGTCCTTAACCGCCGATAACCCGACGCCTCGTCCCGACAGTTCGGATACGGATTCCGCGGTCGTCAGCTCCTCTTTGAAAATATATAGAATGACTTCTTCGTCCGTGAGCCCGCGCAGCGTCCGTTCGTCGCCAAACCCCTTGGCCGCTAAGCGCTGACGCAACTTCGCGCAATCGATTCCTCTTCCGTCGTCGCTAATCGAGAGCTCAAGCTGACTTCCTGCTTTGCTAAACCGTACGATTACGGTCCCGCGCACGTCTTTCCCCCGACTCAGCCGTTCCTCTCGAGGTTCGATGCCGTGAACGGCGATATTGCGAAAGACATGGATCAACGATTGCGAGAAGGGCAAGAAGCGCTGGGCATCCACGGAGATCTCTTCTCCCTCTATTCGCATCGGATGCAATTGGATGCCTAGACGCTCCGATGAAATAACGAGGTACTCGGCATAATGATCGACAAGCTTCCGCAGAGGTTTGTTGCGGACTTCCCTAAGTTCCGCCAGCAAGTCTAGACGCCGCGACTCCGTCAGAGCCTTCGTAAGCTTGCTCTCGAGAGAGAGCCATTCCGAGCGCCGGATCGTTACCGTCTGGGCACGATTATGCTGGAATAGCATCTCTTCTCCAAGAATCTCTTTCAACGCTTCGACATCCTCGTCTACCCAAGTGTGCAAGCGGAGAGATCGGAGGAACTGCATGTTCTGATCTTCGGTCTGGGATTCCCCGGCCTCTATTCTCAGTTGAATCTGCGTCTCCAGTTCATGCAGTCGGGGTACGATATGCGGGAACTGCAGAAGCGAGAAACTGCCCTTGAACGTATGTATTCGTTTATACACGGAGAGCAGGCGATGTTCGATCGGGAGCCGGCTATTCATGTTGTCTACGATTCCCATTTCGCAAAACCGCTTGAACTCTCCCAAAATTTGATTCGTTTCATCCAGATGAGTAACAACCTGGACGACCATCTGCTGAACGAGCCGTTCCCGCGCGATCTGAAGCTCTATCTTTCGTTTCTCGGTAATGTCGGTAAGAATGACCATGATTTCCGTCGCGGTACCGGAAGCATCGTCGATTAGCTTGTACTCCGCGCTAACCGTCAGTTCTCCTAACGCGAGCTCTTCGGGAAGCAACGTTACGACCATCTCGCGTTTCAACTCGTCCTTTTGCAAGAAAATTTCCTCGACGATTTCCTTCAACAGCCGTCTCTCCCGTTCGTTATCCGAATAGAACAACCCGGGAAGATCGGCTCCCGAAATCTCTCTGCCGAATATCCGAACGCAAGGCAAGCTGTATTCCTCTCCGATAGTGAGATCGGAGTGAACCGTGAAGAAGCCCTGCTGCGAATAGTTCAACAGATTCTGGATCGCTTCGGTTCTCTTCCGAACCGTTTGCTCTAGATGCTGATTCAAGCTTCCGATCCGCGCGAAAGCCTGAAGGAGCTCCTTGTCCGCTTGCTCGACTTGTTTCGGGATATCGTCCACTTGACGGCCGGCCGCCACTTGTTCAAGCATGATGGTGAGATGGCGAAGAGGCAGCATAATTCGGTGCCGTAGCAGATAGGCCACGAGAACAAGCAGGAAAATCATCGCGACCAAAGAGTAGATGCCCTGTTTGTTCAAAGCATTGACCGTTTGCATCGACGTAACCGACTCGCTCTGGGTATAGAGTATGCCTACGACGCGGCCGGTCATTTCTTTGAAAGAAACGGCGGACTTCATCCGGCTGAAGTCGTCTTGCCCGACGACGCTCAGAGATTCTCCCGCGCGATGGCCATCCGTTAAAGATAAGAGATCATCGGCATCGAGACTTTCCGTCGAAGACAGGAACTGACCGGAATTCAACAGCAACGCGATATCGGTCTGCAACGTGTCGCTTAGACGCAATAGATTGCGTTCATTCAAATAGTGGCCCGTGATGAGCATACCGGCCGTTCCGTTCTCCCCTTGGTCTCCCGTTACTTGCGATACCGCGATGATAGCCAACCCTTTGGACGTGTCCAAGATGCCCGAGAATTCCTTCTCCTTCTCGAACCGATCCAATAGGTAAGGAACCTTCACCGTGTCGGTGAACAATTCTACGTCGCCGGATTGCACCAAGATACGGCCCTTTAAGTCCGCTTCCGCCACGAAATCGATATTCGGCACGACTCTAGGCATATCTCCGATATTTTGTTCCAGCCACTCCATATCGCGCGCCAACAAGGCTTGCCGATTAACTTCCCAGTAACCGTTCGTGATCGTAACCCCGAGTATCGTCTCTCCAAGGGCATCTATCGATCTCTGCGCCGTATGGTTAGTCTGCAGCTCTTTCTCGTATCCGGCTTCCGTTAACGCGGAGGTTATCGTTATGTAAAAGTATACGGTCAAAGCAATGACCGGCAATACGACCAACAACAAAATCCATAGCATCATCTCGGAGGTTAAGGAACGTCGTCTAGCTTTCTGTTGCACGTTAGTGTTCCTCCTGAATATTTCGTCGAATCCAGTCGATGTTTCCATAATATTGTAGCATATCGATTCCTATCAGGACATATGATTTCGACGACGGCACGCCCAGGGTACGCGATGCCTTAAAGTCGCCATAACCGTTAAAGCAAAACGGCGGTACGGGAATATTCATCCCGCACCGCCGCCGTTCCTTATCTATTCAAACAACAATCATTTCACGGGCTCAGCTTTGACCAACTTCACCTTGCCATCTTGCTTGTTCCCGCCTTCCGGGGCCTCTTCTCCAGGCATCTTGTTCGATGTCCTTAGCGGAATTTCCCTTAGGAAGAACACTAGAATCGTCGCAACGACGACTAGCGCCGCACCGGCGAGGAACACGGTAGTTAATGAACTGCTCAGAGCGTCGCGAAGCATATCGATCATCTGGGTGAACACCGGTTGAACGTCCGCAGGAAGCGTCTGATGCAATTGTTCGAGTTTAGGCTGATCCAATAACATCTCCGGATTCTGGAACGCGGCCAGTTCCTTGGCCGTTTCCGGATCCAGCTTGGAGAAATCGACCCCTTTACCCGAGGCAGCCGCATCTTCCATATTTCTCTTCAAGGCTGATTGCATAATCGTTCCCATAACGGCGATCCCGATCGTACCCCCGAGATTCCGGAACAATTGCGAAGACGCCGTTGCAACGCCAAGCTCCGACGGTTTAACCGCGTTCTGCACCGTAAGCGAGAACACGGGCATCCCGACGCCTAGTCCGATACCGAATACGATCATTGCCACGACGGCCATCCATACGCTGTTCATGAACGCCATGATCAGCATGCCGGCCACCATGATCGGTAACCCCATCACCGCATATCGCTTATATTTCCCCGTTTTGCTAATTAATCTTCCGATAACCGTACTTAATATAACCATAGCGATCGACATCGGCATCGTCACGTAACCGGAGTAAGTCGGCGAGATGCCTTCGACCCCTTGAACGAAGAAAGGCAAATAGATAAGCGCCCCCATCATTCCCGCGTTCATAATGAATCCGATAATGTTCGAAAGCGTAACGATATCGTTGCGGAATAGAGATAGCGGAAGCACGGGACTCTTCGCTTTCGTCTGAACGAAAATAAAGATGACGAGACAGACGAGAGCGGCTCCGAACAGGCCTAAGATTTGGCTTGAAGCCCACTCGTATTTCGTGCCTGCCCAGGAAAATCCGAGCAGCAAGGCGGTAATCGTCAAGCTGAGAAACAAGGATCCGAGGTAATCGATCTTCTCCGAAGCTTTACGTTCCGCTTTCGGGAATAACATTAAGATCATAACGAAGGCGACGACGCCAAGCGGGAGGAAAATCCAAAACAGCCATTTCCAATCCATGTTGTCGACGAGCCATCCTCCGAGCGTCGGTCCGAGCACGCTGGAGAACCCGAATACGGCCATCATGATTCCGGTCCATTTTCCGCGTTCGCGAGGCGAGAACAAATCCCCCACGGCCGTAAACGCGGAAGCCATAATGATCCCGGCGCCGATTCCCTGAATACCGCGATAAATGATGAGCTGATAAATATCCGTCGAAAACCCGCTTAAGAAAGCTCCGATAATGAAAAAGATAATACCGGCAAGGATAAACGGCTTCCGTCCGTAAATATCGGATAACTTACCAACGAGAACGGTCGCGATCGTCGAAGTTAGCATGTAGATGGTGATAACCCAAGTGTAATATTCCATGCCCCCGAGAATCGCGATAATTCTTGGCATGGCCGTACTTACGATCGTTTGGTTGATCGCCGAGAAGAACATGGCCGCGATAATGGCCATCATAATGGTGACTTTACGTTTGTGCGATAATTCTTCCAAATGACATCTCCCCTATTGAAGCTCATCCCTGTCCGGCAGATTAAGCTTGATTAATATTTCTTTGAAATGGATCAGATCTTCGGACGATAGCCGATCGATGAATTTCCGAAAAGCGCGAATCTCGTACTCCTTGAACGAGATCGCCAGCGATTGTCCTTCTTCGGTAATGTTGATGATTACCGCCCGTCGGTCGAGCTCGCTTCGTTCTCGCTCCACTAACCCTTTATCGCACAACTTATCGACGATCGCGGTTAACGTACTGTTCGTGACATTTAGCTTCTCCGCCAGATCGGCCGACTTCAACGGACCGTGTTTATATAATTTGCTCAGCAAATAAAGCTGCGTATGGGTTAGATGGTCTCCGACTTGTTTATGCCATTCGCTTCGTATTCCTCTGATCGCGCTCTTGAAGAGAGGAATCAGCTCTATCCATAAATCGTTCTTTTCCATACTTACCTCGTATTTGCTTCTATGGTCATTTCTGCGGCTCGATCCCCATCATTTTCTCCAATAACTCGGTGAGTATGCGGGCCTCTTCCTGTTCGAGCCTGGACAAATAATGGCCGATAATCTCGTTTCTTTCCTGTATCGCCTTCTCCAGAACTTCCTTACCGGCGGGTGTTGCTTCCACGAGAATCGCCCTGCGATCGACGGTGTCGTGAGAGCGAGTGACGTAGCCCGACTTCTCCAACCGGTCGATCATGACCGTAACGGCGCTCGGCTTAACTTCCATCTTCTCGGCTAGCTGCGTTAGCTTGCATCCCCCTAATTTATTGATGTAATAGAGCATGAAAATCTGGGGAGGCGTAATTTGCGCTTGCATCTTGTTCAAAATATCGGATTCCGAGCTGCGTTTGAACGCTTGGAGCGCTTGATGGAACCGCTGAGTTATCGTATCCATTGTCTAACCTCCTCTCCATCCACTTTATTTCATACACATATATTTCAACTGTTTAAATATTAAATTGTTTTAGTGATTTTGTCAAATGATTAGATCGTTCAAATCCAAGCATAAACGGTTGCCGCCGTCCTTAGGGATGGCGAAAAAACCGCCAACACCCATTCGCTTCGGGCATTGACGGTCTCATCTCGGTCTCATCTATTTTCCTTCTTATCCCCATCGTCCTTGCGGACGAAGACGCCTCGGGCGACGTAAAACATTAAGCCCAAGAACAATCCGGTACCTACGACGATGTAAATCATCGTAAAGATTTTGCCTAGCGTCGTTTGCGGTTCGAAATTCGGATGTCCCACCGTGCTTAGCGTCGAGATACAGAAGTATAACGCATCGACAAAGGACATTCCTTCTTCCTCCGTATAGAATAACGTGCCCGACACCAGCATCAGGAGAATAAGGATAAACAAAGCTTGAAAGTTTTTGTCTTTGACCGATTTGCTTATCCCTTTCAAAAGCCGCGAGAGCGTAACCAAGAGAGAAACCATTTACGAATTTATCCTTCCGGGAAAATCTGCATTGCTTTCGTTCAAATTCCCCTTATCTACGGTGAAATATACATGAATATGCCGCGCTTTCGTATCGATCGCCATTATAAAATCGGAGAAACCAATCTGGACACGGATTCCTTGACGCGAATCCATCTGGAACGCCGGCCGTACTTCTCGACCGTAAGCAGCTCGGACACCGTAATATCTTCCCTAAACGCGTCCGCCAATTTTTCGGAGATTTCCGAGTCGTACAGGAAGGCGTTCGCTTCGAAATTCAGTTTAAAGCTTCGCATGTCCATATTCGCCGTACCCACGGTAGCGATTTCTTCGTCTACGACAATCGTTTTGGCATGAATAAACCCGTTCCGATACAGGTAGACGGACACGCCCGACTTGAGCATTTCCCCGATGTAGGATAACGTAGCCCAGTAAATAAAAGGATGGTCGGGCTTATCCGGAATCATGATGCTCACCTGTACTCCCGACAAGGACGCAATGCGAAGGACGTCGATAAATCCGGCATCCGGCACGAAATAAGGCGTCTGGATGTAAATGGACTTCTTGGCGGAAGAGATCATTTTTACGTACCCGTTCTTAATATGCTCTAGTTGCGACTCGGGACCGCTATCCACGATCTGCATGCCTGCCGCTCCCGCGGACTCCGTTACCGGGAATAGGTTCGGGCTATAGTGAATGTCCTTACGGGAAGCTTGATTCCAGTCCAAAATAAACCGCGTCTGCATCCCTTGAACGGCGCCGCCCCGCACTCTCAAATGCGTATCCCGCCAATACCCGAATTTCGGATCCTTCCCCAGATACTCGTCTCCCACGTTAAATCCGCCTATGTATCCGATTTCCCCGTCGATGATCACCAGCTTGCGATGGTTCCGATAATTCAACCGAAAGTTGATCAAACGGAATTTCGACGGAAAGAAAGCCTCGGCCACGCCGCCCGCTTCCCTTAACTCCCGCAAAAACCTTTCGTTTAATAACCTTGAACCTAATTCGTCATATAACAACCGCACGCTTACCCCGCTGCGCGCTTTCTTCGCCAACGCTTGGATCAGCTTCGTTCCCAATTCGTCTCTACGGATAATGTAGTACTGGATATGAATATGATCCTTCGCCTCTTCGATATCCCGGAACAACCGGGCGAACTTCCGCTCGCCGTCCATCAGCAGATCAACCTCGTTATTCTCGGAGAAGAGCGCTTGGTTACAGTTTAGATGCATGACGACCAGATCCAAATTTCGGATTGCCGCCGGATTCCGAATCCCATTCTCGTCCGATCCGACCAGGGCTAATTGCTCCCGTGCCGCCTCCGCCGTTCCGAGCCGATCGATATCCTTCCATTCGAAGAGGCGAATGCGCCTGTAGTTCTGCGCGAAAAATAAATACAAAACAAAACCGAGCAAAGGAATGAAGTATAGGACGAGCAACCACGCCCACGTGGAGCCTATATCCCTTCTTTCCCTAAAGATAACTACGGTAGCAAGGATCATATTCAAGAGAAGAATCAAACTCAATAAAAGAGAAACCATGTTCATGCGGTAAACCTCCCGGTACTCATCCCGGCCTGCGCCAGTCTTCTACTGATATTAGCAGGGAACGGAAGGAGATGCCAGAACTGCGTGATTAGAAAAAGATCGTACCGACGAGGTTTTCCTCCTGATCGGTACGATCCCTTTCGCTTCCTATTACTGTTTTATTGTTTAGCTCTCCACTCGTCGATTTGCTTTTGGAGTTCGGCCATTACTTTGTCAAGCCCATTGTCCTTCAACTTCTGGGTAATCTTAGGAATGTTCGTCTCCGGATCTAACGTGCCCGAGAACAAGGATTTGTATGTCGCTTCCTTCGTGTTCTTCAGGTTCGCCAGCTCCGTCGTAATGTTCGTCGTATCGACCTGGAATCCGAGCAACGGCGAATTCTTGGAGGAATCGTTGAACTTCTTGAACTGGTCCCATTTGTCGGCGGGATCGGCCGTGTTCAGATAGGTCAGCATCAAGTTTCCAACTGAGAAGGCGGGGAAGCCATAGCCGCTGTCGGGAATCGCGTCCTTCGTGTTGTCGCCCGTCTTCTTGTAGTGCACGTTCTCAATACCGAAATCTACTAAGTTGATCAACTCTGCGTCCGTATACAACAAGTTAAGAAACTCCATCGCTTTCTCTGGATGCTTGGATTTCGCGTTGATCGCCTGCAGGGCGCCAGCGACCGACCAGTTAAACGCGATCGGATCATGCATCGGCATGCTGACCACCTTGTAGCCCGCGTCTCCGCTCCACAGGTTATCCGCGTATGGCTGAGTATCCGCGGTGTCCGTAAGCCATTTTCCCGTTTTGAAATAATCTCCGGCATCCTTCAGCGTGGCGACGTCCATAGGCAAGTAACCAGCTTCGTAATACTTATGCATCGTCTTCAAGTACTTCATCGTTTCCGGAGTATCCCACGTATTGATCAGCTTATAATCCTGCGTATCCATTGCAACGCCGATGAATGGCAAGTCCGTTATCGGATAATCGAATGGCAGAAATTCCATGGGCGTTCCCGGAATCGCCGCGATACCCGGTTCTTTCTCCTTGAATGCTTTAAGCAACGGTTCCAGATCGTCGATCGTCTTCACGTTCGCGATGTCTAGCCCATGTTTGTCCACCATTTCCATATTGAACCGGAATACGCGTTGTTGCGGCAATTCCTTGTTCGTCGGCAGCCCGTAATTGTGTCCGTTTACCTTCGTGCCTTCGAGGAACGCCGGGTTTAACGCCGACTTGACCCCTTGGCCATATTGTTCGATCAGCGAATCCAGTTCATAGAAAGCGCCTTTCTTCGAATTACCGAAATAATCGTTCGCCCACGAGCTCGTAAAGGCGATATCGTACGCTTCCCCCGAACCGATGATGATCTTCATCTTCTGATCGTACTCGCCCCAGTCCAGCAGTTTCATCTCGACGGTCGCGTTGATTTTCGGCAGGATATGCTTGTTGATCTCGTCGTTTACCTTCGCCAGATCGGTCGGCGGCGTTCCGATCGTGTACCAGATCAACTTGACCGGTTCTTCCTTCTTGCCTTCGCTTTCCGGCTGTTTACTCTCGATGCTGTCAGCCGGCGTTTGGCTAGCACCGCCGTTTGAAGACTTGTTTTCCTTGTTTCCGCCGCTGCATCCCGCCATCACGACGCTAACTACCAAAACGAAAGCGATGAGGCCGACCCACTTTTTATTCTTATTGAACATGCAGATCCTCCCTGTCAACTCTAGTATTTATTTTAAACGCCGCGGCCTTATTTGCCCATGCGTCTAAAATCACTCTTTGATCGAGCCTATGGTCAACCCTTGCACGAAGTAGCGTTGAAAAAACGGATAAGCGAATACGATCGGTCCGGTCGCAAGCACGACCATCGCCATACGGGCAGTCTCCTGCGGCAGCGAACGAATCAACTCCCTGCTCTGTCCGCTGTTCAGCAGCGTTGAGTTCTGAATCAAGAACTGCATGGTGTTATACAGTCGCATCATAAGGGCTTGCAACGGCACCAGCTTGTTGGAATCGATATAGAGCAGCGCATTAAACCAATCATTCCAGTAAGCGAGCGTGCTGAACAGCGCGATCGTGGCGATTCCCGGCAGCGAGATCGGTAAGACGAGGCTGAGCAACGCCCTGAACTCGCTCGCCCCGTCGATCTTACCCGACTCGATGATAGCATCGGGGATCATCGTCAGGAAAAAGGTTCTCAGCACCAAAATGTTGAATGCGCTCATCGTCATAGGCAAGATTAATGCCCAAACCGTATCCTTCAATTCAAGCAATTGCGCCACGACGATATAAGAAGGAACGAGCCCGCCGCCGAACAGCATCGTGAAAAAGGCGAAAAAAGCGAAAAAGCCACGAAACTTGAAATTTTTACGCGAGAGCGAATACGCGTACAACGTCGTTAGCAATACGGTAAGCGCCGTGCCTACGATCGTGACGAAGACGGTTACGCCGTAGGACTTCAACAATTGATCCCCCGTGCGGAAAATATACGAGTAGGCGAATAGGCTCCATTCCTCGGGAAAAATCCGGTAGCCGTTCACTAAAAGCGAATTCTCCTCGGTGAACGAGAGAATGACCACGAATACGAACGGAAATACGCAGACGAACGCGAAGCCGCCGGCTATCAGGTGAAGCAATCCGTTCCAGGCGGCAGGAAGCCGATGAATGTCGCGCAGCTTCCCTTTGGACGGAGAATCCATGTCGGGCTGCCTCCTTTCCATTTGTAGGTTGCCCTCTATTAGAACAAGGCTTGATCCTCGTTGATCTTCTTAACGGACCAATTCGCGGCCAAGACTAGCACCAAGCCAACGACGGATTGATAGAATCCGGCCGCTGTGGCCAATCCGAAATCGCCGACCACCTTCATAGAGCGAAACACATACGTGTCGATAACGTTCGTGACCGGAAAGAGCGGTCCCGATTCGCGAGGGACCTGATAGAAGAGTCCGAAGTCCGCTCGGAATATGCCTCCGATAGCGAGAATCGTCAGAATGATCATCATCGGCTTGATCAGCGGGATCGTAATCTTGATCGTCTGCTGCCATTTATTCGCTCCGTCGATCATCGCCGCCTCGTAATAAGTTCGGTCGATGCCGGAGATTGCAGCCAAATAGATCACGCTGGAATATCCGATGCCTTTCCATAAATTCATGAACACGAGAATGTACGGCCAATACGACGCATCCGTGTACCACATGATCGGCTCCGCGCCGAATGCGGACAGGATCTGGTTCAGTACGCCTCTATCTACGCTGAGGAAGCTGAACACGAAGTAGCTGACGATAATCCAGGATAGAAAATAAGGCATGAACATCGCCGTCTGATACAGCTTGGCCAGCTTCTTCTGGCTTAATTGGAACAGTATGATCGCCAGACTTACGGATAGGATCAAACCGAGCACGATAAAAACCAAATTGTACAAAACCGTATTTCGCGTAATGATGTACGCATCATCGGCGAGAAACAAAAACTCGAAGTTTTTCAAACCCACCCATTGCGACTTGATAATACCGGAGAAAAACCCCCCAAGGTCGAGCCGGTATTCCTTGAAAGCCAGAATAATTCCGGGCATCGGAAGATAAGCGAAAATGAAAAACCACAAGGCCCCGGGAAATACCATGAGAAGGAAGGCTTTGTTCTTGGCGACGTCTCGAATAAATAACCGTAGCGTTCTCAGCTTGGATCACCCCCTTGATCGGCCCTCGTCTCGTCCTGCACACTTAAGGTATCACGGCGTTTACTACGTCTGATAGTGAACGGAATTAAGCTTTGAAGTAAAAAGTAAAGATTCGAACGCCGATTAGTGGAAGCGCTTTATTTTCCGTGGTATCGTAGAGCTACTTCCTATACCGACGTTACAATCGACGGAGTTGATTCGTTACGGTCAAGTTAAACAAAATCTATCGCACCTTTTTCCGCGCGAAGCTGTTCAACCGGATTATTCTGATCTACTCCGCACTGACGATCGTCACCTTCTGCACGTTGGCCGTGGTCGTATACCAGTATTCGACGGACTCCTTGCGCCAGAAAGAACTCGAAGCTCAGACGGAAGCCGTCGACGGCGTCGCCAAAGCTCTAGACCAGCAGATGGACAAATCGCAGGAGATCGTCCTCCGGCTGTACCAGAACAAAGCATTCTTGAATGACATGCTTTTTTTCCTGCGGAACGATCTTCCGCACTATATTCAATACCGATTTAACGAATATATAACGAGCAATACGACCGAAGACCGTAACGTGGAAACGTTCATCCGCAGCCATATGGAAAGCAATCGCGATATTGTGCAAATTGCCATCTACAGCCGCGACCAATCCTTCTTGTTCGTCTTCAATAAAAATAAAACTCAGAAGCTGCTTATGCTTCAGAACGAGAAAAAGGACATAGTCGCCCGTGCCGTCGACAGCATGCAATATCAGAAAAAGGCTAGCGGTAGGACGTCTGCGGTCGATCGCATACTGGGCATCGAGAACCCTGGCGCCTATACGTTCGGCTTCGAGCTGAACGATCCGGACACGCTCCAGAACGAAGGCGCGCTTCTGGTCACTTATCAACCGGACACCATTCGCGAAATGTTCGAGTCGGGCCGGGAACGATTGATGGGTTCCCATCTGGTGCTGCTATCCGACGGAAAAGTCATCCACGATTCTTCGGGGCGATACATCGGACAAATCTACCCGTATTTCAGGCAATTAAGCACGTCGCCGGGGGACGCCACCCTGGAGGTCAAGTCTTTCACGACAACAATGCGTACGGTAAAATCGGATATTTACGTGAGCGGAATCATCCCCCTATCCGAGATGAAGAACCGCTATGCCGGATTCAAGGGCAGGTTGATCGCGGTGACGGTCGTCGGCATTCTGACCACGATCACGTTTGCTTATATCGCCGTTTATCGTTACGCCAAACGAACGAGGTCCATCGTAAAGGCGATGAAGCTGGCGCAGCAAGGGAATTTAACCGTCCGCGTGCCTACCGGACGCGCCGACGAGCTGGACGAGATTTCCTTCAGCTTTAACAGAATGTGCGAGGAATTGTCTTCGTATATCAATCAAGTCTACGTCTCTGAGATCAAGCAGAAGCACGCCGAGATCGTGGCGTTCCAAGCGCAGATCAATCCCCACTTCTTATACAACACCTTAGAAGCGATCCGCATGCGGGCTATGACGCTTGGGGCCGCCGATGTCGGAGAAATGGCTTACGTGCTCGGCGCTTTGTTCCGCTATGCGGTCAGGGCGGACACGGTCGTTTCGTTGAGAGACGAAGCCGACAACTGCCGGCAATTTCTCGAGCTCTACAAAATTCGGTACAAAGAAAAGATCGACTATCGAATCGAAATAGAAGAGCGAATCGAATCCGCCCGCTTATTCAAGCTTCTCCTGCAGCCGATCGTCGAGAACGCGATCGTTCATGGCATAAGGCAAACGAAACACGGCAACCTCATCACGATCCGGGCTTTCGCGGAAGGCGCCTCTTCCATGATCGTCGAAATCGAGGATAACGGAAAAGGCATGGAGCCCGAGAAGCACAAAACCGTTACGGATTCCATCTTAGGCCAGAGCAATCCCGGCTCATCATCGTCGCTCGGTCTCCGCAACGTGAACGAACGGATTCGGTTAGTTTACGGGGTGAATTACGGATTAGATATACGTAGCAAACGGGGAGAAGGGACGGTTGTCCGCATTCGTCTGCCTTTCGAGAAGGGGGAGCACTAGATGTACAACGTATGGATCGTCGATGACGAGCCCTTCATTCTGGAAGGTCTCGTAGCGGTATTGGATTGGCCCTCGCTGCAATTGAATCTCGCGGGGCAAGCGGAGAACGGATTGGAAGCCTTGGAGCAGATCGAGGAGTCCGAAGCGAAGATCGATATTCTGATCACGGATATCGCGATGCCGGAAATGAACGGGTTGGAACTTATCCGGGTTCTGAAGGAGAAGTCGCCCGAGCTAAAGAGCATCGTCCTTAGCGGATATAACGAATTCGATTATATCCGGGACGGCATGCGGATCGGAATCGAAAATTATTTGCTAAAGCCGATTAATCTCGAGGAGCTGACGCAGACTCTGGCCGCTACGGTCGAGAAGCTAAACCGGTCGCGAATCGAGGCGCTCAGTCCCGATCAGATCGATCTGCTCAAAGACAATATTCTGTACCGTTGGGTGACCGGACGAATCGGCAAGGAACAGTGGAAGCTTCGCTCCGAATTTCTACGGCTGCGATTGCAGGCGCCCTTCGTCGCCGTCGCCATTATCAAGCCCGATCCCGAGCAAAGGGGATCGTCGTCCGGGTTGCCGTACGAGGTTCGCCAAGAAGCATGCGTCTACATGCAAGCAAGCGGCATTCCTTGCCTCGTCTTCCAGGATATCGACGACCATTCGTTGCTGATTCTAGGGGCGGAGGACGATTCGGAGGAAACACAAACCAGACTAAGCAAGATCGTGAACGAGCTTGGAGAACGGTTGAGCGTTCATACGGGGATTCGGCCCTTCATCGCATTGGGATCGATGGAAGCGAACTTCGAGCAAGCGCCGGCAAGCTATCGCAATGCGCTGCTAACGCTCGATTATGCGTTGCTTTTCCCGCATGAGCTAGTGCTGACTCATGACGATATCTCGGCTTATGCGGAGCGCCAAGGAACGCTGCTCGCCAATTCCGATACCTACACCCGCCTTCTGCTCGCCGATGACGAAGACGGGTTATGCAAGCAAATCGAAGAGGATCTCGAGGCATTCTCGCAGATGCAAGGCGTCTCGCCGAGCGAGCTGCGGAGCGTGGCCGTCGAGATGATCATCCATATGAAGAAGCTGCTGGTCGAAGCCCGGCAGAGCAAGTTAATCTCCCATGCCTACCACGACATCATGAACCGCGTGTTCCAATCTTCGTCTTTGGAGCAATTGAAGAGTCATGTTCGTTACATTGCCAAGGAAGTGTCTCAAGCGCTAAGCGGACGGCAGGATAAGAGCCCCGTGATCAGACAGATCGTCGAGTTCGTGCAAACCTCTTATATGGAAGACTTCTCGCTCAAGACGCTTGCCCAAACCTATCGCGTTCATCCCGTTTACTTGGGGCAACTGTTTCACAAGGAGATGAACCAGACGTTCTCGGACTACCTCAACCGGTTCAGGATCGACACGGCGATCAAGCTGATGAAGACCTCATCCATGCGAACGCACGACATCGCCAAGTCGGTCGGATATTGGGATACCGCGCACTTCTACAAGCACTTCAAAAAATACGTCGGCGTCCCTCCTTCGCAGTATAAGAAGCTGATGTAGCGACTTCTTCGCACTTAAGAAATACCGTCAGATAAGTTCTGACGGTATTTTCATTAAACTATGAGGATAAACAACACTTGGAAATCCTTACCCTTAGATGACCCTACCCAGGCGGCACCGTCGGCGTATCTATTTCCTTTTATTTGCCAAGAACTCGTCCAGTTGACGCTGTATCTCGGCTACGTACTCTTCGATACCGGCATCCTTCAGCTTCTGAACCGCTTTAGGATATTCCGTATCGAAGTCGACGAACCCGGAACGAATCGCGGCGAATTGCTTACCGGCGACCTCACGCAAAGCCGTTTCGATATTTTTCACCTTTTCGTTGTTGAAGCGGAAGCCGATCGAATCGGAGAGCACCGCTTTATCGTCCCAGCTTTTATATTGATCGATCGTTTCTTGCGAAATATCGGGCGCGAACAATTGATAATTCTGATTGCGGAACATCCATTCGTAGAAAAACTCGTCGGTAGTCAGCTTCTTGATTCTTCCGTCCACGATTTCATAGTCTTGGCCTTCCACGCCGTACAAGGCGAACAAATAATTTTCCTTGGACGAGTAGAGCCAGTTGATAAACTTCATAGCTCCCTCGGGATTCGGCGCGGTAACCGGAATGCCGAGCACTTCGCCGCCAGTCGCGGTAATATAGCGCGGCTTGTCATCCGCCAGCAAATACGATTTCAGTTCGGCTTCGGGAGCGTTCGCCTTGACCGAGTTGGCGATCTCCATCTCTTTGCCCAGGGAGCCTTCCACCCAAAGGTAGAGACCGGTTTGCATCCGCGTATCTCTTTCGTTGTATTTGATCGTCAGATCCTCGGAATAGAATCCTTCTTGATTCATTGAACGATTGAATTTCGCCATATCCTGGAATGCCTTCGTTTCATAATAGCTATAAGCTTTCTTGGTATCTTCCCCGAATACGACCAGGTCCTCTACCGCGATCCAGTTGTATTGCTCCTCCGCGAAGTAGCGGGTCAACGGCTTAAAGATGATATCCGCCGGACCCTTCATTTGCGGGAACTTTTCTTTGGCTTTGGTCGCGAAGGTCTTCAGATCCTCCGGCGTGTTCAACTCCTCCATGCCGACGGCTTCCAGAATATCCTGGCGTACCGCCACGAGTTGGTACATCGCGGAAGACGGAGCGTACGCGGACGGAATGCCGTAGAGTTTCCCGTCGATTTCCGCTCCCTGAAGCTGCTCCTTCGGCAGAACCTTCGCCATATCCTGGCCGTATTTCTCGACGAGCTCGTCCAGAGGCTGCGCTTGCTTCTTGTTGACGATCGCGGCGAGATCCGGCAAGCCGTCCCAATACAAGTCGATCGGCTCGTTGGCGGCCAACATGATGTCCTTCTGCTCCCAATACTGGGACCAAGGGACGAAGACGACCTCCAGCTTAATCCCGATGTCTTTCGCGAGCTTCTCCGCCAATTCTTTATCTATAAAACTGCTAAACCGATCGGTTTCATCGCCGGGATAGAGCAAAGTGACCTTTTCGAGCTTTCCTCCCTTCGACTTTTCTCCGTTGCCGCTGCTGCAGGCCGACGCAATCGATACGATTAGCGCCAGCATAATCGATAAAACAAGCATTCTCTTCAAGTTCATTTTCATAACCCTCCTCGGTCTTTGTCGTTCATCTATGTAAAAGCCATTTCGGCTAATCAGCTACTCCTTAACCGCGCCGGTCATGATCCCTTGAACGAAGTACTTCTGCACGAACGGATACAGAAACAGAATGGGGCCGATCGTAATGATCGTGACCGCCATCTTGACCGTTTCCGCGGGAAGGGTGATGCTGCCCGAGGCTCCCGACGGGATTCGCCCGGAACTGATGGCGTTGACGTTCGACAAAATATTGTAGAGGAAATACTGCAACGGAAACAGATCCCGATCGTTAATGAAGATCAACGCATGCCACCAGTCGTTCCAATACTGCAGCGCGTACATTAAACCGACGGTAAGCAACGCGGTCTTGCTTAACGGCAGCGCGACCTTCCAATAAATCGTAAAATGATTCGCCCCGTCGACTTCAGCGGCTTCGTAGAGAGACGGCGAGATGTGCGCGAAATACGTTCGCAGCAAAAACATATTCCATACGTTAAAGAGCGAAGGCACAATCAGCGCCAGTACGCTGTTCTTTAACCCGTAATAGTTGACGTTGACGATGTACCACGGGATCAAACCCGCCGAGAAGATAATCGTAAAATTGCAAATAAACGCGATTATGTTGCGATATCTCAGCTTCTTGATGGAAAGGGCATAGGCAACCATGCTGGTCAGCAGCAACGCGCCCAACGTGCCTGCGATCGTCACGAAGATCGTCACGCCGTAGGATCTCAAAATTCTTCCCCCGCTGTTGGCGAAAATATAGCGATACGTGTCCAGGCTGAACTCTTGGGGGATAATCGAGTATCCGTTCTTGGTGATGGCTTGCTCCGATGAAAAAGAGACGCTTACGGTTAAGAGAAGCGGATACAGGCACATCATGGCGAACAACGCGATGAACAGATAGGCGAATCCCGTAACGAATCTGTCGTTAAGCCATCCGTTCCTATGCATCAGAATAGGCCCTCCCCGTCATTGACTTTCTTGGCGACCCCGTTCGCCAACGTAATCAGAATGAGACCCATGACGGATTGCAGCAAGCCGATCGCCGTCGAATAAGAGAAGCCCAGCGTCCTCATCGACTGGTAGACGTACGTGTCGATGATGGTGACTTCATCGCCGAGTACCGGGTTGTTGCCGACGATTCCGTAGATCATGCCGAAATCGCCATAGAAGATGCGGCCGACGCTCAGCAACGTAAGGACGATGACCGTAGGTTTCAGCATCGGGATCGTCAAGCGGAATATTTGCTGCAACTTGTTGGCTCCATCCACCTTCGCGGCTTCGTACAGGCTTCCGTCGAAATTGGACATCGCGGCTAGATAGATAATGGAGCTATATCCGCTCCACTTCCACACGTTCGCCAGAATAATGATCTCTTTCCAGTACTTCGGCTCCGAATACCACCGGATCGGCTCCATTCCGAACCAACCCAGAATGCCGTTAGCGACGCCGACGTCCGAGGAAAATATGCCGTAAATGATCGCCCCCACCACGACCCATGAGATAAAATAAGGGAAAAACATCATGCTCTGCGTCAGCTTCTTGAACGCCTTGCCGCGAATCTCGTTCAGCAAAACGGCGATGGTAATCGGGACGATAATCCCGAGGATAATTCCCCAAAAGTTAATGACCAGCGTATTGTAGGTAACTCTCCAGCCCATGCTGTTTTTGGAAAAAAAGTACTTGAAGTTGTCGAACCAGACGAACTTGCTTCCGAAAATCCCGTCCACGACGTTAAAATCCGTAAAAGCCATCCAGACTCCCGCGAACGGAACGTAGCAGAACAGAATCAGAACGATCAGGCCCGGCGCGCACATCAGGTACAAAATTTTGTGTTTGTTCATTTCGTATAGAAAGCCCTGACTTTTTTTCGTTTCAGGCATTTCGCTTGAAGCAATCATTTACTCACTCCTTCTCCTTCTCCTTGTCCGTCAGGCCGCCCGCTAACCCGAGACCGAGACCGCCTCAAGCAACTCGCTCTTCATGCGATCCATGTCTACCACGGTTCCGGTCAGTCTCGCTTTCTCCGCCGCATAGGCCATGAGGTGGCTCTCCACCGATTTGTCTATGGAGGATCGGCTTTCGCCGCCGCTCCGTTCCAATTCGTTCAGAAAATCGTTCATCAAGCCCGTATCTCCGCCATTATGGCCTCCGGAGACGGTGGCCGGCCGAATAATCCTCTGCTCCTGCCCTTCTGCCATATTGGAAGCGAACTTCGTCACTTCGATAATATTCCGGCTGTCGTCTCCGCGAATTTCTCCGTGCTCGCACATGATCTTAATCGTGCGATGCATTTTGTTGGTAAACGCGCTAAGGTGAAACGTGACCTTCACGCCGTTCTTGAACTCGATGATCGACACCTGGTTGTCGCAAACATCGTTGTCGTTGCGGAAGACGCACCGTCCATAAGGACCGGATTCCAATGCCTTCAGCAGCCCTTCCTCCGACTGATCCTCCGCAACAACGGTTGCGGGCCAGCCTCCCGCGATCGGCAAATACATTTTTCTGGCGTCGAATCGGCAATCTTTGGCCGCCTTGCAAGTTACGCAACGATCCGAGCTATCGGGCGGCGCGTTCTCTTCTTTGAAGAACGCCAGATCTCCATAGGAAGAGATCCGTTTGGCATCGCTGTCCGCAAGCCATGCCAATAGATCCATGTCGTGGCACGACTTTTGCATGATCAACGGACTGGACAGGTCGCTCCTTCTCCAATTGCCTCTGACGAAAGAATGAGCCATGTGGAAATTGCCGATATTTTCGTTGTGCTGGATCGTCAAGACTTTGCCCAACTCTCCCCTATCGATCAGATTCTTGATCTCCGAGTAGAAATTCGTATAGCGGAGCACGTGGCATACCGTGACTTTACGTCCTTTCTCGTTGGCCTTTTGTTGGATTTTGACGCATTCCTCCGGGCTGGGGGAAATCGGCTTCTCCAACAAAATGTCGTATCCTAGTTCCAGCGCTTGCATCGTTTGCGCATAATGGTCCCGATCCATGGACGCGATAATGACCGCATCGCAGATTTTGCCTTGCCGGTAGAATTCCTCGACCGAAGCGTACCGTCTCTCCGGAGCGATGCCGAATTGCTCCGCCGCCGCCCTTCTTCTGCCCTCGTCCGGGTCCGTGACCGCAATGATTTCCGCCCGGGGAAAGGCGGATGAAGAATAGATCATCCCGCGTTGTCCCGCTCCGATTAATGCCAGTTTCAATGTGTTTCCCTCCTGATAGTGTTCCGGCTGCCTGTCTCTCTATCGATCCTATTGTTGCGGAGTCTTCGGGTCTTCGAGCGGATAATATCCCTCCGGATAATAGACGTCCCAAATGTTCGCTAACGGATCTCCATCGGCCCGTTCGACGTTCACTTCTCCGGCTTCGTAGTATCCGTCCGATTGTCCGCTCCCGATGTGCAAGCGGATAGGCTTGTCGTTCAGGTCGAACAGCCCTATGCCTACGTTGTAATTTCCGGGCTTGATTTCCGGCAGCTTCGCGATTTCGTTATGAACGATGTCTCCGACGGACCAGTCCCTCGTCCGCGCGCTCAGCGGGATTTCGTAGGACTCTCCTTGTCGGCCGAGCCGAATTCGCAGCTCGAAATCGCGATAGAGGTTAGACGTTCCCGAATTGACCAACCAAATTCTGACGGGCAAGCTTCCGCCGCCGAATACGGTTTGCGGATAAGTCATCCTTCGCAGTTCCAGTTGCCAGCCGAGCCCCGCATCCACGTTGGAGAGGGCCGCATGCCAACGCCTTGCTTCTCTGCGAACATTCGGACCGCAAACCTCATCCGTGACGTGAAGGAGAACCGGTTGCCGCTTCCATACGCCGTTCAGCTTCTGTCTGGCGATCGCTTCGCAACTGGTTAACCAGTCGGACTCGCCGCATGTCACCCTAAGACCGAATTCCCTTCGGCTTTCCTTGAGATGGCGGATCAAGCGCTCCTGTCGTAAATCCGCGATCAGCGGAACCTTCCCGAACGCTTCCGCAAAGGCATTCCATTCTTCCATGTTATCCTCGAGCGTCGAGAGGATAACACCGCATAACCGATTGTCCTCCCCGACCACGCTCCCGACTTTTCGAATCAGTGCGGAATAAAGGTCGGACTCGCCTCTCATCGCCCACTCCGGTAAGTCCGGCGTAAGCTCGAGAACCGGATTCGTCGCCGCGCCGATCGCCGCGAGCATCGATTCCGCGCGGAATGCTCCTCGTTCGGGCTCCAGTTGCTTCCAGGCGACAGCGATATAGCTCAGCTTGCTTTCGTTCCCGAAGTTTCGGCTAAGATGCGGCGGACGGATTTTAACCATCGGATACGGCTCGTAATTTTCCAACGAATATTTACCGATCGGAAACCCTCCCTTGCAGATGCGCATCCGCCGCGATCCGGAATTTGTCCAAATCCTCTAAGCTAATATAGGGCATGTTTCCGATCCGAGAGACCTCTTCCTTCAATACGATCATGGCGAGCGTGTTAAATCGCGCTCCCGTCTTCATATAGTTCGCGGCCGCTTTCTGCAGCGAAGTTTTCAACTGAATTTCGCCGCCAAGCGGATCGGCCGCGCGATCTCCGAAAACCTCGTAACGCAGCATGCCGTCCCCCTCGTCGATCGGATAATTGTAAAATTGCCTTTGCACCTGGATGATATTGCTCTTGTCGGGATCCAAGATTAGCGACAACCGCGTATCGTAAAGCCAGCTTTCGCTCCAGAAGCCTTTGACGGGCAGCTCCGGAAAGTACCTCTCGTAGAAGTCGATCGCCATCGCCATCGAAGCTCGCAGTCGTTCCGGCGTATAGCCGGGACCCGACGGAATATGGAGCGCCAGCAGAGTATCGCCGATCCGGAGCGCCGGCTCCCAATCCTTCTTGGCGATTCGGACCGGCTCTCTCTCTACGAAACCCATCGGATTAATCCGGTTAGCCGTAATGCCATCCTCGTCTTCCTCCCACAAGGAGACGAATCGACCGGAAGGATCGAATACGCCGTTAATGCCGTCCCTCTGTCCGTCCGCCCTGAATGCCTCACCGGCATGCCGAAGGGCGACGACTTGCTGCGTTTCCTTGTTTCTGAACATCGAGAATGCGCTTTCAAAGCGGTAGGGGATAAACAAAAACCGATCAAGATGGAAGATCGAACACGTATAAAAATTCATGACCCACGGAAAATCGTGCACTTTCGGATCGCCGTACGAAACGATTTTCTCGATTTGCGACTTCAAAGGCTGATGCGGAACGTTCTCGTAATGGATTTTCGGAACTCCGCGGCGCTCCAAGCTCTCTATTGAAGGAGCGATGCAGGCCAACAGCAGCAGAAAGGAGTACCACTCCCCGTACCGCTTCATGCAACCTGGGGTCATATTCGTATAAAAGTCCGGATCGCAACGGTTGCGCGCGGTACACATATCGTGCACGAGAAACTTCGTGAAAGCATGCAGGACGGAGTCTTGTACGATCTCGTCAAGAGCCGCCTCGACCTCCTCTCTTGCCGTCGCGGGAAGCTCGTATCTCTCCAGCAGCCCGTCCAGGAAGCCGTTCGGAACGAGAGCGGTCTCCGGATTCGGTTCATACGAAGCGTATTTCGCCTCGAGCCCTTCGGGTACATAATCGAATCGACAATAGGCGATGCATTCGCCATACTCGGGTTTCTGCCTCTTCATCTTCTTATCCCCTCCCAACGGTTAGCGCACCCATCGGATAGTAACCGTCCCGCTCCCCTTCGATCGCGAGCCGGACGTTCCCGATCTCTTCTACGCCGGTTTCGATTCCGATTTCCAGCTCGTACTCTCCTTCGGGAATGTCGGGAGGAAGCACTAACTTCTCCGCCCAAAGAGTATCCTGATCCGGAAGCCATTTCCGAATATCCTCCCGGCTCGTGAGCTTGATGATTCGATTCCTTCCGACGATTCGTACGACAAGCGGATAACGGTTATAGATCGGAGCCGAGCCGATATTCGCCCAGAGCGCTTCGAGATACAGTCCTTCTCCCGCAATTACTTTCGAATCATAAGTGAATTTACGAAGCTCGAATCGGTAGCCCATCCTCTTCACCCACTGAACTACCTTGTCTTTCCAAGGCTCCGGAACGACAGTGCCTTTGTTGTTAAAGGAAGAAATATGCCACTTCAGAGATTCCTCGATAATATAGTCGATGTCCCAGCCCTGGACATACCAATCGTTCATGTGCCAGCAGGCTTCGAACTGAATCGGCCCCTTTTCCCAGGCGTCGCTCATATTGAAATTATGAATGTTTTGCGGGTAAAAATCGGTCATGTGCGACCACTCTTGCCCGTGAAACCCGCCCATATCGCCCAAACAGTCCACACGGAAACCGATATTCGCATTGCGCGCCTTTATGATCTTCAAGGATTGCGGATCGTGCAGCAGCGCTTGCAGCGGAGTCGTCTTAAACCCGTCCGTATACGCCTCGACGATCTGCCGGATCGCTTCCGGGTTCATGAACTCCGTTCCCCCGCCTTCTCCCCATGCGCCGACGATGGCGATATCCACCGAGCCGATTACCGGATGACCGTCGAAGCGCTCCGCGAAAGCCCTGATAAAAGAAGACCAGTAGTCCGCATACGAGGATTCGTTGGGATCGACTTTCCAGAAAGGAAAATCCGGGATTTCCGGAGTCTCCGCTCGGAACCAGGCGGGAATATCCTCGTCCTCGTTCAGCGCATAAGGCGAACATCGTACGATCGCGGAGCATCCGAGCGATTTCGCTTTGTCCAGCTTCGCTTCGAGCTCTTCCCAACGATACGCCCCTTTTTCCGCCTCCAGGTCTTTCCATCTAGCACCTACGTAATAGACTTTACTGTCCGGATGATTCCAAGTTCGGCTATCCTCCGTAAATTTGTACTTCCCGACTCTCTTGCCTCTGTTATCGAAAATTTCGTCCAGATCGCCCATTAACGCGGGGGCCGCCGTAAATCCGATTCCCGGATTGGCGATCATCCCGTGGCGCATTTGCGGATACACGGTTACTGCCTTATTCATGTTCGACCCTCCTTGAACTGATATTCTCGAACAATTACGTAACAAGTGGATTTTTGTTGCGTAATATGATACAATTGTTTAGTAATATTTATGATGCAATTATATCATCTCAAACGGATCGCGCAAGTCAAAATTTCGAGATTTCGCTTACGAAATTCTCATGTTATTTTTAGTTATATGTTCACAAAAGCCTTGAAGGATATAGAATAAAAAGCAGTTCTATTTATTGCTCCCTTCATTTTCTGCGGTTAACTAAACAAACGTAACAATTTTACGCAATTGTTTTCGATAAATACTTAGAAATAAGTCTATCAGAGTCGTGAAAATCAAAATTACATGATAAACTGGAAACATATGTTTCTGATAAAAAGGAGATTACGGTCATGAGTACCATTAGAGAGGTTGCCCACTTGGCCAACGTATCCACCGCTACCGTCTCGCGGGTATTAAACAACGATTCTACTTATAAAATCACCGAAGAAACCCGCGCTAAGGTGATCCAGGCGGCTTCGCAACTGAATTACCGAATCCACCCGAACGCGAAGCGTCCTCTCCGGGAACTATCGAATATGAAAATCGGATGCGTGCTCAGCGTAACGAAAGATAAATATAACGATCCTTATTTTATGTCGATCTTGTCCGGCGCGGAGGAAAGACTGCTCGCCGAAGGATTGGACGTGGCATTTATCCGAACGGGAGCGGAATTGGATGAAAAGCACATTTTGTTAAATACGTTTAACGAGCCCATTACGGGACTGATCCTCATGGAAACTTTAAATCACGAAACCTACGAGTATTTGCGAAAGCACGTGCCTTATATCGTCGGGATCGACACGGAACGCTGGGATATCGACAACGTCGGTTACGATCATCACCATGTGGCCTCGATGGCCGTGAGCCATCTGATCGAGAAGGGCCATACGAAGATCGGATTTATCGGGGGAAGCGGCTTAAGAGGGAACATTCGGGAGAGCCAGCGGTATCGGGGATATTATTCTACCATGCATGCGGCCGGATTAACGGTCAATCCCGATTGGGTGATCGATTGTTTATGGGACGAAGCAAAATGCATCGAGAAAGTCGACGAGCTCTGCAAAAGCAGCCGCCTGCCGACCGCCTTCTTCGTGGCGAGCGATCTGATGGCGATGGCTGCCTTAAACGGTTTATATAATAACGGCGTCGCCGTCCCGGACGAAACGGCGGTCATAGGCCTATCCAACATCGAGATGTCGAAGTATTCGAATCCTCCGTTAACGACTATCCATGTGCCGACCAAAGAAATCGGAATGGTAGCCGTCGACCTTCTGCTCGAACGGATTAAAGGAAGCACGGTCCTTGCGAAGCGGGTCAGTTTGCCTACAAACCTGATTGTACGCAGTTCAACATAGAGGATCGGTTGTTTCCTATTCCGCGTTCGGCGTCCGAAACGTGCTCGGAACGAGCTCGAGCTGCGGGTCCACGGCGCGCAGCTCGGCGATCGCGCTATCCCAATACTCGTCGAAATCGGCGGGACGAGGATTCGTCCCCTGGTTCTTTTAATTCATCGATAGGCATATAGGCATATCGATGAATGGCATGAAGGAACATTCCTTTCAATTATGGTTGTGGGGGATTAAGCTCCGGCGGAGTCGAAACGCAAAGGTATCTCGATCGTTATGGTCGTCCCTCGAAACTCCTC
Source organism: Cohnella herbarum (assembly GCF_012849095.1). Classification (NCBI taxonomy): domain Bacteria; kingdom Bacillati; phylum Bacillota; class Bacilli; order Caryophanales; family Paenibacillaceae; genus Cohnella; species Cohnella herbarum. The sequence continues at coordinate 4,265,127 of NZ_CP051680.1, forward strand.
GCTATCGATCGCCAGTTTCAATCCCTCGCCGTAATAGATGAGCAGCCGCTGATACACGTTCACCAATCCTACGCCGTTGGAGCGTTTCGAAGAGATTCCATCGTTCGAAGCTGGCGAAGTTTCGTTTTCCATGGTCAAGGACCTTCTCACTTTCGCCAGCTCTTCCTCGCTCATTCCGATTCCGTTATCCGATATGGTTAGAATCATTCGTCCATCCGACGATCCGACGACGATCGTAATCTCGCCGTCCCCGTAAAGATCTTCGATTCCGTGCTGAAGCGCATTCTCGATGATAGGCTGAAGGATAAACTTCAAGATCGGTACCCTTATCATCGACTCGTCCAATCGCCACTTCACGGTGAATTTGTTCTGGAACCGAAGCTCCTGGATCGTCAGATAATTGCGCACATGCTCGATTTCCTCGGAGAGAGGAACGACCTCGTTGCCGGTATTTATCGTGAACCGAAAGATTTTGGCCAACGAATTCACCATCGTGCTGACTTCCGTCGCGCCATACTGCCTCGCTCTCATATTGATGGCTTCCAAGGTGTTATAGAGAAAATGGGGGTTAATCTGCTGTTGAAGCATTCCCAGCTCTGCCTTCATCTTGGACGTGACCAATATTTTCTCGCGGATCTGCTTGTTGATGTTCTCTTCCATCAGCCCGTGAATCTGCATGATCATCTGGTTGAAACTCCCGACCAACTGACCGATTTCGTCCCGGGAGCCCGAAGGATTATCGAGTCCGGCCGGCAAGCCTTCCACCCTCTCCACCGCGCGCTTCAACCTTTCGATAGGCTTGACCAGAAGCAATGACACGTTCCATACCGCCGCAAAGATGATCAGAATGATCAGGACGATAAGCAAAACAAACCGATGAAGCATATCGTTCATCTTCAAATACATATCGTCGATGGTCATGAAGATGAAGGTCGACCAGCCTTCGTTCCCGATCGGGCGATAGACGATCACCTGATTGCTTCCTTCCACTTTATCGATGAGGACGTCATCCGTTTTCTCCCTATGGCCGTTCCATTGATTGGAAGCCTGTATCCGGAAGCCTTGGGACGAGGTATTCGAATAAATGAAATCCCCGGAACGATTGAGCATAACGAAGCTCATCTTGCGGTCGGAAGCGACGGACGAGAACGCGTCTTCCTTCAGGACGACCTGGAGGAAAGCATCCATCGACTTCCCCGTCGCGGGCGAAGGCAGAGACAGCTTCTTGATCAGCATTAATGAAGGATGGCCGTAGACGTCATTCAACCCGGTAACCCATACCATTCGTTCCGATTGCAGGTTCGACAATAGATCGGGGTCGATGGACGACAATTTGAACAGCGTCAGATTATTGAAGAACGCCGAAGAATAGCGGGCGACTCCGCCGGAATCGTACAGAACGAAGTAAGAGAGATCACCTAACCCCGGATAGCTGGCGACCGTAAAGTCGTCAATGTTGTCCATGAACGTATACGGCGACAACAGGTTCGTTAACCGGCTGTCCGTAGACAATCGATTCGTCAAGCTCTCGTAACCTTCCATCCGGTCCCGCAATTCAACGATCAGATGGTTGGATGATTCAACCGATAAGTCGACGGCCTTATTGAAGACATAATTGTACATCAGATATAAATGCATGCAGATCGCCGTTAGCACCGGGATCAGGACGGAGGTCAGCAGCATGAGCAGCACTTTGCCCCGAATGGAGATTCTGGAAAGCTTGACCTCCGAGAACCGTTCCTCCGGGATGCTATGGAAATCGAGATCGTTTTCCTTCTTCCAAACGATTCTGGCCAACACTTGGAAAGGGTACATAATCAAGTTGGCGAACTTGAGCGAGATCAGGAAACAGACGAGCAACGTGCATAGGAAGAAGGCAATGTAGACGTTAATGAAATTCCGATCCCACAGCGAGCTGCTCTTCTCCCGCTCGAAGAAGACGATATTGAATTCATAAGGAGCAATGGGCTGGGTTCTGACTTTATAGTTGCCGCCGATCCGTTGCTCCCATTGCCGAAATCCGTTATCGATCCGTTGCGCCGCCGTCCGGAGTGCATCCGGATCGGGCAGGTTCGACCAAAGCGTCTGTTGGTTTTCGTCCAATACCCCGACATATCCGTTCCATATTCGGGGCGACGGTAATTCAGCGGAGAAAATCCGTTCATCCAATACGATGACGGATAATACGTTCAAGTAATTGACCCCGTTATTGATAACGAGATGGCCTTCGATAGACGTGAAAAAATGATTGAGCCGCTGCCGAGTTTCATCCGGAATAGGCGCTTTGTTCGCCGCCAGGGCATCCGTGAACATCCCTTCGGGAATATAGGTCGGCATGCTATAGTATCGGGTGAAAGAATCCAACAGACCCGCACTTCTTAACTCATCGATCCATGGAATCCGATCGTCCGGAATATTGCGATCGGTCGGGAACGATTTGCCGAAGTTCCTCTGATTCACGTTATCCCCGATGAAATAAATCTGATCGACCAACCCTTGGGGAAGATGCAACCGGCTTAGACGGGAATTCAGTTCTCCCCTGGCTTCCACTTCTTCTTCGGCGGTACGGAGGTTCAAGAACGAACGGGCATACTTCGTGAAGTCCGACGATTCGATCTGCAACGCCAAGGAATTCATTTCGTTGAGCTTCGTTACGATTTGGCTCTCTACGTGTTTGGACAGATTTTGTTCGGAAGCCTTCTGGATTTCGGAACCGACGTCGCGCGTGTTCCAATAGCTGATGCCGATCAGAATAGCTTCCGATAGCACGGTGAGCAGGAACGCGATCATCACGAGGCGATTGCGATGGTGGCGAAACCTCATGGCCGGCCGTCCTTGGCATCGGTTTGGAAACAGGCGTTGCGATATTCGACCGGAGACTGTTGCGCGTACTTCTTGAATACCAAAGTGAAGTAACGGGGATTCTCGTACCCTACCATTTCACCGACCTCGTGTATTTTATGGTTCGTTTGCTTCAAGAAAGCTTTGGCCTTATCGATTCGGTACAACGTCAAGTAATCGATATATTTCTGACCCGTCATCTCCTTGAACAGGAAACTCAAATAGCTCGCGTTCAGATGGACATGCTTGGCCACGTCTTCCAAGGTAATCGTCCTGTCGAAGTTTTCTTCGATGAATCGCTTAGCTTCCTGTACGAGACGATGACCGTTCGCCTGCTCGATGTCCCTGCGCGGCATTCCCTCGTCGATCGCCGAATCTTCCGATTGTTCCACAGGGCGATCTGCCGTCGCGTGAAACAAGGCTCCCGCTTCCCGATAAGATAACCGGATTCGTTCGGGCTTCGACACGACGGGACCGATGACGTAGGAAAAGTGCGATTTAAACAAGCCCCGAAAGCGCTTCAAGCCGCTCAGAAGCCGATCCAGCTTTTCTCTCAAACTATCCGAATTATCCCTAAGAGCCGTCAGCGCATCGGAATTCGCTACGATCAGGGAACATTGTCCATCGGAATCGACGTAGTGGTAGCCCATACCCTGTTCATCCCACAAATCTTGCAGTAGATTATCCAAAGTAAAGACGATCAGGTTCCAATCCTTGTCTCCTACCCCTCTCGGTTTCTCGGGATAAGAGGACAACCGCAGCAGGCAAACCGCGTATTGTCCGTTCTCCTCCAGCATGACTTCGGCGGACGAACTTTCCAGCTCGATCGCCTCTTCCGTCATGGACCTTTGCAGAATGTCGCGGAGAAATTTCTGGCGCAAATGATGAGCCGACAGCTTGGCCTTTCGTTCAAGGGCCGCAGCCCTTACCTGCTGTTCTTTTTCTTGGCCGATGAGACGAATCGCCTTGGCCAACACTTTCTCGTACTCTTCGAAATCGAGAGGCTTGAGCAAATAATCGAGCGCTCCGTGCTTCATGCATTTCTTGGCGTATTCGAAATCGTCGTACCCCGACAAAATAATGATCTTCGTATGCGGATAACGCGAAGAGACCTTCTCCGCCAACTCCAATCCGTCCATAAGGGGCATGCGAATGTCCGTCACCAGAATGTCCGCCGGCTCGTTCTCCAATGCTTTCAAAGCGAACAGTCCGTTCTCGCAATCCTCGGACGCTTCGATACGGAACGCGGAATAATCGAAGCTTCTTAACCCTTGCCTAATCTCGTATTCATCGTCGACGATCATCAGTTTGTATCGCTCGTTAGCCATTCGTTATCCCCTCTGATCGATGACATTCTATTCGTTACGCTTCATTATAGGGATATTCGGAGTTGCCTATCAAGCGAATCTCGTTAACGAAGTCGTTCAGTCGGAAGCTCGCGTCCTCCATCCGTTTAATCGGCCGGCCCCCCGCATAAAGCCCCTCGATCCGAACGTTATCCACGATATGGCCGGCATCCGAGCCGTGAAAGAGCGACGGCACTCCTTCCGGAATACGAATGTTACGAAATACGATATTACGAATATGTCCCGGTTCCTTGTCGACGGACCAACGATCCTTGAAGATCAAGCACACCATCACATACTGCATCTCGTCTTCGATTCGGATATTCTCGAACCGGACTCTCTCGATCGTTCCGGAATCCCCGACGACTATGCATAAGGAACCGACCTCCTCCGTCCACGTGGCCAAGCTATGGACGATGTCGCAATCTTCGAAGACGACGTCTTGAATATCCGTGCGGGTTTCTCCCGTAATTCCGAAGCAGCGCACTTTATCGTTCCATACGGTGCAACGGCGAACCGTAATCTCCCGTCCCCCGATTGCCGGAGGGGCGGCCATCGCTTTGACGACGACGGCGTCGTCCCCGGTACGAATCAGACAATTCTCTACGGAGATTCTCTGACAATTTACGATGTCGATCCCGTCGCTGTTCTCCCGGTATCCGATTAACGTAAGGTCCTTGATCGTGCAATCGTTGGACTTCGACAGATGGACCGTCCAATGCGATGTCCCGACCATCGTCAAACCTTCGATATGAACGTTGCTGCACTCATCGATGAACGTTGCTTTACGCGCATGCCAGTTCAGCATGGACAAATCGATGATTCCTCTCCCTCGAATTCGAATATCCTCCGTCCGTTCCGCGACGATGAAATCTTGGTACACCTTTTGTTTCGCCCAGTCGCTTTCGACGATCGGAAGCTCGTCTTCCGGAACGAATACCCGTAAGACGGCTCCGCCCGCGATGTACAGCGTCTGCCCTTTCGTAAGCTCCAGCTTGTCGACTTCATGCAAGCCGGGGCCGTAATAGACGACGTTGGGATCGCCCGCTTCGGGTACATCCTTCTCCGGGGCATGTACGGTCAGGAAGAGCGGTCTCTCCCGTCCATCGTTCGTCTCCAGAATCAGCTTGCACGGGCCGTCAATCGGAATGCGAATGGCTTGCTCCTCTATTTCCGGGAGCAACCCGAGCGAGAGCGGACGAACGATTGCGCTTTGAACGGCTCCGGAGCTCCGGGCAACGAGCGTAATCGCGCCCGACTCGGATACATAGTCGAGGGATGCGAAGGAGATCGGCCCCCCGCTCGTGACAGGCGCCGCATAGACGGGAATGTCATGGCCGCCGACAGAGAGTTGCCAGTCCCGGGACAGCACGAGTCCGTCCGGATCGGCGCCGAACGCATCCTCGCCTTGGAGCCGCAACCGTTGTTCGTTAGCCGCGAATCGGATTTCTGCAGGGGCGGGATAGATTCGGATCAAAGCGGAATCGATCTCGTAAAGGGTTGAGTCTCTCGAGTCTTTCTGGTCATTATGGACTCTCATGGGTCACTTCACCTTCAAATCTTTCGTGTATTTGTTAATCGTAAAGTGCGAATCTTTCGTCGATTCGACCTTCTTGCCGTTGATCACGACATTGTCGAACGTAATATCCGAAACGATGCGATCCTTGCTCCAGCCCTCGACCTTGATTTCGTTCGTCCCGTCCGAATAAGAAGTGATATCTTTGTACCGGATACCGCTAATCGCTCCCGGCCATGACCAATTGCCCTGTATGGCGCCGAAATAGAACGTCGTGTCCATCTGAACGTTAATGAGCCTCTTGGCTTTCTCGACCCGAATGTTCTGAAATGTAATGTCCTTGAACTCCGTTCCATGCAGCGCGAAAATATTGATCGCGGATCGGTCCGGCAGAACGTCCGGATGATCGCGGTCGTCGAAATTGTAGAGGACGTCGATATTGTCGAACGTAATGTTCTTGAAGTAGGCGGCGACCGTCTCCGCGCCGATTCCGATCGAATTGTTGCCATCGGCCCATAGCTGGGCGTTCTTGTACGTAATGTTGTAGACGGGTAGAGCCTTCGCCGGATCTTCCTCTTGGGACAGTCCCTTGATCGCGACGGCGTCATCCGTGGAATGGATGAACGAACCGTCGAAGACGATGTCGTGGCTGCTCACGATATTAAATCCGTCGGAGCTTGCATACCGCGGGCTTACGGCTTTGTAATTCAACACTTCCACATCGCTGCTGCCATGCATCGACGAGGTCCAACTGTTCGTATCCCGATTGACGATAATATCTTTGACCGTAGATTTTGTGACGTAATTCAGAGCCAACGCGATGTCGTCATACTCGTCTTTGCTCCTGTAATCGTTGAGGATGATGCCTCTGCCCCTTACGGTAATATTCGTGGCATTATCCGCGCGGAACCGGCCTCTGACCACCGCGCCTCCGCTAATATACAAGGTCTGATTCGAGGAGATCATCGTCGGAACCGAACCGTACTCCCCTAAGTCATGAAAACCCGGACCGAAAAAAATGACATCGGGGTCGTTGGCGTCCGGAATATCCTTCTCCGGGATCTGCGCGAACAGATGCAGCACTTTGCCTTGATAATTTCCGTCCAATACGAGCGAGACGTTCGCCGGACCGTTAAGCTTAAACGTGATGGAGTTGCCGCTTCGTTCTCCCTTAATCCCTAACGATCTAGGCACGAGCTCGAAGGACGAATATTCGAAGTTCGGCGTTATCGTTATGGTGCTGGCTCCCGGCATATCGAAATATCCGTAAGAAACCGGCTGATTCCAACTGTTATTTCCGGCGTTATATAAGTCGATTGCGCTCTCCCCTGCCTTCACGGCAAACTCGGTCGAGCGGTAATTCTCGGGTAAATCGGCAGGCGCCGCATACGTAATGACGGGTTCTTCCTTCGCTTCCGACTGCTTAGGAGTACAGCCGAATAGCGTCGTTACGATAGTCATGACTAGTAGAGCTTGGACGATCGATTGTCTTCTCATGTCTCTATCACCCCTTAACGGCAGAGGAAATGACTCCTTCTACCAAATAGCGTTGCCCCAGGAAAAACACGACGATAATAGGCAGGACGAATATAACCAACCCCGCGCTCTGGACTTGCGTAAGGGTGATATCCTTTTGCCCCGGAAACACGTAGCCGATCGAGAACAAAGCCGTGGCCAGAGGATACTTGTCGTTCTGAAGAAACATAAATGGCGAAATGTAGTCGTTCCCCCATGATCCGTTAAACGATAAGATCGATACCGTCGCGATAACCGGAAGGGAGATCGGCAAGAAAATGTTCCAGAAGATGCGGTAAGTCGAACATCCGTCGATTCTGGCCGCTTCCTCCAAATCCTTGGGGAAGGTCGCGAAAAATTGCCGATACAGGAAGATGCTGAACGCGCTGCCTCCCAAAGCCCAGAAAAACCACGGCCAGAACGTATTAATGAAGCCTATCTTATAGAAAATGACGTACGTAGGGATTTGCGTCACGATAGCCGGCAGCATCATCGTGGATAACATGAGCAGGAACAATACGTTTTTCCCCGGCCCTCTCAATCTAGCGAACCCGAATCCTACGACAGCGCTCGTAATCGTCGGAATAATCACGGATATGGCTGTAATGACGATCGAGTTTTTCGCGTAGTTCCAGTAATCGATGAAGGTCACCGCATACTTGTAATTGACCAATCGAAAGCTCGTCGGCCAGAACGTAGAAGCCGATCCTACCGTTTGCAGAGAGTTGGTCACCAGCCAGTATAGGGGCACGACGAACAGGATCGAAAGCAAGACGAGCATCGTATAGATGAAAATTCGGAACGAAGGATTCCGGACGCCGACGTTTACCATCTTATTTCCCCTCCTGATCGACTTCGTAGAATACCCATAGCTTGCTGGTGGAGAAAACGACCACGGTCAGTACCAATATCATGATAAATAGAACCCACAGCAACGCAAGTCCGTATCCGAAGCGACCGAATGCGAAGATCTGTTGGAAAGCGTGAACCGAATAGACGTAATTCGGCCGAATAGGCGTCGATAACAAACTGTTCGAGTTAGCCGCGAGCAGAATCGGCTGCACGAAAATTTGCAACGAACCGATAATGCTCATAATGAACTGGAAAAACAACACGGGAGTGACTAAAGGGATCGTGATTCTCGCGAATCTTTGGATCGTCGTAGCCCCGTCTATCGCCGCCGCCTCGTAGAGATCCTTGGATACGCCTTTTAACCCCGCTAAATAAACGAGAATCCCGCCTCCGACGCCCCAGAGAAGCATGATCAACAACGGAATCATCGCGTAGTCGTAACCGAGCCAATCGACGGGTTGCAAGCCCATGTCCGCCAGAAGGTTATTCACTACTCCATCGTCCACGAACAAAGATCTCCACATCGTCCCTACCGCAACCACCGGAATAATGGACGGGATAAAGAAGAGGGTTCGGTAGAATCCGATATTTTTGATGTTCTGATTCAACAATACCGCGAGCAGGAAGCCTAAGACCGTGCTTAACGGCACCATGATCGCCGTAATGAGCAATGTACGGCCGAGCGAGTACATCGCGTCGTTATCGGTGAACACTTTGCGATAATTATCGAACCCGACGAATTTCAACCGGTCCATATTAAATCCCGCGTAGTTCGTTAAGCTCAAATATAGTCCGTATAACAGCGGGATCAGGCCGAGGAGAACAAAGACGACGAACCATGGAGAGATAAAAACGTAAAATTCCATCGCTTCCTTGAAGCTCTTTCCGCGGAAACGCTTCGGCTTGTCGCGAAGAGCGGTGGCCGTACCGGTATTCGCTAATTGACTCATAGAGGCTCGCCCCCTTGCTTAGGTGTGAGATTGAAAAGGGTCACCGGATTAGCACAACCTCCGGTAACCCTTTTCTAGATTTGTTACTCTGGGCTGACGAGTTGCTTGCCTTCCGTAATAAGCGTGTTTAATTCTTCCGTCATTTTTTGCGTGGCGCCTTCCACCGTGTCTTTATCGAAATAGACCGGAGTGAAATATTTATCGAATATCGAGTTCACGGCCTGATAATTCAAGAACGGGTTGTACGGAGGACTGCCGTCCGTATACTGCAGCTCGTTCTGGATAAAGTCGTAGCTCATCTTGTCGAACTCGGTAGTTTGAGGCAGCAACGCCGCCAACGCTTTCGTGCCCGGCAAACCATATCCGGCTTTGGCCCGGTCTTCCGCGGGCTTGCCGCCGAAGAACCATTCGAATACTTCCCATGCTTCTTTCGGATGTTTCGTATTTTTGTAGATGATCGCGCCTGTCCCGAATGCGGTCGGCGAAATCCTTTTTCCGCCTTCGAGGTACGGAGCCGGCGCGACTCCGAAATCGCCCAAGCGGTCTTTGGTCAACTCGTTCGTCTTCAGGAAACCGGAGAACCAATAACCCGATATGATGATCGCCGCCTTGTTATCGACGAACAATTGACCGCCCCAATCCGTTTCCTGGTGCAGAGGGCTTGGTCCTACTCCGAATTTCGCGGTGTCCACCCAGAAATTAAGCAAATCTTTCATCCCGGGCGTCGATAAGTCAGCTTTGCTGTAATCGTCGCTGAACATGCTTCCGCCTTGCTGAAGCAATTGCACGTTGAGCAGATCCTGATTCGCGGCGGTACTGCCGTTAAAGTAAACAACGCCGTATTGGCTTACCTTTTTGCCGTTTTTGACCGTCAGTTTTTTTCCTAGTTCAATAAGTTCCGTCCACGTCATCGCCTCTGTGCTGCTAGGCAACGGAACGCCCGCGGCTTCGAACATTTTCTTGTTGTAGTAAATCGTAAAATCGGGCGACCAGTCTTTCGGGAATCCGTAAAGCGGACCTTCGCCGTGTACTCCCGTCGTCGTGTCGTATTTGAATTGGTTAACGACAGGATAGAAATCGTCCGGTTTGAATACGGTGCTATTATTAAAATTCGGAGTCAGATCAAGAGCCATCCCTTTCAAAACATAACCGGAAAGCTCATTGGTATTCGTGCGGATGATATCCGGCCCGTTGCCCGCGGCCATCATGGCCATCAGCTTATTGTAATCCGCGGATACGATCTCGACCTTGATATTGGGGTGGGTTTTCTCGAACTCCGCGACCATCTCGCTCGAAAATTCGGTATCGTACATCGTGTGTCTGATAACGACGGGTTTGCCGTTCGCTGCAGGCTCCTCCGAGCTCGCTTCGGCGCTCGCGGTTTCACTGCCGCTTGCCGTTGAAGTCGCTCCGCTATTAGGAGAAGAATTATCGTCTTTCGAATTATTGCCTCCGCACGCGCTTAGCAAGATTAAGCTGCACGTTAGGATGGCGGATAACAGAGTAGACCGAAACGCTCTTTTCATTTTGAATCCCCCTAGAAGTCATAAGTAGTAGAACGTTCTACTCTTCAAAGTATAGAGTCGACGGCTCTATGCAACAACGCACTATCTTTTTTGATTCGTGCATATTTCTTTAGGATATTCGATCCGCATCCGGCAAAATGGCTTGTCCGTCGTTGGACTGTGATCGGAAAAGGTTATATTGTAGCCGGGGTGAGGGGGCACGGCGGAGAGCGGAGGGGGAGGAGGGGGGGAGGGAGAGGAGGAGGAGAAGCGAAGGCGGGGGCGGGGCGGCGACTAGTTGTAAAACGTACATTTAGATTTGTTGAAAGCCTACCTCTGCAATATCTAATTGCAGAATGTACAACTAGTTGAGCGCTTATTCGCATTTTCGAGTCCATCCACTCCAACTAGTTGCATGTTTTACACTTAGTTTGTTCTTCAGTAAAAAATCACTCCATCTAAATGCCATTTTTACACTTAGTTGCCTAGAATGCAGAGTAGTAAGTCGACTTTACCGTCTTGAAGTGGCTATATACATAGTAGCTTTCTGATTCTCGCGCCAAAAAACCGCCCGGGAGGACGGTTTCTTGGGATTAAGCAGTCTGGTTTGTGCTTGTTAGGTTTGTGTTCGTCTGGTTTATGTTCGTCTGGTTTGTGTTCGTCTGGTTTGTGTTCGTCTGGTTTGTGTTCGTCTGGTTTGTGTTCGTCTGGTTTGTGTTCGTCTGGTTTGTGTTCGTCTGGTTTGTGTTCGTCTGGTTTGTGTTCGTTCTGGTTTGTGTTCGTCTGGTTTGTGTTCGTTCTGGTTTGTGTTCGTCTGGTTTGTGTTCGTCTGGTTTGTGTTAACTAGATAAGTTTAGCTTCGTTAAACTCCGGGCCGTTCGCATTAATTCATCGTAATCGAGATTTTGTCTTCCTTCTGAATCCAGTGCACCTTGGCGCCGAGCGACTCGCTAATCAATCGCAGCGGTAAGTACGATGTACCGCCTACATTGTTGAACGGATTATTTACGGATTTAATGCCGTTAATCTCCGTCATTCCCTCTCGGTAGTTGACGAGAATCGTGATGGCGGGCTTATCCCCCTCCGCTTCCCGGGTGATCGTGACGATTTTGTCCGTGTTGTCCCACTTGATGGTTGCGCCTAGCTTCTCGAAGATCGATCGCAATGGCACGAAGACCTGCTCGTTACGGACGACGACTCCATTATTCATGACTACCTGCTCTCCATTCAGGCTGATGGAGATCGGCTTCTGTACCGGCACCGGAACACTATGCATGAATTCATTGTCTCCATAGCCTAAGTCATGATTCTTATTCACGCCCCAGCCCCACAGCGTTCCGTTCTTTTTCCTCATGATGATAAATCTATTTCCCGCTTTGATCTCCGATACATCGGAAGCTATATGCTTGAATTCCGGATCCGTCGGCATCCGCTCGCGTTCGATCGAGGCTTCGTACACTTTGTCGTCTTTCGTCCTTACGATTAGCGATCTCTCGACGAGATAAGCTTCCTTAACGTTGTTAATGCTCGTCAGCAGCATCGGCGCTCCAACCTCATGCGTCATCGTCCCATCCGAGAAACCGGTAATCGTCGAACCCCAGAACCATAATCGGGACTCGGAATCGATTGCCAATCGCCCATTGATCTTGCTAATATTCTCTAGGCCCATGACTTGAGTCGGGATCCATTGACCGGTAGAGCTTTCCTCGTCCGTAAGAATCGTCGGCCATGTCCATACCGTGCCGTCCGATTTCAAGGCCAAGTTGTAATCCAAGGAGACGACATGCTCAAGAGACTGGATCGGGTCGAACGAAGTTAAGGAGTTGGAGTCCTTCCATACCGTTCCGTCGCTTTTTAGAAACGTCCATCTCCACTCCCCGCGCTTCTCGATGTTTTCGTAATTCTCGTAATAGGGATTGATGTCGACCACATTTTCGATTCCGATCAACGGCGCGATCTGATCAAGCTGCGGTTTGTTGTCCTCTTTAGGAATCCGGTATACCGTTCCATTACTATCTAAAGCCAGCATATCTCCGTGGTAGTTGGCAAAGACCCCGATCAGATTGCTTAGTCGCGTGACCGGGTAAACCTTCGCTTTGACCGAGAAATAAGACTCCTTTTCCCACATCCACACCGTATGATCCTTCTTAGTGAAAAATCCTCCCGGATACATTTGCTCCACCTCCGTCAGCGCCGGAAGCTGAGTCGGCACCGCATGATCCCGGCCCCATACCCAATACGTACCGTCTTTCTTTACTATGGAGTAAGGATCATAATCTTTGATCGTGGAGTTCTCATACGTTTCCTGCGTTTCGGCCGCCGCCACGGAAGACAAACCTGAACCCAATAGGGTTGCCAGCGCTAAACTTAATATCGACTTTTTCAACTTTAAAGTTGCCCCTTCCGAATCTCGAATTCCATAAAATAGTAAAATGTTTACAATTTAATAAACGCCGAAGGATTCGGAAGGTTGCGTTACGATTACGAAAAATAGAGTATCCACAAGCTGCGGACGAGATTAAACCGGCGTGTCGCCTAATCAGGATATGGAAAAGAAATTTTGATAGAGGTATTTGACAGGCTTTAGGCGTTCCGGCATAATAAAGGAAATGAAGTCGAGGAAGCACCTCACAAAGCCGAACACGAGAAGTGTTGCTTTGACGGGGTGCTATTTTTTATGATTCGGAGGCGGTTAAAATGAAAAAGAAAACTTTCGAAGAGGTCATGAAAGAGTCTCCCGTTACTTACGAAATTTATGCCAATATGGTCGATGACGGCAATCGTTATGAAATCTCGGACGGCGTATTGGAGCTTACGAGTCCTTCTCCTATGTTTATCCATCAATACATCTGCCATGAAATGCAAGTTATTCTCAACGTAAGTTGCCGTAGCGAGTTTATTATCGTTCCATCGCCGATCGATGTCATCCTATCCAATACGGAAGTTCGGCAGCCTGACATCGTGATGATCCATCGCAGCAGAATATCCATCATTAGCAAACGGGGAATTAAAGGCGCACCCGATCTCGTCGTCGAAATTACGTCCGAGCATTCGCGCAGACGGGACAAAGTACAGAAACGCAGCATCTACGCCAAATACCATGTTCCCGAATACTGGATCGTAGACCCTTCCAACTTCACTTTAGAGCAATACGTGTTAGTTGGTGACAGGTATGAACTGGCCGATGTCTATGCCGAGGATGATACAATCCTCTCCAAGACGGTTCCCTGTTCCTCGTTCAGCATGAATGAAATTGTTCGAAACTTGCCTGTGACACCGGAGATGCTTGAATGATGGAGAGCAAGCCTCCATCACGAAATCTATCGTCACTCCCAGGATTTTAAATAACAAACAGGAATAGGGGCAGGGAAATCGCTTACGAAACTGTTTAAGGATGAGTTATCCTCGAAGGGATAACTGTAACTGTTCCCTCCTAGCTGGAGAACGAGCGAAATAGCGGTGCCCAGCACCCTTATTGCAGCTAGAATAGAAAGTGGACACCTCATAAGAACTAACAGATAATAAAAAACAATAAGAAGATGAGGTGTCCGGTATGGGTGAGAAGAGACAGCGTTACAGTGAAGAGTTTAAAGAACAGACTGTTAAATACATTCAGGAACAGACAAAGACATTGCCCCAGATCGGAGAAGATTTAAACATCCCAAGTGGTACGTTAAAACAGTGGATGACCAAGTACCGCAAGTTTGAGAATGAACCGCTTGTAGATCGTGAGACCCTTCACCAGAAAGATAAGCAACTGATGGAGCAAGAACGCACGATTGAGGATCTCAAGGAAGAAATCGCTATCCTAAAAAAGGCCATGCACATCTTCAGCAAAGAAAGGAACTAAGGTTCCAGTTCATCGAAGATCATCGCTCCGAGTTTCGAATGGAGAAGATGTGCACAGTTCTATGTGTATCACGGAGCGGTTACTATAAATGGCTTCTGGAGAAGACCGTCCAGAACAGTTATCAGAAGCGTCGCAGAGCGCTATTGGCGCGAATCACCTGGCTTTTCCTAGACGCTCACAACAGGTATGGTAGCCCTAAAATCACAAAACTTCTACGAAAAGAAGGTTGGACAGTTTCTGAACGTTTAGTAGGGAAAATCATGCATGAGAATGGTTTACGTTCTTGTGTATCTAAGAAATTCCGAGTGACCACCACTGACTCGAATCACGATCAACCTATAGCACCAAATGTGCTGAATCAGGATTTTAAGACGACTGCACCTAACAAGATTTGGGTAACCGATATTACCTATATACCGTGCCGTGAAGGTCGTTTGTACCTCGCCAGCGTTCTGGATTTATATACCCGTAAGATTGTGGGCTGGAAGCTCGCAGACCGGATGACAACCGATTTAGTGCTTGCAGCGCTTGATCAGGCATACAGTACGCACAAACCTCCCAAAGGGCTTATACACCACTCTGATCGGGGTTCGCAGTATGCATCAGATGAATACCGTGAAAGGTTAAAGCAATATGGCATGGAAGCAAGCATGAGCCGCAAAGGTAACTGCTACGACAACGCCTGTATCGAATCGTTCCACAGCGTGCTGAAGAAGGAGTTTATTTACTGTACGAAATTTCAAACTAAGGCGCAGGCGCAACAAGAGATGTTTGTATATATTGAGCTCTTCTACAACCGTAAGAGAATACATGGTTCGCTAGGTTACTTATCACCTTCGCAATTCGAAGCTCAGTACTATAGCAGTATTAAATAAACGCTCTTATAACGTGTCCACTTTCTTGACAGAGGTCCATATTTCTCCAAAAACCCGCTCGCTGATCGAAATAGCGGTGCTCAGCACCCTTATTCCACCGGAAACCCGCTCACGGAGCGAAATAGCGGTGCCCTGCACCCTTATTCCACCGGAAACCCGCTCACGGAGCGAAATAGCGGTGCCCAGCACCCTTATTTCTCCAGAAACCCGCTCACGGAGCGAGATAGCGGTGCTCAGCACCCTTATTTCCAGAAGTTCACTCGCAGAGCTAACCAGTGGTGGGATTATTTCGATTTCGTAAGCGATTGCCCTGGGAATAAGGCTCCTTTAAGGAATGCCTTATTCCTGTTCTCTACTGTAAGCAGGATGAACCTACACATGTACCGAGATTATTCAGCAACAAATCGGTTCGTAAGCGAACCCAGCTTCTCGATCTCGATCGTCACTTCGTCGCCTGGCTTCAAGTACACTTGTTGCTCCGGAGGCAATCCTAACACGACGCCTTCCGGCGTTCCCGTCAGGATGATGTCGCCCGGTACGAGCGTCATGTGCCGGGAGATATAGCTCACGATCTCGTCGACGTAGAAAATCATATCCGACGTATTGGAGTGCTGGCGCACTTCCCCGTTCACCGTCGTCTTCATCGCGAGATTGTTCGGATTGCCAACTTCGTCCGCGGTCACGAGGTACGGACCTAACGGGCTGAAGTCGTCGCAGGTTTTGCCTAGCAGCCATTGCTGGGTGCGGAGCTGGAGATCGCGCGCCGACAAGTCGTTCACGCACGCATATCCGAATACGTGCTCTAATGCCTTCTCCTTGGCGACGTCCTTCGTCTTCTTGCCGATAACGACGACAAGCTCGGCTTCATAGTCAAGCTTCTCCGTCACCTTAGGTACGGCAACGGACTTCAAGTGTCCCGTGAGCGTATTGTTGAATTTATTGAACAGGATCGGATATTCCGGAATCGGAGCGTTCGTCTCTTCCGCATGCTTCCGATAGTTAAGGCCGACGCAGATGATCTTGTTCGGTTTCGTTACGCAAGGTCCCCATTCGAGAGACGCTTCGTCCAGCAGCAGGCCGGATTCCGACGACAAATCCAATCCGCCGATCGCGCGCTCCAGCTCCGCGACTTTGTCCGCTCCGCCCTCGATCACGTCCATGACGTCCCAAGGCAGTCCTGCTTTCGCCGCGTCCACGATACCAGAGTCCAATTTAAATCCGAGCGCTTGTTGTCCATCCTTAATAAAAGTTACCAATTTCATGTTTATACCCCCGCTATCTTTCCGAAATCGTCAGGCGAATCTCAGTTCTTCGACAGTCCGTTCGCTTGCGACGTATAGGAATGGCCGCCCGCCCTAGTATGCGACCCGCTTCCGCTGCATCCCGGCCAGCCTCCTCCTTACCTTCCGAATCGCCTTCTCAGCCATCTCATGGCTAACTCTACCCATACTCCGCAATCCGGATTAATTTGCGCTTCATTGCTTGCCGTCGATTCGTCGCATAAAGACAATCCATGCAATCCGCTCTCGAAAACATATAATTCGAAAGAAACCCCATGTTGTGCCAAGGCGGACGAAAACGCGAGCGCATGCCTGACGTCCACGATTTGATCGTCGGCCGTATGCCAAATGAAGGTCGGCGGAGTACGGGACGAAACGTAATTCACCGGGCTATGCCGTTCCAATTGCTCCAAGATGGGCTCCGCCGTTCCAAACATCGCGCGATGAGCAAGATCCCTCAGGTTGTTGTAAGAATCGCTTGGCGCATTCCCTCCGTCTTGTATCGTAAAATCCGTCGGGGCATATCCGAGGATCAAGGCATTGGGTTGGAATAGCTCGCTGTCCGTGCCGAACTTCTCTTGCAACATCTCATCATGCCAATGCACGCCGAGACTTGCAGCCAAATGACCGCCTGCCGAAAAACCGCATATGGCGATTTTATCGGGGTCGACATGCCATTCTTGCGCGTTTTCCCTTATGATCAGCATTCCTTTAGCCAAATCGTACAACGGCTGAGGCAAGATCGGTTCCTCGTTTCCTTGCGGCGATTCCGGCAAGTTGGATATATCGAATTCATCCCTACGGAAGCGCGTCGTATAGCGAAGGACGAAAGCATGATACCCCTGAGCGGCAAAACGCAGGGCAACTTGTTCTTCCTCGCGTTCGGAGGTCACGAGATACGCGCCGCCGGGACATACGATGACGGCGGGACGTTTCCGATCTACATTGAACGTTGCGGGATTATCCAGCAGATAAGCGTGCAGGTTCGCATGTTCGCAATGATCCCATAGCCGTATTCGATCTACTCGCAAATCATATCCCCTCCTCTCGGTCGGAATGGCGTACCCGGGGTTCTTTCATTCAGGTCTTGGACGTAAAGCGGTAAGTCCCCGGCTGACAATGATAGATAGCGTTCGCATCATCCCTGCCGTGCAAAGTAACGCCTTCCGACTGTTCAGCCATAATGCCGCTTTCCGATATCGTCGATCCGTACTTCAGCGGAATGACGATTTCGCCAATGGCGTTAGGCGGTATCGTAACCTGCAAGTCCAGTTCGCCCCGTTCGGTAACTTCCCATTTGGATGCGATGAGCCCTCTGATGCAGCGATAGCTTACGTCGGCTTTCTTCAACCGCTCGTTGATTCTCGGCTGAATGACGATTTTTTTGTACCCCGGCTCCACCGGATTGATGCCTCCCATATAACGGTACATCCATTCGCCGACCGATCCTAACGCGTAGTGGTTAAAGGAATTCATCAGCGTGTTCTGGAACCCTCTCTCTTCCGTCCAACCGTCCCATCTTTCCCATATCGTCGTGGCGCCCTCGTGAATCGTGTACATCCAGGAAGGGTAAGTATCTTGTTGGAGCAGCCGGTAAGCCACGTCGTCGTAACCGTATTCGGACAACACGGGCAGCAAGAAGCGAATGCCGTGGATGCCGGTCGTGATGTGCCAGTCCTCGATTTCGATGCGGTTGACCAGATGCCGGGCGGCTTGTTCGCGCTTGTCCTCCGGCAGCAGGTTCATAAACAGCGCCATCGCGTAAGCCGTCTGCGTATTTCCTTTAATGCGCGCATCTTCCTCGACGAATTCGCGGTTAAACGTCGCTTTGATCTCTTCGAACAGAGAGGCGTATTTGCGCTCGTCTTCCGTCTTTCCGAGAACATCCGCGATGTCCCGCATCATATTTACGACGTAAGCGTAATAGGCGGTTCCGAACACTTCGAACGGCGTCGTCGAGAACGCGCTGTACTTGTTGTTGCCGTGCATCTCGTCGATCAAATCCGCAGCGGGAATGGACAGCCAATCCCCGTATTGGGGTTTATTCCACCGAATATGCTGAGGATACATCATCTGATTGTAGCGGATCCAGCGGCTCATCGCCTCATAATGACGTTCCAGAATGCGCTTGTCGCCGTAGATCCGGTACATGTTCCAAGGAATGACGACGCCGGCGTCGGCCCATCCGGACGAACCGACGAGCGGATAAGCCGAGATCGTGGAATACGGAAGGTGCGGCGAAACGTCGGTAAAAGCGCCCGTCGGTTTCTGCGCATCCTCGACGTCGATCATCCACTTCTTGAAAAACGATGCAACCTCCATATTGAAGCTGGCCGTAAAAGAGTAGATTTGCGCGTCGCCCATCCATCCCGCCCGTTCGTCCCGCTGCGGGCAATCCGTCGGAACGCTGAGAAAGTTGCCGCGCTGCGTCCAGAAAATATTGCTGAACAGCCGGTTTATCATCGCATCGGACGTCTCGATGTTGCCGGTGACGTCCATCGCGGAGTGAATCACTTCGCCGACCAGGCAATCTAACGTCAGTTCCCCGGGATACCCGTCGATTTCGACGAAACGGAAACCGTGGAACGTAAAAGTCGGGGCGTACGTTTCGTTGCCTCGACCGCCGGTAATATAGACGTCGAGTTGCTTCGTGTTGCGCAAGTTGTCCGTGTACAGCTCGCCTTCGCGAGTAAGCACCTCGCCGTGGCGAATCGTCATCCGGTTGCCCGCTTGGGCGTTCGCCGGCAGCTTCAGGATGATTCGGCCAACCATGTTCTGCCCCATATCGACGATATATTTGCGAAGCCCCACCTGCGTAATTTTCCGCGGCGAGAGCTTCATCGTAACTTGAATATCGGGACCGCATTGCGCGTCTAAGTAACCTTTGTAATCGAAATTGACGTTCGGCTCCGACCATGCGGACGCATCATACCCCGATTCTGTCCACCCCTGCATCTCGAGTCCGGCGTCATACATTTCTCCCATAATCAAATCGGAAGAAACGATCGGGCCGAAGGAAGCTTTCCAGTCCGCGTCCGTTGCGACATAAGATGAACTTCCATCCTCGTATTCGATATTCAACTGCAGCAAGCCGAACGGGTCGGTACCGTATTTCTGAAAATCCCACAACCCGACGAAGCCGGCATACCAGCCTTGTCCAAGCGTAAGACCGATTGCGTTGCCGCCTTGCTTGAGCATCTCGGTCACATCGAAAGTCTGGTAATACACCCGGGTATTATAGTCGGTAAATTCCGGCGATAGCACGTAGTCGCCTACTTTGCTTGCGTTGATATGGCAAATATATAAGCCAAGCGCCGTAGCATGCATCGTTGCCCGCTTGATCGGCTTGGAAACTTCGAATTCGTTGCGTAAATAAACCGAAGGCTTCTGAACCTCTTTGTTCGGCACGACGTCGGATTTCAGGCCGATCCATTTTCCCTTCCACTCGTCCCGACGCAACAGCCCCATCGACCAGCTTCCGAAAGACCATTCTGAAGACTCGTCGTTTTGATTCCATATTTTCACTTTCCAGTAATACGGCTTCTGCGATTGCAGCTCTGCTCCGGCGTATTCAACATGTTCCGACTGCTCCGAAACGACTTTGCCGGTATCCCACGCGTCGCCTTGATCGTCGTCAAGAAGCGAACTTTCGGAAGCGACGAGAATGCGATAAGCCGATTGCCGGGTTCCCCGTCCCGAGGATTCCATGATCCAGCTAAGTCTAGGCCGCCGTTCGTCAATGCCCAGCGGATTTTCCAAATATTCGACCCTTAAGCGTTCTGCGCGGAAAGCCATCGTAGCACCTCGTTATATAATTATCGGATGATGTTAACCTTTAATGGCGCCAGCCGTCATGCCGGCAATAATGAAGCGCTGCGCAATAAAATAAATAAGGAGCAGCGGAGCCGAAATGATGAGAATATTGGCGAATACGAGATTCCACATCGATCCGTATTGCCCGGTAAACAAGTACATCGTCAGAGGCAGAGTCATTTGCTTGCCGCTGGACAAGAAATACAGCACGTACATAAAGTCGTTCCAGACGAATGTCGAGTTAAAGATGAAAAGAGTGACGATAATCGGCCCCATTAACGGGAGGACGATTCTGAAAAACAATCTATACTTGCCGCATCCGTCGATAATCGCGGCTTCGTCGATCTCTTTGCTTATGCTTTTGAGGAATTGATGGGCCAAAAAAACGCTAAGCGGCGAACGGGTCGCCACGTTGATCAGGACGACGCCGAGTAGCGTTCCATTCAGATGAAAAAAGCTTAGCACCTTATAGAGCGGTACGATGGCGGGAGGAACGACGAGCCCCAGCATGACCAGCACGCTCAATGTCGAGCTTAGCCCGTCTTTTCTTCGCTGCATCACGAACGCCGCCATCGCGGCCGTAATCAGGATGATCGCGACGCTTGAGAAGGTCAACACGGCGCTGTTCGTAAAAGCCAGCGGCAGGTTCGCGACTTCAAATACTTTCGAATAGTTGCCCCACTCCAGCTTCGAGGGAAACGCGATTCCCAATTCGCTGGCTTCGGCGGGCGACTTTAAAGAATTCACGAAGATGAGATAAAAAGGAACGAGAATCAGCAAGCTCAATGCGGATAACGCAATGATGAGGACGATTTGCCCGATCGGAAGGGAACGTTTCTTCATTAAACTTCTACCTCCCGCTTATCGAGGAATTTCCTTAACGTGACCGTCAACGTGATGACGATTACGAATATGATCAACTCGCCCGCGGTAGCCAGTCCGTAACGGCCCATGGCGAATTGTTTGTAGACTAATGTTTTTAACACTTCCGAATAATAACCCGGTCCTCCGCCCGTCGTGACGTAAACGAGATCGAATTTCGTCAAACCGACGATAAGCGCGAAAATGATGTTGGCGTTAAACGCGGACGCAAGCATCGGAAACGTAATATAGCGGAATTTCTTCCACGGCCCGGCTCCGTCTATGGAGGCCGATTCCATCATATCGGAAGGGATCGTCTGAAGCGCCGCGATAAAGATCGCCAGGTGGAAGCCGGCGGATTTCCAGACGTCGATGAAAACAAGGGAATAGATAACCTGTCCTTTGTCGATTAGCCAATTAAGCGCCAAAAAATCCAAGCCTATTGCGCGCAATGCCTTATTCAGTACGCCGATTTCCGGATGCATGACCGCGGTGAACAGCACGCCGATCGCGATATAGCTAAGCACGTAAGGGGAGAAAAAAATCGTTCTGAAAAAGTTGCTGGCGATGCAATGATAAAGCGCCATGGCCAGCGCAAGGGAAATGACGACTTTCAAGATGATCGACATGATCGTAAAGATAGCCGTATTGGTCAACGCCGTAGAAAACACCGGATTTTGGAACATTTCGACAAAGTTGCTGAATCCGGAAAACTTCGCGGATGTCAAATTCCAGTCGGTAAACGCGTAGTAAAAGCTGAACAGCGTTGGCAAAACGAAAAAAATGCCGTAGATGAGCAGCCAGGGAATAACGAAGCTAATCGAGTATGTTTTGCGTTCGAGTTTATGCAATATAATCTCCCCTATCCGATATTGGAGCCCCTTGCGGGACTCCAATATCCGTTATGCTCCATCCATCAGAAACCCGGGGCGCCTTTTGCTTTCGCGTTTTTCGCCAGGATATCGGACAGTTCCGCCGCGAGGTCCGCTCCCGTCTTCTGACCCATCAATATTTCTTGTACCGTCTGACCGAACGCGCCCATGTTGGCAACGACGCTGAAGTCTACCGTAGCGAATTGCTTCGCCGTCTTGGTCACGCCGATCATTTCTTTTATCGGATCCAGCAGCTTCGACTCATCCAGCTCGATACCTTTGTAAGCCGGAACGCCGGCGGCCGGCAACGTTTCGAAGTAGATCTTCTGACCTTCGGAAGACGCGAAGTATTCAATATATTTCTTGACCGCGTCGGCATTTTTGCTCGATTGCGGAATTCCGTAGATCATTGGAGGCCATACGGTAACCGTTTTATCGCCGGCAACCGGCCACGGGAAGAAGCCCAGGTCGTTGATTTTGTCCGGATACGTATCCAAAATAGAGCTGTAGATGCTTGTCAGCACCGGATACATGGCCGCTTTGCCTTCGGCAATCGCTTGCTGGCCGTTCGCGTAAGTCGCCGACAAATAATCGGTGTTCACGTAACCTTGGTCGACCATCTTCTTCATCGTATCGAATGCTTCGATGAAGTTCTTCGCGTCCTTGAACGTCGCTTTATTCGCATTGATATTGTCCAAGATGCCCGGGCTTTGCAACTGGTCGTACGAGAATGCCGCGAGTCCCGGAATTTGCAGCGTCCACGAATCTTTCGCCGACAAGTAGAACGGAATTTTGCCGGCCGCTTTCAGCTTCTCGCTGGCGGCGAACAACTCGTCCAACGTTTGCGGGATGCTGACACCCGCATCGGCGAACGCTTTTTTATTATACGCGATGCCGCCGAACTTCAGCGCCTGACCCGGAACGCCGTATACTTTGCCGTCCGGTTCCACGTAATACTGCTTGATGTCTTCCAATATTTCTTGAACGATCGGCATATCGGACAAATCCATAAGCTTGTCTTTCGCCTGAAGATCGTCTCTCGTTCTTGCGCCCGGGTGATAGCTGATCAAATCCGGAAGATCGTTCGTGCCGGCCTTTACTTTATAGATTTGCTCCATCTGCTCAAGCGGCAACACCTGAATGTCGAGTTCGGTTCCGACCGCGTCGCCGATCGCATTCATCCATTTGTCCCGGCTAGGGCTGTCTCCTCCAACCGCATGCGAAATCGTGACTTTCTTGCCCGGAGCCGCGCCCTCGGTTGCAACCGGACTGGCGGAGCCGGATGCGCCGCCGTTGCCGGCATTGTTGGCGTCGTTGCCGCCGCAAGCGGTAAGCGCTGCTACGCTTACGATGGATAAGGATAATAGCATCGTACGGAATTTGAAATTCATCTGAGAAATGACCTCCCTGTTTTTGATAAAGCGGAATGTTATATGATCAATCAACGGACCGGCGATTCTCCTACGGAAGATCGCCCGCTTACATCGCGAGCAATCCTCCATCGACGTATACCGTCGTTCCGGTAATATAATCCGAATCTTCGTGCGCGAGGAATACCGCCGTGCCCGCCAGATCTTCGGGGGCTCCCATGCGGCCCCAAGGAATTCTCTTGACCGTTTCTTCCCTCATTCCCGGTTTAGCGAATTCCTCCATGCTGATATCGGTGTCGATGACGCCGGCGCCGATCGCGTTTACGTTAATGCCGTGCTCCGCCAGCTCGAGAGCCATGCACTTGGTCATAATTTTGATTCCGCCCTTAGTCATGGCGTATTGGGTCAAGTGCGCCGTACCGACCTCTTCGGAGATAGACGACATATTGATGATTTTGCCGCCTTTTCCTTGACGAATCATCTCCTTGGCCGCACGCTGGCCGCTGAAGAAAGTGCCGAACAAATTCACGTCCCATATTTTCCGTACGGTTTCCGGTTCAACCTCGACGAACGGTTTAAATATGGCAATTCCGGCGTTGTTCACGACGATGTTGATCTCGCCGTACGTTTCGAGCGTCTTATCGTACAGATGATTAATCTGATCCAAATCGGCAATATTACAAGCAATACCGATCGCGGAGCCGCCTTCCTTGCGGATCGATGCAGCCACTTCCTCGCACAGCGCCGCATTCGTTCCGGAGACGACGACGTTCGCGCCTTCCCTTCCGAAGCGTTCGGCGATACCTCTGCCGATTCCCCGCGTGCTACCGGTGACGATAGCCGTCTTTCCCGCTAATCTGCTCATACTAACGCTCTCCTTCGGATGGATTGATGATAATCTTGCTGAATTTGGCGCTCCCGTCGGTTAACGCTTCGAAATTGTCTATCGCTTCCGTCAAGCTGCAAGTCGTCGACCACTGCTCTCTCGTGATTTTACCTTGAGAAAGCAGATTGACCGCCTGTTCGAAGTCGTCATCCGAATACGTATAAGAGCCGACGATCGTGATTTCCTGACGAACGACATGGTTCATGGAAAGTAACGATTGATCTTGACCCAGACCTACGGAGACGATCGTCCCGCCCGGATTGACGTTGCGGATCGCTTGCTCGCGAGTGGACTGTACGCCGACGCAATCGATGATCGTATCGACTCCGCGAGCTCCGAACAAACTTGCGTGCGCTTCTTCCGCTTGTTCCGGCGTCGCGACCTCCGCCCCTAACCCTTTAGCGAAACCCAATCGGTCCTGCTGTCTGTCGATGACCAGAACGCGATGCGCTCCCATCGTCAACGCTGCCTGCAACGTCAGCAATCCAATCGGACCAGCGCCGTAGATCATGAGATCCTCATAGGGGCCCAAGCCTAGCTTTACCGCATGAATGCATACCGCAAGCGGTTCCGCTAGCGAAGCCAGATTGGCATCCATCTCCGTCGGTACCCGGTACATATTGCTCGCGGGAACGGCGACGCACTCGGCGAATGCTCCCGGACGATGAATGCCGACGATCTGACGATTGCGGCAAATGTTTCCTTTGCCGATCCGGCAACGATCGCAAGCGCCGCAGGAGATGAGCGGATTTACGATAACTTTGTCTCCGACCCCGAAATCGCCGACGTCGTCGCCCAACTTATCGATCACTCCGCAAAATTCGTGCCCCATAACGAGAGGCGCTTTCCTGATACTGCTATGCCCCAAATATCCTTCCAACTCGCTGCCGCATATGCCAACGGCCACGACGCGAAGAATAGCTTCCCCGGGTTTCGGTTCCGGAATGGCGTGCTCTTCGAGAGACAACTGCTTTGGACCCTGATATACCAATGCTTTCATCGTTGCAACAATCCCCCAGTCCATCGTTCGCAACCCGAACGTCTACTTGCCTACTCCGTTCACGACGTGCAGCAGCGGTTCCCCGCTGAACAATCTCTTGATTTCCAGCGCGGCGTACTCCTGCAAGCGCAGAAGCGAGCTTTCGGAATACCACGCGCAATGGCTCGTTACGATGGAGTTATCCATCTTCAGCAGCGGACTGTCCGGCGCGATCGGTTCTTGTTCCAATACGTCCAGCGCCGCTCCTGCAATTTCTCCGTTCCGCAATGCGTTAATCAGCGCCTCCGTGTCGATCGTTCCGCCTCTGGACGTGTTAACGAGGAAACTCGTCGATTTCATAGTCTTAAAGGCATTTTCGTTGAAAACGTGTTTCGTCTCTTTCGTCAGCGGCATGTGAACCGTCAAGATGTCGCTGCGCGATAACAACGTATCCCAATCCACCTTCTCCACGCCAAGCCGCGCGAACGCTTCTTCGTTCACGAACGGGTCGTACCCGATCGCTTTCATGCCGAAAGCCTGCGCCCGATGCAGAACCGCTTTCGCGATATTGCCGAATCCGGCTACGCCGATCGTTTTCTCCTGCAAACCGATGATCGGCCGGCAAGGCGATATTTCCCATATTCCATCTCGCACGCGCTGCACGACCTGCGGAATTTTCCTAACGATGGCCAGCATCAGCGAAAGGGTATGGTCCGCCACTTCCTGAACCGCATAGTCGGGAACGTTAACGACGGGAATATCGCGGCGCTTCGCCGCTTCAAGATCTACATTGTCGACTCCGATGCCGTATCTGACGATGACTTTGCATTTCGTAAACTTCTCGATCGCTTCCGCCGTTACCGGAGCCCATTGCGTGAGCACCGCGTCCGCGTCGCGGCACAACTCGGCGACTTCCTCCGCCGTTTTGCATTGCCCCGTGGCGAACGTAAAGCCTAGCGGCTTCAATATGCGTTTCTCTTGCTCCAAGTCGGGAAATCCGGAATCCGTAACCGCTACTAAATAATTGCTCATGTTGCCCTCCTGCTTATGATTTCAACATCGCCAGCGCCCTGACCGGGGATCCGTCTCGTCCCTTGATTCGCAAGGGGGCCGCCATGAAGAAAAATTCGTCCGTTCCGACGTCGCCTAAATTCGCCAAGCCCTCCACGATTACGATTTCCGCTTTCAGCAATATTTTGTGGACCGGATCGAAGTCGGTCGGATTCGGCGTCGGCGCGTCCATGCCGATCATTGCGATTCGGCGCTCCGCCAGCCATTCGGCCAATTCGATCGTCATATAAGGGAAATCGGAAAAATAATGTTTTTGCGGATATTGCTTGTGCCAGTCCGTCCGATAAATCAATCTCGTTCCTTCGCCGATCCGATCCGCCACGTGAGCGAAATCTTCCACGGTTAACGGTTCCTTCGGCTTCTTATGGGACAAGTCGACGAGCAACGCCTCACCGATGCATTTGTTCAGATCCAGCTGATCGACCGTCTTCCCCTCGTCCAAGAAGTGAAACGGCGCGTCCAGATGCGTTCCCTGATGCGTGCTCATCACAAGCTGGGAAATGTTATATCCCATGCTGTCGACCGTATGATGGACGATAACGGCGCATTTCGGATCGAGAGCGAACGTAGGCGCCGCATGATAGATGTCTAACGATAGATCAACGAATTTTCCGCTCATGGTTACAACCTCCAACAAAAGATATATCCAATTTCAAAAGCGATAAATCGGTAAAATAAATCGTTGAGTTAGATCGGTAAGCGTTTGCACCGTTAGATTAACACCACTTTATTGGTTATGTCAATATCTTAAATGGTATAACTTTATTATATTGGATCTAATATTATAACTATACCCAAAACAAAGACGTGCGACATTTTTGTCCAGCGCTTATCGATATATCCAATTTAGGAAAATAATGATCTCTTAGCCCGCTCAGCGAGATGAAAGCGCTCGCAACAGAGAGTATCATTGTATATTGGGCATGTCAATACATGGCCAGTCTTTCATGATTTTCATAAAGATTGCTCAATTTAGACCAATGTTGATACATTGATAATAATGTTATATACTTTAACCGAATCGAAGGATTAAGCATGTTTTTCATTAGAATAACGACTCGGAGTGAATCTTAAAGATGAGCACGAAGAAACCCTTATATTCGCAAATCCAAGACTATATTATGAACCAAATAGACAAAGGAACTTGGCCGCCGCATTATCAAATTCCCCCGGAACGAGAAATAGCCGACCAATTTCAAGTCAGCCGCATAACGGCTAAACACGCCATGCTCGGACTCGTCAACGATGGATATCTCTACCGGCACCGCGGTAAAGGTACGTTCGTCACGGATAGAAACGATCATCCTCCGCAACAGGAAACCGTAACGCCGATATTCGCTCCTAAACCGCAGCCAAACAAAAAATTGATCGGTTTCATCATGCCTTGGATGGAATCCTATTACTCTTCCCTTCTAATCTCGGGGGTCGAAGCTGCTCTTACTCAGCTTTCTTATCATTTCGTATACAAACGGATCTCGAACCGAGAGGAAGAATCGAAGGCGATCCACGACTTCCTGAACATTCCCGTCGACGGAATGATTATCGTGGCCAGTCAAGGAGAGCAGCATTTCAATGACGACATCGTCCGGTTGGTGTTGAACAAGCACCCTGTCGTACTTGTAGAAAGAACGATGCGGGATATCCGCACGAACGGCGTATACTGCAACACGAAGGAAATCGGGATGTTGATGGTCGATTACTTGCACAAACGCGAGGCGAAAAATATAGCGCTCGTCACCTATCCTCCCTTGTATACGATCGGAGTCAGCGACCGGGTGAACGGATTCCAAAACGCCCTCCTTCAGAAAGGACTGGAACCTCTTTCTCTCGAGAGGATTTTATCGATTTCCACCGATATTCTGGATCAGTCGAATAACGAGGGCATTCCATCGGAGATGATAGCTTTCTTGGAAAACAACCGTAATCTCGATGCGATCGCGACCGTAGACGCTTTGCTAGCGCAATACATCGGCAAAGCTTGCGTGAAGCTGAACCTCGAGCATATCGACATTATCTGCTGCGACCAGCCATTGCTGTACCCGGACTGCGTGTCTCCGATCGCGTACATCGATCAGTCTCCGTTCGAGATGGGTACTATCGCGGCGCAAATGATCGTGGATTCCATCGTAAACCATACCGAGCCTCGCAAGCAGACGATCACTCCGAAACTCGTTGAAATCTCTGGCGAGCCTGTCTATTCTAGCACCAAGAACTGAAAAGCTTCTGAATCATTAGTAAATACGTCGGAATCCCTTTCTCAATGTAGATAAGCTGAATTCTGTATGACAAGAATGACAAAAACACCCGGTCTCGGTATCCCTGACGGTTCCGAGCAATGATTGATCGACTCGCTGTATGGGAGAGAGGGCCTATAGAATACCTATATAACCCCCTCCCATCAGGCACTACGTGTAAAAAGTCACTTAGTTGTTCCGGCACTCGGCAGCTTTCCAATCTAAGTGTAAAATGTGCAATTAGATGTCTCGGTACTCGCCAGCTTTCTAGTCTAAGTGTAAAATGTGCAATTAGTTAGCGGATGATCTGCTTAGATCGGCCAAGGTACCCGAATTAGATGTATTTTTTACACTTAGAATTCTCATCGAAAGAAATACACATCATCTAGATGTACTTTTTACACTTAGATGCTGAGGCTTGCCATCTTGCTCGTGCATCTAGCTTGTGCATCTAGCTCGTGCATCTAGGCCTGTGAATCTAGCTTATTCATCTAGCCTGTGAATCCAGCTTGAATCCTGCTTGAACATGAACTTAATACTTCCCGACTTCCGACAAAACCGCCCCACGTAGAGGCGGTTTTGTCATTAAGCTGCGGAAACGCGCCGTTTAGCGCCAGGAAGATGATACAAGAAATAGTATACGGCAACGGAAATTAAAGTAATGAACCCTGCGAATACATACATCGTGCGGTAATCCGTTAAGCCGGCGATCATTCCCATGAAGTAAGAGCCAGAACCGTAACCTAAGTCAAACAAAAGAAAAAAAGTCGCTGCCGCGCTTCCCCTCCGATGCTCGGGGGCAAGCTTCATCGCTAACGTCTGGAAACAAGGCAAGAGAGCCCCGTAACCGATACCCATGATGACTCCGGCCGCGAGTACTATCGCTTCGGAATGTGCTTGGCTCAACAAGAGCATCCCGGCGGCGAATAATGCTATTCCCGGGTAGGCCAACAGATGCTCCGTATATTGATCAAGCACCTTACCGATAACGGGGCGGAATAGGACGATCATTAGCGTAAATGCAACGAAGAAATAACCCGTGACTTGAGAATGATGGATCTCTACGGTAAAAGAAGCGATAAATCCGGATAAAGAGCTATAAGAGAAGGCAAGGCAAAAGCCTACCAAAGAGATCGGCAACGCCTTAGGTTCAATAAAGTCGCTCCATCTCAAGCGTTGTTTTTCCTGCACGGGCTTTCCTTTCCCGTTCGTTTCCGTACGGTTTCGTTCCTCTTGCCCGGGCAAGCGTATTCCGATCGTAAAAAACAGGGACACCGCGGCAATCGCGCATACCGAGATCAACAGGAGATCGATATCCTTGTCTTTCCATAAGTAGAGGCCAAAGGCCGGGCCGACGGCCATCGCAATGCTCATGAACATCGTGAAGTAGCCGACTCCTTCTCCTTGGCGCGACTTAGGAACCAACGAGACGGCTACGGTGCTCATGGCCGTCGAGGCTAGAGCGTAACTCATTCCGTGGATAAAGCGAATGACTAGGAATAGAACAATTCCAGGGGTACCGAAATAACCTACGCATGCGATTAGAAACACAACCATCCCAATAACGGCCATTTTCTTTTTACCGAATCGATCGATCCATCGTCCCGAGAAAAGCCTCAGCAGTACGCTCCCGATGACGTAAATGGAAATAGACAGTCCCATCTGCTGTTCGTTCCCGTTCATGCTATCCTTCACGTACAACGGAAAGGCCGTCGCAAGAATATAGAAATTAAGAAACATGAAGAAGCTGCTCATACAAACCACGATAAAATCTTTCGTCCAGATTCTCTCTCTATTCAACACACATTCTCTCTCCATTCAAATCGTCTGTATGTTGAACAATTATAAGATTGAACTTTTATAAAATATAATACATATTTGATGATGTAATCATCACATGAAAGCTATGAATGAAGCGAGGTCCCCTACATGGAATTTCTTCAACTCAAATATTTCCAAGCGGTTGCGCGCTCAGAGCACATCACGAAAGCTGCCAAGGAATTAAACGTATCGCAGCCTTCGCTTAGTAATTCGATCCAACGCTTAGAAAGGAAATTGGGTATCCCCTTATTCGAGCGCCAAGGCAGGCATGTCAAATTAAACGCATTCGGCAAAACCTATCTCCGCCGGGTAGAACGAGCTTTCCTGGAGCTTGAAGAGGGAGAGCGCGAGGTTACGGATATGGCCGGACTCGATCATGGAATCGTATCGATATCGATGACTCTACCGTATGTGCTGCCCACCCTCCTCAAAGATTTTCTGACCGAATATCCTCATGTGCGAGTCGTACAGCGTCAATTGGGTTCTGCTTTCCAAATGAGAGCCGATCTGGAGAACGCCGAAATCGATTTTTGCATCTCTACTACCCCGGTTACCGGGCCGGATATCGAATGGCTAACCTTGGTGGAAGAGGAATTGTGCTTGACCGTGCCGAAAGGGCACCGCTTTGCTTCAAGGGAAAGCATCTCTTTAATAGAAGCGGCCCATGAACCCTTTATCTCTTTGTCATCTCATTCTAATTTCCGGAAAATAACGGACGAGTTTTGCCGGCAAGCCGGTTTTGAACCCCATATCGCTTTCGAGCTTGAGGAAGTCAGCGCCATCCAAACGTTGGTCGAGATGGGGTTAGGCATCACCTTCACCCTCCCCCTCACCTTAGGCAGAAGAGCTTCTAGCCCGGACACCGTTCAATTGAAAATAACCGAACCGCTCTGTCAGCGAACGTTCGGGATCGCATGGAACAAAAAACATTACTTATCTCAAGCCGCCATACATTTTCGCCAATTTGCCATTGCTTTTTTCAGTAAATCTTAGAATCCTCGTCACGGAAAACATGTCGAAGAGGCCTATGCGCAACGACATAGGCCTCTTGCAAACGAAAAATAATCGCTCAGCTAAACCACATCTCGCTCTCTACCGGATCATACGCGGGGTACACATCCGGGTGCAAGAAAGCCGCAAGCTTCTGCAACCCGACGATAAGTCTCGGCGATGGCCGACAATACAACGGTTCTTCCATGACGTGGATCCGGCCCTGTTGAACGGCGTCCAACCGCGACCAACCCTCTCGTTTCTTCACCGATTCAGGCTTCACTTGTTGCGCTTTAACGCCCACCCACGCCAGCAAGATATAGTCGGGAATCCGGCTTAACACATCCTCGGGCTCCGTCTTCACGCTTGCCCGGGGATCGTCCGCGAATACGTTCCGGGCTCCGGCGAGCTCGCTGATCTCCGTCAACCAGTTGCCGCCTCCCGGCGTAAATACAGGCTTCGGCCACCATTCCCAGTACAGCGACGGCTTATGACCAACTTTCCGGCTCAATTCCGCATACTGCTCCAATACTTGTCGGTATTTGCTCGCGGCCGCCGTCGCTTGCTTAAGCGTATTCGTCGCTTCGCCGACGACTAGCATGTTGTTCGCGATATCCTCCAAGCTCTTGGGATTCAGGATGATATAAGGCAGGTTCCTATCCTTCAAGCGTTCAATATTTTTCTCCATCCCCGGAACGGTAAGCGAGGCAACAATCAGATCCGGTTTAAGCGCCTCGAGCGCCTCAATATCGATATCCATATCCGATCCCAATCTCGGCAATGCTCCTATGGCCGGCGGCCAATCGGAGTACTTATCCACGCCGACGATCGATGAGGTTAGCCCCATGAAGGCGAGCAGCTCCGTATTGCTCGGGCATAACGACGCGATTCTCATTTTCCCAACCCCATCTCACATTTCGATTCCCATTACGGCCGATACGCCTTCTTCGTAATAGTGCTTCACGGGCTTCATCTCCGTAACGAGATCGGCGATCTCCACCACTTCCGGCTGCGCGTTCCGCCCCGTCAGCACCAGATGCATGCCTTGAGGGCGATTACGAATGACGTCGAGAACTTCGCTAAGCGGCAATACGTCGTCGATCGGGAACGTACTGATCGCCAGCGCATTGTTGATCTCATCGAGAATGATCAATTGATGCTCGCCTTTCGAGATGCGTTCCTTAGCATAAGCCCATGCCGTCCTGAGCGCTTCGCGGTGTTCTTCCGGCGTCTTCAACCACGTGAATCCGATACCGAGCTGATGAATCTCGATGCCGAGCTTATCGAATACGATTTTCTCGCCATAGGTTCGCTGAGGAGATTTAATAAACTGTAATATCAGCACGTTAAATCCCCTGCCGACGCCGCGAACCGCCAAGCCCATCGCGGCCGTCGTTTTCCCTTTCCCATCCCCCGTATAGACCAACGTCAGCCCTCGTTCTTTACTCGGTTTATCCATGATTACCCCCGCCTCTCGTGAATTAATAGGAACCACCTTCTTCATTCTCCGAATGTTCCGCCTTGCTGTAGCATAATTTGCGGCAGCTTATGGATCGGATGTTCGACAACGATAGGAGTGGTTCCGTACACTTGCTTGATCAGCTCGCTGCGCATGATCTCCTCCGGAGTCCCGAGACAGACCGCTTCTCCCTTATGGATCATCAGCAACCGATCGCAATAGATGGAAGCTAGGTTAAGATCGTGCAGGACCGCGACGACCGTCAATCGCTCCTCGTTCTGCCACGCCTTCACCAGATCCATGATCTGAATCTGATATCCGATATCCAGGTAAGTCGTCGGTTCGTCTAACAGCAGCAGCTTCGGTTGCTGGGCCATGACCTTGCCGAGCGCCACGCGCTGCCTTTCTCCGCCGCTTAAATATTGCAGCGACCGATCTTGCAATTCGACCAGCTTAAGCTTGTTTAGAATCGAATTAATGATGGCCTCATGATCGCCCTTCTCTTCGCCGAGCCAGTTCTGATAAGGATATCTCCCCATCTCCACGACTTCCTTCACCGTGAAGTTCACCGAAGGAAGCGACTCCTGCTGCAGTACGGCAAGAGATCGGGATAGTTCCTTGCGCGAATAGTCGCCTAAGTCTTTGCCGTCGATACGGATTTGTCCGGAACTCATCTTCTCCACGCCGGATATCATCTTAAGCAGCGTTGACTTCCCGCTCCCGTTGGGACCCAGAATGCCGAAAAATTCTCCTCTGCGGACGGAAAAGCCGATATCCGCCAAGATGTTGGCCTCGTCATAGGATTTCGAGAGATGTTCGACCTGTAACATAGATCTCTACGCCCCCATTCGTTTCTTGTTTTTGCGGAGCAAATACGCGAAGAACGGCGCGCCGAGGAAAGCCGTAACGACGCCAAGGGGAATTTCCGTCGGGCTAAGCAACATACGGGCTAAAGTATCCGCCCATAACAGGTAGATTCCTCCGAAGATCGCCGTAACCGGAAGCAATATACGATAATCGGGACCGACCATTAACCGGACCAGATGAGGAACGACGAGTCCCACGAACCCGACCGTTCCGGCCACGGATACGGCCGCTGCCGTAATAAGCGTAGATACGGTAAGCACGATTAGCCGTGTTCTGACGACGTTGACGCCTAGATGCTCCGCTTGCCGTTCGCCTAGAGCGAATAGATTCAATGCTCTCCCATAAGACAAGAGCACCACGAATCCTAAGATTAAATAAGGCAATAGCATCCCCGTGAAGGCCCATCCCCGCAGCGAAAGGCTTCCCATCATCCAGAATACGATTTCGTTGATGACTTGATCGGATAAGCTCACCATGAAGCTCACCATCGAGCCCAGAAAAGCCTGCACGACGACGCCGGACAGAATAAGCGTCTCTAGCTGAAACTTACCGTTGATAATCGCTAATCGAAGAACGACGAATAGGCTGATCATCCCCGTGGCGAAAGCCACGATCGGAATCGTCCATTTGCCTAGAAGAGCGAGTTGCAAGCCGAATAGAATAATGAACGCTGCGCCAACAGCCGATCCCGACGCTACGCCAAGGGTATACGGGTCGGCAAGCGGATTGCGCAACACGCCTTGAAATCCCGCGCCGGCGAGTGAAAGACAAGCTCCGATGAGAATGGCTAGCAGGACGCGAGGCAGCCGAACTTTCGCAATGATTTGCTCCGCGGACACCGGCCAATCCGGCGTCACCCAATCCCCGACAACGGGAAGTTGATGCCACAAGATGCCCCAAACCTGACCCACGGGCAATCTGGCCGTTCCCATCGACAGACTTACGACAACGGAAAGAAGGAGGAGCGCCAACCCCGCTCCTCCCCAGATGACGATCTTCCTACTCACTCTTCACCAATCCCGGATAGATGCCTTCCGAAAGCTGCTTCAACGCTTCCGTAATGCGCGGTCCAGGTCGCGACAGAATGTCTCCTTCCAAGCCGACCAATCTCTTATCCGCGATCGCCTTGATTTTGTCCCAGCCGCTGCGCCCTTGGATTAGATCTTCCAGCTTCTTGCCGCTCTTATCGTCCGTGATGTTCAACGTGTAGATGATCACGTCCGGATTGTCCGCGATGATCTTCTCTTCGTTGATCGGATTCCAGCCCGGCAGATCGGCAGCGATGTTGATGCCTCCGGCCAGCGTAATCAGTTCGTCCATGAATTCGCCTTTACCGACCGTCCAACCCGGCGAGAACTCGATGAATACTTTCTTCTTCTCTTCCGGTTTGATCGTGGCGGCCGCTTCGGTTACTTTGCGAATATCTTCTCTCATCTGCGCGACGAGAGCTTCAGCCTCTGCTTGCTTATCGGTAATTTGTCCGAACAACGTAATGTTGCCGAGAACGTCTTCTACCGTCTTAGGCTCTGTTTTCACTAGCTTCAGACCAAGCGAACGGAATTTCTCGACGGCCGTGTCCTTAATGGAAATTCCGGTAATGACCAAGTCCGGCTCCAATGCCATAATCGCTTCCACGTTCGGTTCGGATACGCCGCCAACCTTAGGCTTATCGAGCACTTCCGGCGGATAGTTGTCGTAATCCGATACGCCTACGACCTTATCTCCAAGGCCAAGCGCGTACAGAATTTCGGTCTCCGATACGGAAGTCGAGACGATCTTCTCGGGAGCCTTGTCGAAAGTGAATTCCGTTCCCGTAGGATCCTTAATCGTGAGCGGGTACGCGGTTTTCTTGTCCGCAACTTCCGGAGCCGGCGTTTCGCTCGCCGGAGCGGAAGAGCTTGCGCTCGGGCTAGCGCTCTCGCTAACGACCGGGCTAGCCGCCTCATTATTATTTCCGTTGCCGCATCCCGCAAGCGCGACTGCCAACACTAACGTAAGCGCTAATAACCATAAACGTTTCATTGCCCAACATCCCCTCGAAAAATATGTAGAGTAGGGCTTGAACGATCAAATTTCTTTACCGGCGGTGCCATACAACGAGAAAACCCCCGTCTCCGTAAGGAAACGAGGGTAGCAGATCAGGAAGATTAGTAGTGATGGAAAACAATCTATAAATGTCCTGATTCGGCCGATCCTTTTCCGCGAAGGAGTTCGTTGGCGAAGCCGAGTAGGCAGGTTTCCTGACTTACGGGTTAGATGACTCCCTCTCCTTCCCATCCCTTGCGGAACAGTGGTCTTGCGAGGTTATCCCCGATACACAGTGGCGGGACCGCGCCGGATTCGCACCGGCTTCCCTTTTAACCTTAAACGCGCGAGCGTCTAAGGCACCTACAGGCTGTAAATGATTTAATTGGTCGGTCAAGCAACAATCTCTTCTAGCATTATAGTTGAACCTGGCTCAAAAGAGAAGTAAAGAATATGTAAGTTGTCGTTGTGCCGTGGTGTGCGTAGTGAACCATGAGCATGTTGCTTAATCAGCGCTTGACGTATAAAGCTTCCGGCTAAAGGAAGCCACAGCCGTTATTCTGCTCAAAATGCTACTTTTCAAAATTTAACGGAAATGAGCGCTCTTATTTAAGTGTTTTCCAGTGAAAACATGCTATTTGGGCATACATAGAGGCGTCCAGTTCCGTTAGAGTTTTAAAACGCTTGTTTTCATCTAAGTAGCGTCTGTCACATCCGTTAGAAAATATCCCTCGCTTGTTTTCCATCAGATTTTTTTCACGAATTCGGATTTTAGCTTCATCTCTCCGAATCCGTCGATCTTGCAATCGATATCGTGATCGCCGTCAACCAGACGAATGTTTTTCACCTTAGTGCCTATTTTTACGACCAAAGAGCTTCCTTTTACTTTCAAGTCTTTGATAACGGTAACGGAATCTCCATCGTTCAAGACATTTCCATTGGCGTCTTTGAATACTTTGCTCTGGTCGGCTTTGTCCGTATCCGATTCCAAAGTCCACTCATGCGCGCACTCCGGACAGATGAGCAGACTTCCGTCTTCGTAGGTATATTCCGATTCGCATCTCGGACAATTCGGCAGCTCTAACATGATGATATATCCTCGCCTTCGATTACGTTTCTATTATTA
Source organism: Cohnella herbarum (assembly GCF_012849095.1). Taxonomy (NCBI): domain Bacteria; kingdom Bacillati; phylum Bacillota; class Bacilli; order Caryophanales; family Paenibacillaceae; genus Cohnella; species Cohnella herbarum. The sequence continues at coordinate 4,302,031 of NZ_CP051680.1, forward strand.
AGAACAACCTATACAGTTTACTCTACTTTTCGCCTAACAGGCGAATATACAGACCGGATTCTTTAACGGAGTTAACGAGACGTTCATCCGCCGTCCAAAATTCGATACCGTCGCAGAGCGCAAGATAGATCGCATCGTATAAATGGACAAGCCCGTTTTGATCGGCGATTTTCCAAGCGGAATCGTTCAGCATCGCAAGATCCACATAGGTTATCGGTAGCAAATTGAATTTGTTCCATAATTCTTGAAGCGTCTCGAAATCCAATAGCTTTCTACGCCACTTCTTCCTCAGGACGCTCCCGACCTCCAGCTTCATGATTGCCGGAGCGACGATTTCTTTCTTCTCTCTAAGCAAGCGAACGACCAATTCCTGCGCCGAATCCGTACCGGGTTCCTCGGTTAATATTTTAACCCATATACTGGCATCCAAAATGACCCTGCTCACCTTTCACCTTCCCGCAATTGTCTAATATCTTCCACGGAATCCGGTTGAACGCCGCTTACTCCCTTAGCTCTCTCGCGAACGACCGCGATTTCCCGAATCAGCTTCTCGCTTTGATCCGCATTCATATATTGTTCGGTGACTTCAATCATTACATCGTTCATCGTTTTATTTTCCGCCGAAGCCTTTTCGGCTAAATAGTCGACAACGAGTGCGGGCAGACGAACCGTTAATTGTTTCTTTTCGCTCATTGATATCGCTCCGCTCTATTGGAATAACATTATCTTAACAAGAATCAGGTTAAGAATCAATTGATGAATCATTACCTGATTCTCTAATTTGATACTTATGGGGTATATGGACTATCTAATCCGAAATCACTTACTGTCCCCTCATAACCTCAGCAAAAATCTCGCTGACTTCAAACGATACGCACGGGAGCTTGTCCGAGATCACCCGATCGTCTCCATCGAATAACTGGATCAACTCATAGTTCTCTTCAACGAGTTGAAACTGCTCCAACGTCCTCGTATCCGAATCGATCACCCAATACTCTTGAACGCCAAATTTGGCGTATGTCTCCATCTTGACTCCCCTATCTTTCTTTCTTGAACCTGGAGAGATAATCTCTACGACCATATCCGGCGCCCCTTCGATTCCCCGTTCGGTTACGAGATGAAGACGACTGCGGTGGATCATCATCATATCGGGCTGCAATACATTCGTCTTGCTCAGAATCACATCAAATGGCGGATGGAAAATCAAATAGTCCGACTTGCAACTCTGCATTAACATAAAAAACAACGTCCCGCTTATCGTTTGATGAGATGCCGTAGCACCTGGAGACATCATCTCCAACTTTCCATCGAAAATCTCATATCTATGACCGTCATCCGGCATCGCCGCATACATCTCGTAGGTAACCGACTGTTCCTTAATCCTATCCGCGGCTTTCTTCTCCTTGTCCATTACATTCTCTCCCCATCGCTAAACGAATAGCACCCCATCTAAGCTACACTAGAAGTGTTTGGCTTCGATGGGGTGCTTCCCCGTACTTTATCTATTAATTATGGTGTTGCGATTCGTCACTGTCAACTCGATAATAACTATTTCGCGAATCTATGCGTACCGAATGTCGCGATCGTATCAAGACCCGACCAGAACGGTCCCGAGGACACGCTTGGATCATAGAAATAAACGGCATCCTTAACGTTGTTCTTGCCGTTTAAAGCATCTTTAGCGGCGCGAAGCACGCTTGCATTCGGCACGCTCTTATCCAGCAAGCCGTTGTGCGCGACGGGGAACTGTTTACCGGAATAAATGACATCGCGAATCGTGTTTGGGAACCGCGAATCCTTAACCCTGTTAAGAACGACATTGGCTACGGCCAGTTGACCCTCGTAAGTCTCGTATCCGGACTCGACTTGCGTGAGTTTGGCTAAGAGCATGTAGTCTTTCTCCGTATACGGCTCGGCTTCGTTCTGAAGAACGGAAGGGATGATAATTTTCAGTGAATCACCCGCCTTGATCTCGTCGGCGCTCTTCAGTCCGTTACGCTTAACAAGCGTGGACTTGCTAACTCCGAATTCCTTGCCGATCTCCGTTAAGCCGTAGCTTTCCGTTACGACAGCCGGTTTCACCGCATCTAGTTCAACGAGTTGGGCCTCGGGATCCCACTTCACCGTGGCATGCAGCAATTCGGCGACGTGGCGTAGAGGAATATAGATTCTGCCACCCGCTACGAACGGCGCGACATCCATTCGATAACGATTGTCGTTGAAGTAAACAACCGGCACTCCGTTGCTCAGAACGATTTTGTCCTTATTGACGGTGTGGATCGTGACGGCTTCATTGTCGTTATCCCACTCGCTCCTCGCGTTTAACGCGACGGCTAGGTTCGCAATCGGCAGGAACAGTCGGTCATCCCGCATCCGTACCGTGTCGGCCAGCTTTGCTTTTATTCCGTTAATCTTAATGGTTACGTCATGAGCCGCAGTTTCCGTATTCTCTTCCGCGGCGGCGGCTACCGGCAATGACATGCAAAGCAGGAGCAGCGTAAAGAGCGGGATGAGCAGTCGCCCGCGAACTTGCTTGCTTCTATGAAGCATAACAACCTCCTGAAGATGGTTCGGCTTATCACCAACGCATTTTTTGGATACTGTAAAAATATATCACAACTTTAAGCGCTTGCAGGATTAACATTTTCACACAATTAACGATTCCGACGGAAAATAAATAAAGAAAACCGAACAGCTGCCAGGAGATTTCCCTGGTTCTGCTCGGCTATACACGGGTTTATGCAGCACTCATCCTCGTCAATCCCATATCCCGGTTACTTCACGGATCCGTGAGGATCGATAACGAACTTCTTCGAAGCGCCGCGATCGAACTCGGCATAAGCCGCCGGCGCCTGATCGAGCGAAATCTTAGTGGCGTTCACGGCTTTAGCGATCTGCGCGCGGCCGTTCAGGATGGAAGTCATTAAGTAGCGGTTATACTGCATGACCGGCGTCTGGCCCGTAACGAACGTGTGCGCCTTAGCCCAACCGAGACCGAGGCGGATCTTGAGCGTACCGATCTTCGCATCCTCGTCCACCGCGCCCGGATCTCCCGTCACGTACAGACCGGGAATGCCGAGACGACCGCCCGCCCTCGTCACTTCCATGATCGAATTCAGCACAGTCGCCGGCGCTTCGCCGTGCGCGTTTCCGTGCCCGTGCGCTTCGAAACCGACGCAATCGACCGCGCAATCCACTTCGGGCTCGCCGAGAATTTGATCAATCTGTTCCCCGAGATTCGGGTGCTCCCGCAGATTAACCGTCTCGCAGCCGAAGCTGCGCGCTTGGGCGAGACGCTCCGCGTTCAAATCGCCGACGATGACGACGGCCGCTCCGAGCAATTGCGCGGAGTGAGCGGCCGCGAGCCCGACCGGTCCCGCTCCGGCGACGTATACGGTGGAGCCAGGCTTAACGCCCGCGCTGAACGCGCCGTGGAAACCCGTGGGGAATATATCGGATAGCATCGTCAAATCCAGGATTTTCTCCATCGCCTTTTCCTTGTCCGGGAACTTCAGCAATTGGAAATCCGCATAAGGAACCATTACGTATTCGGATTGTCCGCCGACCCAACCGCCCATATCGACGTAGCCGTAAGCGGAGCCCGCCCGATCCGGATTGACGTTCTCGCACACATGCGTATTGCGTTCTTTGCAATTTCGGCAACGTCCGCAAGCGATATTGAACGGCACGGAAACGAGATCGCCTTTCTTAATATACTCGACGTCGCGGCCGACTTCGATGACTTCTCCCGTAATCTCATGTCCGAGCACGAGTCCGCTAGGTGCCGTTGTCCGCCCGCGAACCATATGCTGGTCGCTGCCGCAAATGTTCGTCGTGATGACTTTCAGAATGACTCCATGCTCGCACTTGCGTCCTACGTTTAACGGATTAACGCCCGGTCCGTCCCTCAGAATCAATTCCGGATAAGAAATATCGCTGACTTCTACCTTGCCCGGTTCCACGTACACAACAGCGCGATTGCCCGACATGTCCTCACTCCTCGAAAAGTAGTAGGATAATTTTTAAGTAAGCGCATACACAGGTGTCGCTTTCTATTATACCGAATGTTTTCGAATCCCGCGATCGCCTTGCTAATTAATTACTCTCCTTCAAGTAAGTCTTGTAGCGCCAAAGCCCCTTCATGCCCGGGCTCTATCTTCAGAGCTCTACGAGTATATGCTAGCGCCTCTACAGCATTTCCTGCTTCATAATGACAAACAGACAAGCGATATACTCCCTCGAAGTTATCCTCGTTATGCCCGTTATTCATCAGCGAACGTTCCAAGAACGGCAATGCATCCTCGAATAAGTCCATCTCGTACAGCAGCATGCCGCAATCTAATGCTAAGTCATGCTTCTCCCCCATCGGATAATAGGCCTGCCACATCCTATAGATTCCGCTGCGGAGATCTTCCATATCAGCTTCGATACCGGTCGGTAGAAGACTTGAGATCCGCTTGACGCTTTGCAGAAACCATTCGGAATCGTAACCGCCGAGCCGCCAGAGAGCGAGGATCTGCCGGAGCTCCATCTGCTCCAGCTGTCCGTCGAACCATTGTTTTAAGCTGAAAAAATCGTCCGGTCCAAAACGCTCGATGCGCCGCCGATAGGCCAAACGGGTCTGGATATAACTCATCGGGTTCTCAAGCATCAGGATGCAGCCTATGTTTAAGTTGTGATGATGATGCGAGGTAAAGAAACTATGCGCACCCTTTCGTTCGAAATGGGTCTGTATCGCATGATAGTTTGCCGTCAAAGAAAAGCTGCCATGAACAATAAGCTTCGGCGGCTCCGCGAACTCCCAGTTCTCTAACCGGTTATCGCCTTTATCCGCCGTAATGAGCACAAAACCTTGGAGGGATAGCCGACCCAGCCGCTCTAAACAAGCCATTCCTATGGCCGGAAACAGAATATGGGAATCCTCCAGCTTCTCTCTATAGAACGCGATTACATTGCGGTAGGGGTACGTCGCTCGTTCGAAATCGGTTCCTCGGCGATAATGGTACTCAAGAGTCGCCTTCTCCAGCAATTCGGATGCGCTCAGACCGGCAATCCCGTCCGGAAAATCGAGCGATACTTTGCAATCGTAGACTTTACCGTCTTCCACATAAATTAGATCTTGAGGAATGCTATCGAAAAAATAGTTGGCAATAACGAGCAACGGTTGCTTCAAGTCCCCAGGCCGGATCGTGATGCCCGAATGTATCAAGATTAGCTCCGTATCGTTAACGGCATCAAATTTCGCGAAGTCCAATACCCCCCGCTCCACGAACGGAAGCAAGCTCGGATGCTGTTTCCAGTATGTCATATTGGAGACGGCCAGATCGCTCATGACATAACGGAAAGGCGGGACCGCAATGCCTGCGAATTCGATTAAGTCGCATAGTTCCTTAAGCACAAGATAAGCGAATTGGCCCGATCCCGCTCCGAGTTCAACGATCGTGACCGGCTCGGTATCGTTTCCTAATGTCGCTCTATCTTGAAGAAACCCGAAAATCATCTCCGCGTAGGCTTCGGCCATGACCGGATTACTCGTGATATACTGCGGAACTTCGTCCCTTTGCCACGCTTTAATTCCTTGCTCTTCATAATAAGACCGCTGCCACTCCCAGATGGGCGCTTCGCTGAAACGGTACAACTGTTGATCGGTTTGCGTCATTTCACATATCCGCTCTCTTTCGGTATCGATAACACGATGATAGCACAGATCTCCTCCCTCCTGATAATGGGCTGACTACCGGCGTACCGGAACCCAGTTCCTCTATCGCGCCCGTCAGTCTTTATCTATATTTGCGACAACGGGCGAGGGGCAATCGAATTCAGTTACTATCTTCTCTAACACAAAAAAAGAACCGCCAAGATACGCGGTTCCTTGCATTACCCTGCATTCTACTGAGTCACTCGAGCGCCTTTAATCTCTATCGGGTCATTCGAACCGAAGTTGACGTTCGGTTTACTTTCGAGAGCGATTTGTTCCTCTTCCACCCGGCAAACCACCGTAAAGCAGAACGGCGTCTCCAAGTATCGTACGGTTAGCTCCAGCGTATCCGGATCTCTCCAAGAGAAGCTGGCCGCTATTTGCTGTTCTTTACCGTCATTAAGACGCGACAATTGTTCTATCCACGCGCTCCGGCCGGATCGGAATGGATGCTCTCCATTGTGATCTTTAATCTTGAAGGTGGCTTCGTTATCGTCAAAGCCAATACTAAACGTCTCCAAACGAAGACTATTTTCCTCCAGTTGGTATTGCCCGTTAAACTCGTTTTCTCTTGGAGACGAGACAGCAAGTTGCGGCGCCGGAAGGCTCAACTGCCCTAACCTCTCGGCTAATGCGGCGGCGGACTCCGCGTTAGCAGGCAGAGGAGCCGGTCCCATGCCCGGAAGTAGGTGCGTCCATACTTCGTTCAGTACCGCCTGCATGTCATTCAATCCGGACGTGATCGCAATAACGGCGTTATGCTCCGGCATAACGATGCAATATTGTCCGAACGCCCCGTCCCCCCTGTAAGCCTCGTGCCGGCAGCGCCAGAATTGATAACCGTATCCCTGGTTCCAGTCGCTCTCCGCGTTGTCTCCGTTCGAAATTTGCTTCGACGTCGCTTCCGCCACCCATTCCTCGGTGAGGATGCGAGTCCCGTTCCACATCCCCTTTTGCAAATATAGCTGGCCGAATTTGGCGATGCTTTCCGTAGTGACGCTCAGTCCCCAGCCGCCTACGGATATGCCGCGCGGGCATGTTTCCCAAGTTGCGCCCGATATTCCGAGCGGGGTCAATAGTCGCGGCTGCAAGTAGTCCAGCAACGATTGTCCGGTGACCTTATGTAAAATGGCGGAAAGCATGTAAGTCGCTCCGCTGTTATAGATGAAATGAGTTCCCGGCGCGTATTCGACCGGCTGCTGCAGAAATCCCTCCGCCCAGTTGCCGTTTGCGCTCTTCCCCAGCGATTCCATCGTATCTTGCGCGTGTCCCGTGCCCATCATCAACAAATGACGAATTTGCATGGCGAGCAGATTCGGCGATCCTTCGCTCGGCGTTTCGTCCGGAAAGAACGATACGACTTGATCGTCCAACGACAAGATCCCTTCGGATACGGCAAGACCTATAGCGGTAGATGTAAAGCTTTTGCTAAGCGAGAACAGGAGATGCGGCAGATCCGCGGTATAAGGCTTCCACCATCCTTCGGCAATGACGGAACCCTCTTTAAGCAACATGAAGCTATGAAGCTCCAACTCTTGCGCTCGTACCGCATCCAGAAATTCCACAATGGCCGATGAGGACATCCCTTGAGCTTCCGGATGACTTCTGGGCAATGCCAGCTCGCTTTTCACGTTCAAACTCATCAAATTCCACTCCTTCTCCCTATTGTCCTCAGTTTGATTTCAAACGCCTTCCTAATTATACCACTCCAAAAAGGGAACCTCTGCGGTTTTATGTAATACTGCGCTATTTCTTAATTGGTATATTGAGATTAATAAGAAGATAACAAAAGAAATATTTGAAAGGGGAAATTACAAAATGGAAACAGCTGCACAATCGGAATTTATCGATTTTATCGCGCCTGAGGAGTGGGAATCATGGTTGGCGAAACATTACGATCGACAAGAGGGAGCGTGGCTTAGAATCGCCAAAAAGGGATCCGGCGCAACGTCGATCACCATTCCGGAAGCGCTCGATGTCGCCTTGTGTTATGGCTGGATCGATAGTCACCGGAAGTCCTACGACCAGATGTATTACTTGCAGCGGTATTCGCCGAGGCGGCCGAAGAGCCCTTGGTCCATGGTTAACGTGAAAAAAGCGGAGGAACTCATGGCAACCGGACGGATGAAAGCTCCAGGATATGCCGGAATACGCTTAGCGCGAGAGGATGGAAGATGGGACGCAGCTTATGAACCGCAAACGAGCGCAACGATTCCGCAAGATCTCGCTGCAGCTCTTGAGCAGAATGAACAAGCTAAACAAGCCTTCAACCAACTCGACAAAAGCGGTCAATATGCAGCCTTTCTGCCGCTGTTGAAGGCAACAACCGCGAAGAGTCGAGCTACCCAACTACAGAAAGCGATCGCTAAACTGGAAACGGTTAGATAACTTTGCGTTTTTATTCTTGAGCTTGAAATCCCAGTTCTTTCTTGTATTGCAACGGAGTTTTGCCAAGCACGCGTTTGAAGTCCGTAATGAAGTGCTGTTGACTGCTATACCCAAAATCATAGGCCATATCCGCCCAATTGGGTTTGTCGCATTCGCGAATGGACTTCGCCGCCTCCAGCAGCTTATTCCTCTGAAGCTGCCACTTGATTCCGATTCCGACATAATCCTGAAAAAGCTGCTGAAGCCACCGTTCGCTCTTGCCTAACCACTCCGCAACGGCGCTGACGGTCTGTAAACCATCGGTTTCAATCGCGGCAATGATTTTATTTATAATCTCTATGTTAGGGTCGACTTGCGGGTTTCGGGCATGAATAAGATCGGCAAGAACGCCGACTGCAGCATCGTCGTCTAATGATAGCGTATGTTCAATGAATGGCTGATCCGCCTCGAAGAACACTTGCTGCAAAGCGATCGTTTCATTGTGCAACCCTGCCAACGACCCGCTCCAGAAAGCGCGGAACGCGCCCGGTAAGAGTCGAGCTCCGATAATTCTGCCGTTGTCTCTCGCCTGGTAGTCCCTTTTATCCCGGTAGGTGCATTGGATACCCGACTCCTGTACGGAAATGTACACGTCGACATAGGGGCGATGCATGACCTGCTCGGAAGTATAGGGTTGAGTCATTCCATTCCAGCTTACGATCCAGAAGTGATCAATGAAAGGTTCCAAACCGACAGGAGGCCGATAGGTTTGGAAGTTGATATGGCGCTCGTAACCGGCAGGATCCAAGTGCCCGATAGGTTTATATATGGCTGCGGATTTTTGTAATACGGTTTTCACAACATCACCTACAATAGAGAAATAACATCCCAACAAAAAAAGGAGCTTGTTAATAATGACAAACACACCAAAATTACGCGGTATGGCTAATGTTAGTTTCTGGGCAGAGGATCTCAAGGCTGCAAGAGAATGGTATACGAAGCTCTTGGGCGTGGAGCCTTACTTCCAACGTCCTGATCCCGAGAACCTTGCTTACCTCGAATATCGGATCGGCGATTCCCAAGACGAGCTAGGCATCATCGATAAGAAATACGCGCCCCAAGCAGCTAGCTTATCAGGACCCGGAGGAGCCATCCTGTACTGGCATGTAGACGATGTACCCGGTATGCTGGAAAAGCTGATCGAATTGGGGGCCTCGGAATATGACCCCCTTACCGAGCGCGGGGTTGACTGGCTTACCGCTTCGGTAGTGGATCCTTTTGGAAACATTATCGGCTTGATCCACAGCCCGCATTATAAAGAAATTTGGAATTCAATAAATCAACCCCAATAATACAGACAGTAAAATCCCTAAGCTGGCATCGGTACTCAAGCGATGTCAGCTTAGGCTTTGTGTAGCCTATGCCGAATCATAGCGGTAAGCTTGGTTATTTGTTCATCTAATAAGGCCCCGGACGCGATAGAACGCGCCGCTGCCGGAACGTACCATAACCTTATCTCTTCCTCCGTTACTCCGGACAGCCTGCAATATTCATCAATGAAGACGTTATAAGCCGTTTGACGCCAAGTTTGAAAGAACTCATCGACGGCGGCGGGAGTTTCCGGCGGCAAGACGGCATATTCGAGCATGACGCACACTTCCGCAACATCCGCTGCCGGGTTGCCAAGCGCGGCATGCATCCAATCGATCATAATCGGATTGCCGTCTCTCAGGATCAGATTACCCGGATTCGTGTCCCCATGACAAAGCTGTCGTTTAGCCGGTAACAGATCAATGTAGGTATGGATCGCGGAAATTTCATCATTAGTAAACATGGCAGGATGACCGATTATCGCTATTAAATTTTCTTTTTGATCGGTTACGATATCGGAGACGGTTGCCTTATGTATATCGTTCAGCACTCTCGCGAATATCCGCAATTCACTGTCCGCTTCATAGAAATCAATCTCTTGGAACGTATACAATCCTTGGAAAAACCGATTAATAATCGTTTCTCCGACTACTTTTTCGAAAACGATACCCGGGCGTCCCTCCCAAATCACTTGTTCGAATGGTCGAGCGACTTGCAAGCCGGTTTTCCATGCCGCGAAACTATTCCGAAATTCAAGCTGAACGGCTTCGGAAGGCGTGTTCGCATGAAACAGCTTAACAACCTTGTCGTCGCCTCCCCATTCATACACTTCGCAGCTTGAGCCCGTTCCTACGCGAATTCCAAGCATCGCTGGATTCCCCTTCGATTCAAGTCCTATCGGCTACTATTATACTGTTATTTATTCCCATTGAACACATTCGTCTTTTAGCATCGTGACAATATTAAAACTTCCATAAATTACATTTAGTAGTATAATAGGAAGCAGAAGGGCTTACGCACACCCCGTAGAACGCTGGCCAGCATTCAACTTCTAGAAACTCCTTCTACCATTTCCCCAATCGAAAGGATGGATATTAGTGAAAACGAAGAAGTTAACGGTTCTCATGCTGTCTGTCATTATGCTCTTTATGTTCTCTACCGCCGCAAGCGCTGACCCCACCCCTCTTTCATCTACAGATACCATTACGGGACAAGGCACTTTGCGGATTAACGGAACTGCATATTTTAGCGGTTCCCCAGCCCCAGGAGTCATCTTTGCAGATGTATACCGCATAGTTAACGGTACGGAACAACTGGTAGAGAGTAGTCGTTCGAATATTTTCAGCAATCCGACTACCGTAAGTTTCACTATTAATTTCAATACGGTATTTACGCAAGGCACGTACAAAATCAGATACTCTTACGGCGGTTCACTGGATTACCTAAGCACCTACCCTCAATTCATATAATACCAAGCCATAAAGAAAAACCGTCAGGGGCATTCCCTTGACGGTTTTTCTAGGCAAGCCAACGCTATCTTCAATGCTCGATTTTTACGGGATTCTCGGAATCCGACAGATCGTAGACGACCGGTCTGGCGTAAACGTATTGTTTGGTCGCGGGATCATAAGCGTACACCGTGAACGTAAGTTCCGCTTCCGGCAGTCCGCCCGTTACGGTAACGGAGCGCTTGCCCGTCGTCAATTCCGTATAATCGAATGTCTCTTCCCCGTCATCCTCGTACGTCCAATAAACGCTATACCGCAATCGCTGCGCAACGGTCGAATTTACCGATCCCGCTTCATAAGTCAGCTTATGGTCGATTCCTCCGTCCTCGGACTCGACAGCCTGTATCTTCGTCAGTTTAGGCTCCTTGAACACTAGCGGCAAAGGATCCTTAAGGCCGCTGAGTCTCAGCCAGTAGCTTCGAACGGACGCCAAAGTCATCGCCGAGGGAAGGGATTCGTTCTCTATCTCTCCATAAAATCCTTTACCATCTTCGGATCGGAGCGAATTGACCATGCTCAACTTGGCGTTGGGAGAACCGAACAAGGCCATGTAGTCATCGGCCATTATCTCCCCCGGATCCCAATAATGAGAATATTCTGGAAGGGAAGTATCCTCCGAAAACAATACAGGATATCCTCTTGTCCCCCGTATGGAAGCCCATTTCGTAGTAGAATCGCTCGGTAACTTGTGTTCTTTTGCGATAAGCCAATAATAAGTAAAATGATGACCGTATTCATGGCTTAAAGTCGAAGACATGCTCTCGACCGTCTTATTGCTGTCAGCGCCATAAAGAATGATCTCCGTTGGCTCGTCCATGACGATTTCGGATAGGTCATCGTCCATCCAGGAGTAGCTCATATTTGCAACGCCTAACTCGCCCTCTACATCCTCCGGCGAAAGGATCACCCTACCGAGATAATTAAGCTCCTTCCCATGTAAGTTCTTCATCAGTTCGGCATACAGCGCCTTCAATTTGGCCTGATTCCAGCTCTTGCTGTAGCTGATAAACTCGATTTTCTCGGGAGACACGTACGTGGCTATCGGTTTACCGGAAGCCGCCCAAGCCGAAGAACTCGATAATCCGCTGACTACTCCCATGATCATGATGGCTAATGCAAGCAATATTGACTTCCGGTATATGAGTTTCAAGAAATACGCCTCGCAATCGTATATAGTTGTTTAGTTGTTGTTCATAGATTTATCGGCAAATAGCATTCGTGGGATGATATTTTATCGGTGCGCGATGAAAAAAAAGACCTGGAAAAGAGAAACGAGCCCCGTTGGCTCGCCTCCCTGTTTCCTCTTATCCATTGATTAATCCTGCTCCTCCCGATCATAATATCGGGCGGGGCTTTGCCGGGTTCGTCATAGAACTTTATTTTCATCAGACACATCCAAGATTCGTTTCAGACCATTTCCAGCTCCATGCCGAGCACGTTCGCCAATCGCTTGATTTGTTGGCCTTTATGTCCTACGCCCAGCGCAAAATGGTGGGTAGGTCCGGCCGCGCACCATCGCTCGATAAAGTCGGCGACGCCGCAATCGAAGCTGCAACGGGTATTGGTATTGCCGGTTTGCGGAATTTCGCCCTTGATCGATCGGCCTTCGGCAGCGATCATCTTGTAGCGGCCATCTGCGGTCTGGGAGATTCCCAACAAGGTAACCGGCCCCGCTTGGATGCTGAATTCCACGCCGATGCCGGAGCCGCTTTTGCCGTGGAACAAATCCAACCCGCGAATGATAGGACGGCTGTCGCTGATCTTGACGTTATGCGGACCGTCATGCCCGACGAGCACGATCTCGTCGACGAAATCGCAAGGATGCAGCTCCGCGAAAGACCCCCCGGCGTCTAACCGATCCATGATCAGCATGGCCGCGCAAGTCTTGAGATCGGCTTCTCCCGCGAGCGGGATTCCCTTGCCGGTGAGGAGCGAATTGCCCAGCACCATGTTCGATCCGATCCGTTCATATTCGTTATTATCCAGACCGCGATAGTAATAAGCGAGACCGGTCAACCCATTCTCCACGACCAGCTTGTCGAGTCCGACGGCCACCTTGGCAGACCATTCCAAATCCTCTTGCTTGATCGGCCGCGTCACCGGATCGATGAAGGGGTCCGCGATCGTAAATACGCTTTTGATTTCTTCGATTTTATCCGCGATCTCGCCGGGCTTCGCGCCGTTCACCAGTTTGGCAAGATCGCACATCTCCAACATCTGGACATGGGAGCCGAAAGCCGCCGTAAACGCGGTAGGGTCGGAATTCATGTCGTACATGCCTTCGTAAGTATGGCCCAGATAGCCGATACGCGCGTACTTGAACGCCCGCCGGGCATTCGCGACCTGGCACCACGATTTCAATTCCCGGGCTATCCGGGGATCGTCGCGGAGGGTCCCCACGATGATTCCCGCCGCCGGCTTGCCGGCGCGAACGAGCACCCCGCTGATCTCGGGCAACGAACAGATGTTATCGTTCGCTAGCTGCATATAAGTCGTCGTGTTCCGGTAATCCAACCGTTTGAGAGGTTGCAAGGCGACCAATACGGTAGGTACGCCGAGGTTCATAATCGTTGTCGCGGCCGATGACGACGTGACGTACGTGGCGAGATTACAGAATAAGAAGTCGACATCCCGGGCTCTCAGCCGAGCCGCCGCCGCGAACGATTTGTCCACGTTATCGACGAAACCCGCCGATACGACCTCCACGTCGAAGTCTTCAAGCATCTTCTCGAACTCGCGACCGTAACCCTCGAGTTCCTCCCGCAGCCCCGGGAACTGTCCCCAATACGGCTCGTGGCCGACCGATATAACTCCTATGCGGGCTTTGGACCTTGCGAACGCCGATATACTCATTTCCGATTCCACCTTTCGCGAATAGTACGATGATGACATCCTAGTTCCAGCTAAACAGCTCTATTTCTCTCTCTTCGATTGCATCGGCGGTAGTCCCCGCAGCCAATCTTCGATAATCGATCGTTCTGCGCTCGCCGGGCAACAGATCGAAGTAATTGTCCGAAAAAACGTATTCGCCGTGGAGCAGGACGGCCTTTGCATATCGGTCCGCGGCAACGGTTAGGCGGCCTCCTTCCGCTCCTTCCGTCCGGGACTCCATGCGCACGCCGGAAGGTTCAAGCTCCATGTCCGCCGGAATCCCCGCAAAATAAACGCATCGATCCTCGCCGAACGGGCCCTCGATATCCATGACCAGCACGCGGGAATCGTCCATTAGCGCGTCCAACTCCTCCAAGTGCACCGTCGCGATGACCGAAGATGTTCCTCCCTCTATCTCGAAGCCGAACTCCCGAGTCCACCGAGACGCATCGTCGGCCGTGCCGTCCAGCTTCAACGCTCGCAGTCTTCCCCTGCCCCGGATGGCTTCGGGTTTGTCGTTGCACACCCAGAAGGCATACCCGCCTTCCGTTTCCTGCCGTTCGATCGAAGCGATAACCGGACGGGCGGCCTTCTTGAACCCGTAATAGCCGCCCTTCGGATACCCGAAATAATCGACGAGGCTCCATCCGCTCGCCGGCCAACAATCGTTGAACATCCAGAACAGGATGCCGCTCGTATAAGGTCGATTGCGCCTGTAAGACTCGACGACGAGCCGGGTGATCTCGTGCTGAACGTAGGACATCCGACGAATCCGTTCGACCGTCGAGACGGCGGGAGGCATCAGCTTGACGGCAAGCGTTCTAAGCGCTCCGAAGAGCGAAAAGTCGACCAGCCCGGGATGGTTCTTGGTGTGATACTCCAGCATGTCGAACGAAGGATCGTTCAGATCCTCCTCGCTCATGAACCTCCGCAGCGTATGGATCTCGGGCGTGCCGAACATCGGAAACTCCGGGCAGAACCGGCTGAGCAATCCCGCAAAATAGGATCGGTACTGGCGCAGATCCGTGTCGCGGAACACCTCGAACATATCCAGCAATGCTCCGGTATAGTGGGCGGTGCCGATCGTGAACGAATTATTTTTGTTGCCGCCGAACGGGCTCGTCGGTAGGAACGGGCGGGACGGGTCGAGCTCCGCGCACAGCCTGCCCGTAATCCGTTCGGCGATCGCGCGTCCGGGGTAGTCCGGATTCTCTTCGTCGTCGAACATGCCGTTCTCGTTGTCGCCGTTCCACCAGATCAGGCTGGGTCGGTTTCGAAGCAAACGGATGACTCCTTCCGCCTCGACGGCTAACGAAGACGCCCACTCCCCGTCCTCCTCGGGATACGTGCCGCACGCCATCATAAAATCCTGGAAAACAACGATCCCCAGCTTGTCGCACGACTCCCAGAAATGCTCCGGTTCGTAGATTCCCCCTCCCCAGCAGCGGAGCATCGTCATCCCTGCATCCCGGGCGAGACAAAGCAGATTCTCGTAATGCGAATTCGGGATGCGCGATGGAAAGGGATCGCTCGGCACCCAATTGGCTCCCTTGCAATAGATCGGTACGCCGTTCACCAGCAGCGTAAACCCGCTTCCGGGCCTATCCCCGTTGAGGTCCCATTCCGTATCCAGAGCGCGTAATTTCTCGGTCATCCGCGCTTCATCGCTCCCGGGTCGATCCTGAAGCTGCTCGATTCGCACGGTGCGGACGCCGAATGAGCACATTCGCTCGTCGACAATCCCCGCCTCGCCGTATAGCTTCGCAACGGCTTTGTACAAGGGCTGACCGCCGTATCCCGCCGGCCACCATAACTCGGGCTCCGCCAGGTCCGCCGTCAGCTCCAGCTTATTCCCTAACAACTTCCGCGAGGTTTGCCATACGATGCGGCCGGAAGGATCGAGGATTGCGGCTTCTACTCTCATCGGTTGCTCGACCTGCCGGCTCGTCTCCAACGCGAAGCCGATGGCCGCCCCCCGTCCGTCTATCGCCTTCGTATGGACATAGAGATCGTCGATCGTCCCGATGTCCTCGAAGACGAGACTTACCGGTCGCCATATGCCGTAGCTGACTAAACGTCCTACCCAGTCCCAACCGAACGTGCACTGCATGCGGCGCACGTAGAGGCGTTCGCTCGTAAACGCCGCGCCTCGGCCGATGTACGGCTTATTCGCGAAGCCCTCCGCGACGGTGCGGAATCTGACCTCGAGCTCGTTCGTTCCCGTTCGCAGAAGTTCCGAAACGTCGAAGCGGTAATGGATAAACATATTATCCGTTCGCGCGACCCGCGTCCCGTTCAAGATGACGTCCGCGAAAGTATCCAGCCCTTCGAATTCCAGTACCGCGCGCCTCCCGTCCAAACGATCGATCTCGAATTCGCGGGAATAAGTCCAATGCCAATGCTCGACCCAGGAGCATTCATCCGCTTGCTTGCGGTAACCCGGATCTCGGATACATTCTGCCTCGAGCAAATCCTGATGCACGTGCCCAGGCACTCTTGCTTTAATATTGATCTTCGTCAGGCTGCCTTCGGGTCGTTCGCCTTCGCCTTTTAAATTCCAATCTCCCGTCAACAGGATCGTTCGTTTCATCGTCGGCGTCCCTTCTTTTTTTACAATAAGAACGACGACCCTACTACCACGTAGCAGAGCCGCCGTTATCGGTTCGATCGAATTAGCTATTGCCCGCTTTCCAAGCATCGAACTGTTTCTGGGCTTCCGCCAAAATTTTGTCCATGCCGGCATCGTCCAACCGTTTCTGCAGGTCCGTGTAATACTTCTCGAAGTCCGGCATGGAACCCGTCGTCAGGATCGGATTCGCTTCCTTCTGGACGGCGCTCACTTGCGCGATCTCGTTCTTCACGGGTTCGGGATTAAAGATAAAGCCGAGAATACCCGAAGCCTTGCCGTTATCGTTGTTCTTCTTCATCGCTTCCAGCGCAGCCGTGGAGTTCCAGTTCGAATCCCATTGATCCCATAGAGGTCCGAGCCAGTTATGCCAGATCGCCCACGTTTGTTCAGAACCGCTCGTGGCTTCGATCGTCGGATTAGCGTCTTGAGCCGTACCGGATTTTACCGTGTAGTTCTTGCCTTCGACCCCATAGGCCAGCGTGTTCAGCAAGTACTTGTCGCCCCAGATCAGGTTGAGCAGCATCATCGCTCTTTCCGGATTTTTGGACGTGGCACTGATGGCCGAAGCGGCCGACGTCATCGAATTCGTCGAGATGGTCGGATAGCCGGACAGCGTCTCCACGGTCGGGAACCCGTAAGTAGCGGTCGACTTCGAACCGTCCTCCGTATAACCGCCGGAATCGCGCATGACGGCGTATTTGCCCGACTTGGCTTCCGCCAGGTAGTCCGTCTTGATCGCTGCGTCCTTCGCGATGTAACCCTTCTTATAGAAATCATTAATCGTTTGGTAGTTGGCCTTGTTCTGGGCAACGTCCAGAATCTTGACGATCTTGCCGTCCTGTTCGCTATAAGAGATACCCGGGGAAATCGTCGTGTAGTCGTACAGGGTAATCCCGGAAGCCGTCCCGTTGGCCGTCGCCAGCAGGGGAATCATATCGGGCTCGTTCTTCTTGATCTCGGCCAGGAAGGGTTCCAGGTCTTGAATGCTCTTAACGTTCTTATAATCGAACTGATATTTCTCGACCAAATCTTTCTTGAACACATGGGCGCCCGCCGGAGAGTACGGAGTCTGCGCCGGTATCGCCATAATTTTCCCGTTGTAGGTCACCGCTTTCCAAGCGCGGGGATCTACCTTGGCCAGAATGTTCTGACCGTACTTCTGAAGCAGATCGTCCAGCGGCAACAAAGCCCCCTTCTGCACGTTATCGCTGATCCGATTGGAAGCGAAGGTCGTGAAGACGAGATCATACGGCTCGCCCGCGGCCGAGATCAGCTTCATTTTGTCTTCCCAGCCGGCGTTGTCAATCAGATTGAGGTGCAACTCCGCATTCAATTTCTCTTTGATAATCTTGTTCGCTTCCGCTTCGACCGCATCCTGATCCTTCATGTTGTCGATCGGCTTCGGCATGTACCAGCTGAGCTTGACGAAATCCTTCGTTTCGCTCTCCGGAGATGCCGTCTGCGAAGCTTGAGATGCGGGTTGCGACGGCTCGGGGCTGCCGCTCGGACTGGATGCCGCGTTCTCCTTCGAATTACAACCGCTTACGATGAACATTGCTGCTAACATTGCGGCCGTTCCCGATAAGAGCCACTTCTTCGATTCTTTCGTTTTTGCACGAATCACTTGGGTTGCCTCCCTTTTAATAGCGTTGCATCTATAATTAGCATCCATAAGCCGGTAAGTCTTATGGAGTAATTATCATCCTTTGACAGAGCCGACCGTCAAGCCTTGTACGAAATATTTCTGGAACAGCGGGAATACGAGGAGCATGGGGCCCGCCGCCAGAATGCACATCGCCATTCGCGCGCTTAGGGAAGGTACGAGCATTCCCGGCTTGACCAGCCCGTATTCAATAGCCTCCGCCGAATTCAAATACTCCATGTTCTTCAAGACGCGGATAAGCAAGTACTGCAGCTTCATCAGGTTGTCGTTCTCGACGTAGAGCAGGGTCAACCACCAGTCGTTCCAGTATTGAAGGGCGAAGAACAAACCCAAAGTCGCAAGCGCCGGTTTGGAAATCGGAAGGACGATCTGCGCGAAAATCCTCAGTTCGCCCGCTCCGTCGATCTTGGCGGACTCGATGACCGCCTCCGGGATCGTCTGCAGGAACCCCTTCATCAGCATGACGAACCATCCGCTGATCAGATACGGCAAGATAAGCGCTAACGCAGTGTTCTTCAGTCCTAGCCACTTCACCATCAGAATGTAGGAGGGAACCATCCCGCCGTGGAAAAGCATCGTGAAGAAAATGAAGAAGGCTAGAAAGGACCGAAAGCGGTAATCCTTGCGTGAGATCGCATACGCATAGGTGGTCGTCACCCACATTCCGACGATCGATCCGACGACCGTCGTCGCTATCGTCACGAAATAGGATTGAAGCAGCGTCTTCGGAGCGTGCAGGATAACCCGGTAGGCATCCCAGGTGAAATTCTTTGGAAGAATGGAATATCCGAATCTCACGATATCGTTCTCGCTCTGAAAGGAAGTTCCGATAATGACCAGGAACGGAAATACGCAGGCCGCGCAAAGAGCGATGAAGATAAGGTGGATGATCAGCTTCCCGACGGGCAACGGTTTTCTTGCGAGCGTCGTCGCGTAATCTTTCATATTCTGGCCCCTTAGAAGAGAGAGTTTTCCGGATTTATTTTTTTGACCACGGTGTTCGTGACGAGAACCAGACAGAAGCCGACGATCGATTGGAAGAAACCGGCCGCCGATGCCATCCCGATATCGCCCAAATCGATCAGCGAACGGTAGACGAACGTATCGATAACATCCGTGGTGCTATACAACAACGAAGAGTTCAACGTAACGTTGTAGAACAGTCCGAAGTCGCTGTAGCAGATGCTGCCGATCTGCAGAATGACCAGCATGATAATGATCGGCTTGATCATCGGCACCGAGATCGAGAACGCCTGCCTGATTTTGCTCGCCCCGTCGATCTTGGCTGCATCGTAGTATTCCGAATCGATGCCCATCAGCGCCGCGTAGTAGATCACGGAGCTGTAACCGAGACCTTTCCATACCGCCGCGATCACGATAATGTAAGGCCAGTATTTCGGATCGCTGTACCACATGATCGGCTCTTCGCCTAGGGAAACCAGGAAGCGATTGATAACGCCGTATTCCATATCGAACAGCGAGCGGAAGGCGAATCCGGCCACGACCCACGATATGAAATAAGGAATGAACAGAATCGTTTGATACGCCCTCACGAATCGGCGGCTCAACTCGTATAGAAGCAATGCGATGATTACCGAGAGTGTCGTTCCGAGCACGATGAAGGTCATGTTGTAGAGAATCGTATTCCGCAACACCCGGTACAGCGCGTCTCCGTTAAAGAGGAAACCGAAGTTGTCGAACCCGACCCACGGACTGTTCCATATCCCCAAGTTGTAACGGTAGGACTTGAAGGGCAAGAGCAACCCGTAAAGCGGCACGTAATTGAAAACAATGATGAGCAGAAATCCCGGCAGCGCCAGCATCGACAGCCCCGCGTTCTTTTTGATAACCCTGATCATGCGTCCTGCACTTCCTTTTCGCGTTGCGTTTCGTCCTATCCCAACTTTAGGCGCGGAACTCGGAACTGTATATTTTAAAAACGGTCTTTTCCTGCAAAAACCCGCAGTCGCCGCTTTAAATCGGAGTTTAAACGAAAAAACAGAGCCCCGGTGGTTATCGCCGAGGCTCTGTTTTGCGATTGAGATGACTCGCAGCTACATTAATTAATCCTGTTAACGTTCCTTTGCAGGGCATATTCCTTCGGCGTAACCTTGTACTTCTTCTTGAACAGGCTGAAGAAGTAGGTTTCGTTCGTAAAGCCAACTCTCTGAACGACTTCGTAGACGCTTAGATCCTCTTGAACGAGAAGCTCCGCTGCTTTGGACAGCCTCACGCCGTTGATCATATCCTGGATCGACAGATTCGTCGCCTCCTTGTAAATCTTGCTCAAGTTCCGGGAGGAGATCTTCATCATGGATGCGATCGAGGGCATGCTCAAGGACAAGTCCTGATAATTTTTATGAATATATTCCGTAACCGCGTCCACGACGAAAGAATTCAGCGTATCCGTATTCTCGGCCGTTTCCTTATTCATAGAATCCTGAAGTCCGCTCCTTATGATCCGATGGATATCGGCCATCGTCTCCTTCTCCAGAATGTGGCGGCCGATCGAGGCGATCTGAAGCGAAGGCGCGGCAGGGATCTTCGCTTCTTCCAACGCTTCGATCGCCGTGTCGACCAGTCTGATGATGGAAACCAAGGCATTATGGTAATTCAGCGTCTCCATTTCGCCGAATAGATTCGCCAGCACTTCCTTCATAGCGGCGACATTGCCCGACTTGATCGTCTCCACGAGCCATTCTTCCAGTTCCTTCGAATAGCCGGATTTTTTGTTTTCGGCGTTTTTGCGAATGCGCGCGTGCGTGATGACGGAGCCGTGCCCGAGTTGCAGCCGGTACATGGCTTGATCCTGAGTCTGGTTGTATAGGGAATGCAATCCGCTAAGCGTATCGGTCCTGTCGCTGATCGAAGCCGTGAATGTGACTTTGAAAAATCTGGAGAAGTTGATCTGCGCCTCGGTCACCAGAGCTTCAAGCTCCGAAGCGTAAGAGTCGTCTTGCTCCGGAACGCTCACGATCAGCAGCACATGATCCTCCTTCATATCGATTCCTTCGTTCGGATACGTTCGGGCTACGATCTCGGAGGCGATGTTGAGCAGCGCGAACCGGAACATTTCCTTATCCTTGGCGCTGAAAGCTTGCTGGAACTCCTTGTAATTATCGATTTTCAGCAAAGCTACCGCATAAGAGCCATCCGGGGGCAGAGAAATTCTCATTTCCTTGAACAACGCCTCAAGTTCGTTCCGAGAAATCGCAAAGCGTTCGTCGAGCAACCGGCTGAGCCAATAATGCCTCATTCTATCCTTGTTGTCGTGCTTCTCCTTATAGAACAGTTCAAGCTCTTCCATCGATTGCCGGTAGACGGCATTCAAATACGAGATCTCGTCCGTGGCTTCGTCCTCCCCCTCTCCACGGATTCGATCTCGCCTGATCGCGTTCACGAGGTTGCCGAACGGCCGATAAATCCTGCTGGTGATCAGAATCGAGATGAAGAGCGCCAGAAACAGGGCAATGAGCGTGATGATAATAAGGCTATTACGCAAACTCGCGATGGACCGGTAGACTTCGAGGATCGGCTGCGTCTTGATCAACGTCATGCCGGCGCTCTCGACGCGCGAATACGTGACCAAATAAGGAGTTCCGCCGTGTTTGGCCTCGAAAAATCCGTCAGGGCCCGCTTCCTGATGGGCAATCTTATAGTCCTCCAGATCGGACTTCAGCAACCGCATAATCTCGCTCTCGCTCGTACCGTCGGCCAAATACTCGCCTGACTGGTCCAAGAGGAAGATACTGTCGCCCTTGCGTTTGTCGATCATATTGATCTGCCTAATGTTGTCGAGCAACCATTCGGACCTGACGTTGATGATGATAACGCCGTCCGGCTTCAGATCGTCCGCCGAAGTTTCATACATCATATAAGAAAAGACATGCTCGGGCTTGGATTGTCCGTTCACCAACTTCCTGATGTCGCGGAAGATCGGCTTCATTTTCGACGGCAACTGCTCCGAATGGTATAAGGCATCCAGCAATTGATCTTCGAAGAACAAGGGACTTCCCGCATTGTAAGTCTGGTCCAAGTTCCGGTTGTATATCGTTATGGAATGAATGTACGGATTGGTCGAAGTGATGGAACTGGTAACTTTATTCAAGCGATTGGCCACATCGACCATATTCTCCTCTTTCGCATACATCACCGCGCCTACGTCGCTGTTCAGATAGAGAGATTTGCACAAGCTGCTGATCGTATCGTCCATGAACGCCATATTATATTTCACTTGGTAAAGGATTTTCTGGTTGGAGGCATACTCGTTCTTCAACAGCAATTTCTGGGTGTTGATGTAGACGACCCCCGACAACGCGAGGATAATGAGCAGGATCGCGATGCTGATCCAGAGAACCATCTTGGCATAGTAAGCTTTGATCCCGAATCGCTTCATGCGATTGTCCTCCTCCGATTCGTAGCAGCGTTAGCGGGAAGCTTGCGCCGCTTTGTATGAACAATGCCGAAGAGACTGGCATTAGCCAGTCCCTCGTGCGATCTTATTCCGATAGGGCCTCCAGCCGATCGGCCAGCGCGTGCAGGTTGTCCAGGCTGATCCTCACACTGTCGAGCGCTTCGCCCTCGCAAATATCCTGTTCTACGACATACCATTCCACGCCGTTCCTCTCTCCCCATCTCAGCAGAGACTCGAAGTCGATCATTCCCGTACCGATCTCGGCATAGGCTCTTCGCCCGTCGCCCGTCATATCCTTCAAGTGCATCGTAGGCATTCGGCCGCCGTAGGGTTTTATGAACTCCGCCGGTTCATGGCCTGCTTTTTTCACCCAGTATACATCAATCTCGGCCAGCACGGCATTATCCGGCGCCGGTTCGATCAGATAACTTAGCGCATTCGTGCCGCGAACGCTCGTATCGAACTCGAAGGCATGGTTGTGGAATCCGACCGTGAAGCCATCCGACCTCAGCTTGGAAGCCGCCGCGTTCAGTTCCTCCCTCAACCTAACAAAGCCTTGTTCGTTGCGCCATTCATGTGGCACTGACGGACAGATCAGACGCTTCGTATGGAGCAGCGTCGCCTCCGTCACGACACTCTCCATATCCGACCGCAATCGTTCTACCGAGACATGCATGCCGGCCGTCTTCAGTTCGGTCTCCCTCAGCACTTTGGCAATCTCCTCCGCGGAATGGCCGTGAAGGCCTGCCGTTTCTACCCCGGCCCATCCCATGCGGCCAAGCGTTCTCAGCGTGGCAGGAAAATCCCTCTCGCATTCCTTGCGAAGCGTATAAAGTTGAATCGCGAATTTACGTTTCAATTCGATCCCTCCTCGGTTTACCAAGTCACTTCCATTTCGCCGCTAATATTCGTAATAACCAACTTGTCCCCGAATACGCAATCCTTCAGATCCAGGTAGGCATGATCCGCTCTCACCTCGACATTTCCCGCGATCAGGCTTGCTAACGGCGGATAGATCGTAACTGTAGCCTCTCGCAGGCCGGTGACGTGGATAAAGCGTATCGAGCTTTTCCTAGGCGTAGGAACCGGCATGTATTCTCTGCAGAAGACGGTCGTCGTCTCCCGTTGATCGACGAAGATGCGGCACTCTTCATGGTACGTCCGGTCCAAGGAATAGGCGGCTGCGCCTTGTCCGGCTCTGATCGTCTGACCGGTGATTATCGGAACCCCGTCGGGGAAACGCATGCTCAGGGCAACCGAGGTGTCTTGCCGGCAACCCGTGAAATAAAATCCGTTGTCGTGGCGAGAGACGAAGAGAAGAGCCGGCTTATTCGTTTCTTCATGCTTGATCTGATTCAGCTCATATCCGAATTCGGCGAGCAATAGCCGAACTAGAATCGAGATATCCGAGTAGCCATCCGGTTGCCGTACGGGCAGCTGCGTCACTTCCCCGCCTTCGAATGGCAATGCCCCCCGCACCCAGCCGACTTTGCCGCCGTTCCACTCCGGCAACTCCCTTGTCAATGCGAGGATTCGAACTTGATCATCCTGGGTGGCTGTCGCGCATACCTTCGTGTGCCGATCGTCCGCATCGTCTAGAATTTCGTTTAACGTGCCCCCGCCGATCAACGGATCGTGCTTGAATATCCTGGAGGCCGCGACATCGCCGAGTATCATGTCCGGCCGTAGCGTGGAAGCAAGCTCCAGTTCCCCTTCAAGACCACGAACCTGCCGGATGTTGAGCAAATCTTGCCACTGCGGATCGACAACCGCCCCGTAGATAATCGCCTTGCCGCCTTCCTGAACGAAGGAGGACAGAAGACGGGCATTCTCTCCGATAAGACCGGAAGCCGGAGCGAATACGATCGTCTCCCGCAGCTTGCTCCGCCCTTCGCCCGTCAATACCGCGAACTCGTCCGTGCTCAGTACGGTATTGAGAGGCAAGCCTTGATTGATCGCATTGCGCACGAACCACTCTTCGAAGAAAATCGTCTTCGCTTCGTTCTCCGACGCCGCGACAGCCTCATGATATTCCTTGAACGGATACAACCAGGTCAGAATGCCCGCTTGATCGGGGAAGTCTTGAATGGCTCGGCTTAGATGGGGGATAATTTCCGCCGGACAATCCGCATTCAGCTCGCCCTTCTCCGTGTCGATCGTCAGCAGTTCGATGATACCGGGATTCTCAAGCTCAGCATCGCCGTTCATCCGGGCGACGGTCAGCGGACAATAAATGTCGTGCGGCTCTCGATCGTAGAGATCCCGCCAAGGATTCTGCCAGAACCATGGGTCGTTCGGATAGAAGCGGTACGGATACGTGTCTCCGGGCAGCACCGCGATCCTGGACATGTGCGAGGCCATCTCCAGCCCGAAGTCGAAGTTGAGGGCCCCCCACGGCGAATTCGGCGGCGGGTACTCGATGTATTTTCTCTTGTACAGCTCCGCAAGCGGAACGAAATCTTTGGCGAGATCCATTCCCGTTCCGAAGTTGGTGCCGCGTACCTCGGTACGATATCCGGGGCATTCCCGTTTGAAGTGCTCCCAGAACGACAACGTCCGGCCGGTCAGTTCTTCGTGATTCGCCAGCGGCATCGAAGCGCCGTCGTAATTCGCTCCCAAGTACGTCCAAGGAAAATAAGAGAAGCCGAAACCGTTAGAGAACCAAATATAATCGAAACCGAGCTCCGGCAGGAAACTGGCGCATTGTCGTCCCAGAAACTCCCCGAAAGGCGTGCCCTCGGGAATGCCTTCCGGATAAGCCGCATACGCGATCCGATCCTCCCGCAGCTTCGACCAAGTGCAAATCACGGTGTAGTCCGCCTTTAGCGCGACCTCCTTGCCGCCAAGCTCGGCATGATTGATCTCCGGATGAAGCTTGTATTTGAAATCGGAATACGCGAATTCGGGGCCGGCGTCGAACGTGGCGCCGACTTCCATCCGGAGCCCGAATTTCTCGGCGGCGATCCGCTTAAACGCGGCTACGATGAACCGAAGATCGGCATAGGTGATCGAACACGCATCGGGCCGGTAAAGCTTGGCCACGCGGGGATCGTTCTTGTCCGTATGTCCGAATTTATCCTCGTTCGCAAAGCCGATATAACGTCCCCATTCGATCTCGTGGTTCCAGTTTCCGTCCCAGACGAGAATTTCGCTGCCGTCCGCCACCCACAGAAGCATCGAGCAACCGTCCGCCATTCCGATCAGAGGCATCCATTGCCGTATCGCCTCTTCGCATACCGCTTCGATAGCGGAGGGCTCCATGCTCGTAAAAGGCTTCAAACTCATCTCCAGCGTTACTCGGTTTAGCCTTTTGATCGGATTTGCTCGTTCCATTTCCCGTCGTCCCTTCCCGTTTGTTGTTCGATGACGGCATTCAGCAGCTCGGCAATGACGGGTCGAAGAGTCGTCGCCATGCGGTCGTATCCCAAGTCGGACGGATGTATGCCGTCCGTCGTGCAATCCTGGGGATCCTCGCCAAGCAGCAACGCGCCGTCGAAGAAATGAACGTTGCGATCTCCCGCCGACCGCCGCCGCTCGACCTCTTCGCGCTGAATCCGCTTGCGCTCTTCCCTACGGGAAGTCAGTTCTCCGTCGAACGCTTCTCTCGCCAGACAAATTTGCGACAGTACGAGAATCGGAACGTCGGGATGGCGGTCGCGATAGATCCGGATAAATTCGGGCAATGACTCGGCGAGTCGCTCTGTACTCGGCGTGTTGGCTTCGTAATCCAGAATCAGCAATCCGGGCGACTCGATCAGGCCGATCAAATGGGCGAGCTCCGGCTCCCCTTGCGCGTTGCCGGAGAATCCTAGATTCACGAATTCCAGCGGAAACATCCGGCTTAGAATATTAGGATAAGCCATGCCTGGTCGGGTCGCGCATGCACCGTGCGTAATCGATGTTCCATAGAGGAGTACCTTCTTATCGATGGGAAAACCCGGGAAGGCTGCGATCTCCGAAGAGGAATCGACGCCGATGCTCAGTTCTTGTACTCCTTGATATAAGGGGAGATTCAGTGTAATATCTCGCATCTCCCTCGCAAGCGAATCGAACAGTACGGATTCATACTCCGCTTGGGTAAAGTCGAACCGCGAAGTATTGATATACCGCTGGTCTCCGATCGTCCCAATATAACAATCCACGCCGCATTGACCCGTAGCGGCCATCTGATACATGCTATAGGAGTCCACTAACTTCACCCGCACGTATAGATTCGGGGAATCCGTCCGAAAACGGACTTGAACGCCGGTCGTATAATTCGCCAACCTATCCACTTCAGGCCGAATAGCATGGCTAGGATTCACGGGCAACCTACGGTAGATGCCATCCCGGTCCAGCCAAGGCAAGCCCGTCACGCGGAACGGCGCTTCCAGCGCCGACAACCATTTCAAGTCCAAACCCGATATACCGCCTATCCTCAAATTCTTGTCTGCTTGGTTCTCGTCCTTGCGACCTGCCCCGCTCATCCCGTCATCTCCTACTTGATGGCATCCATCATCATTTTGAATATGGCTAGATCCTGCAAGTAATCTTCCGGCGTCGTCTTGGGAGGCATTCCCGCCGCGGCCACTTGGTGAAAATACTCGAGCTCGCACGTATAAGCGTCCTTGTACGTAGGGCGGACGACCGTCTCCTCCAGGCCATCCCCGAACGTCTCCCTGATCCGCAGCGTTGTCGGCAATTGCCGCAGGTAAGGCGTATCATATTGAACGAGAACCGATTTTTTCTCCCCGTACACCTCAATGTGAGCATCGAAACGTCCTTGCTGATCTACGCCGGTCTCAAAGACCGCATGATAACCATCGAACTCCAGAATCGCGGTTTTGAATCTGCCTCCGTGCGAGGATACGACCGCCTTCACGCTTCTGGGAACTCCGAGCATCTCCCGCATCGCGGAGATATCATGACTATTCAAACCTAGCAACAGGCCGTATGCGGCATAAGTCTCGGGGGACTGGTCGCCGATGGCTTCCCTCATGAGACGGGCATTCCTCGTCTTGCGATCCTGGACGGCTTCGGCCGGGATATCGTCGAAGCGGTATACTCGAGTACCCGATTGGCTTGTGAAGAAAGCGTTCGGACCTATAATATCCCGTATCCTCGCATAATTGATTGGCCCCAGCGTCCGGACTTCTTCCAATGCCCGAAGATAAGCCGGCGCGAACCGTCTCATGTAGCCGACCATCACATGGGCGTTCGAGGCATCCCGCGCTTGGATAATCGCTTGAACTTCCTCCTCGGTCACGCACATCGGCTTCTCGACGAATACGTGAATGTTTCTTTGCAATGCCGCCACGGTACAATCGGTATGGTATTCCATATTATTCAGTACGAATACGGCATCCAGTTCGGTCTGTTCGAACATCTCCGCGGCATTCGGATACAGGTTCCCGACCCGATACTTCTGTCCCATCTTCGCGAGCAGCTTCGGTGAAATATCGCAAAACGCAACCATCTCGTAAAGCTCCGGCAGCGATTCCAGAATGGGCAAATGTATGATCTGGGCTACTTCACCAACGCCGATAACGCCGACTTTCAACTTCTTCATCTTGCGCTCCCCTTTAATCGTTTTCCTTTGAGCACGACGTGCTGATCAGTAACGTGAATGCCGAGCATCGTCTCGGCAACTTAAATCTACGCGTCGCATTCGGCCGTGTACACTTCAAATTACGTCGATTTCTTCGATAATTGGCTTCCCGATATCGAATCCATCGCTAATAATAGAAAAAGACTTCTCCTGCGGCCGTTACCGCATTCGAGAAGCCTTTGCTTGATTATGCTTGCCGAGACGTCAGAACACTTTAATACGTCCGCCAAAGAATTCGATATGATTTTCACCTAACGTATTGAGTAGCCCCGTCTCGCCTCCCTGTTTCCTCTTATCCATTGATTAATCCTGCTTTGATTAGCATCCGGTATAAAAGCACGGTCGTCTCGGCTCGAGTTAAGAGCTGCCGCGGTCGTAACTCGTCTCCATACCCCTTCACTAAACCTTCATGAATGGCTGTCCGTATATCGTCGCTCGCCCAGCTCCCGATTTGATTGCTATCGGCGTAGACGGATAAGTCATCTTGCACTCCGGTATTGCTAGTCACGGAAACGGTATCCGCTAGCTTAAGCGCCCGAACGATCATGACGATCGCTTCTTGACGCGACACCTCGCGATTCGGACCGAAAGTTCCGTCTTTGAAACCATCCATTATTCCGTAGGCTCTGACCGCCGCTACGGCGCCTTCGTACCAACTCGTCTTGCTGATGTCCCGGAAGCCGACTTGATCTCCGCCCATCGGCAAGCCCAATGCTCTAGCAAGCAATGCCGCGAATTCAGCCCGAGAGATCATAGAATCGGGATTGAATCGTTCGCCGACTCCGCCGTTTACGATCATTCTACGATTCATGTCGCCAATTTCGGTTGCCGCCCAATGTCCTTCAATATCGGTTAGATTGGACGTCTTGGATACCAATACGTAAGCGCTATTCGTCATACTGCGAACAGCGGCAACTTGTTGCCCGTCTATTTCGGTAAATTCCGTCGGTACAGGACGCAGCCCGTGCTGTTGATCCCAAGCCATGACCGTCGAAGCTTTTCCAGCAACGCCAGCCTGCAAGAAAATGACCCTCTCCACATAACGGTCAAAGCTAGCAATCTCTCTTTTCACGCCTTGGCCGATCACGGTTACGTCAAAATGAATCGGATCCCCGACTAACCGGAAACCGCCTCTATTAGCTGCTTCCTGCAGTCCGGCAATCCCCGCGACATTGCCGCGCGCGATCGTAATTTGAACTTCCGCGGCTTTCGTCCAATTAGATTCCCGACTAACGACCTCCGCTAGCGGTAAGTGATACTGGCCTTGACGAGTTTTCAATATAATCGTAGCCGTCTTATCCGCGAGAAGCGAGATAGCATCGCCCGTTAGCCGCAAAGAGATTTTGCTAGCCTCGTCCTCGATCGAAATCGATAGATTCGCTCTAGTCGTAGCGGAAGATACATCAAGTGCCTTCTTAATAATATCTTTATCCAATAGAACATCGATGGACTTCGTTCCGTTCGCGTCTATTTGAAGAGTGGCGATTTCGGGCACCTCGCTATTATTGATCCGAATCGCGATCGTACGAGCTGGCGATGGGCTTGAAGGGGTTGTCCCGCCCGTAGAGGTCGTAGGCCTCGGATTGGAGCTCTCAGCCGAACGAACTACGTTGAGCCCGTATTTCTTAACCGAACCGTCTTGTGCTTGGACGCTAACCTCGAACGCGTTATTTCCCGTTGCCAGCGAATACTCGCCGGAAACCGAATTGGAGGCGACCTGCACTCCGTTCACATAGACGGTAGAATAGACATCCGAGGTTGTCAGCAGCATTTTCAATCCAGATACCGAATGACTGACCTGTATGTTATAACTCGTTGTTCCCGGATCAAAGACGAAATTTACCGTCCCGCCCGTCCCCGTAAACTGCCAGTCGGCCAAGTTCGCATTGCCGCTCATCGGAACAATGTTCAAAACTTCAATCAAGCTAACGTTAGCGTTGCCCGCCGTATCTGCCGCATAGACGGAATAAATCCCATTCTCATGTACGGTAAAATGATCCGTGATCTCCACGCCCATCGTGTCGAAATCCGAGACGGAACGGCTTCCCGGCGCCCACTTGATCAATGAAACGCTATTGAAGTCGCCGTATACCGACGCCGTGACGGTAATCGTCACGTTGCCGAAGGTCGGAGCGACAGGATTCGCTTGCAGCTCGATTTTCAGAGGCTGGTTGTAAGTAAAATTAATCGTCACGCTTTCGGTTAAGGTTAGACCGCTTGCCTCTTCCTTAGCGGTATAAGTCACGCTCTCTGCCGCCGTATTGCTCACCTTGAATACAGCTAACCCGTCAACATCGGTCACATCGTACACGGCCTGAATGACCGATCTTCCGACATCGGCTTGAAGCAACACTCGCTTGCCCGCGATCGGATTGTCGTGATCATCCTTGAGCTTTACGAAGATTGAAGCTTGGCTGACGCCATCCGCCCGAACGAATTTATCGCTCGCGATAACCGTGGAGCGAACCGCGCTTACGTCTCCATGGAGAAACTCTACGCTAGCTGTCGCCGTTATGGGATTGTCATCGACGCTTGCGCTTATGGTAGCAATGCCTACCGTTGTCGGAGCTGTCAGCATCGCCGTATATGTACCATTGTTATTGTCCGTTACTGGGAGGCTAGCCGAACCTGGCGTCTTTGTGATGACGACCGTCGCTCCTCCGGTTGTCAGCGCATTACCTTGCGCGTCTTTCAACTTCACCGTAACCGTCGTCTGGCTTACCCCGTCGGCGGTCAGCGTCGCGTCCATCGCTTCTATCGTACTGTTCGCCGTCGACGGTGCACCCGGCACGAACTGTACGCTAGCCGTCGATGCAATCGCCGTACCTCCAACCGTTGCGCTAATTGTAGTCGTGCCCGCTGTCGTCGGGGCCGTAAGCGTTGCCGTATACGTGCCGTTGTTATTGTCCGTTACTGGGAGGAAAACCGAACCTAGCGTCGTTGTGATGATGACCGCTGCTCCTCCGGTTGTCAGCGCATTCCCTTGCGCGTCCTTCAACTTCACCGTAACCGTCGTCTGGCTTGTCCCGTCGGCGGTCAGCGTCGCGTCCTCCGCTTCTATCGTGCTATTAGCCGTTGATGCCGCACCCGGCACGAACTGCACGCTAGCCGTCGACGCAATCGCTATGCCTCCAACCGTTGCGCTAATTGTAGTCGTGCCCGCTGTCGTCGGGGCCGTAAGCGTCGCCGTGTACGTACCGTTGTTGTCGTCCGTTACGGGGAGGCTAACCGTGCCTAGCGTTGATGTTATCGCGACCACCGCTCCTCCGGTTGTCAGCGCATTCCCTTGCGCGTCTATTAGCTTTACGGTAATCGTCGTCTGGCTTGTCCCATCGGCGGTCAGATCAGCATCTCCCGCTTGTATCGTGCTGTTCGCCGTTGACGGCGCACCTGGTACGAACTGTACGCTAGCTGTCGACGTAATTGCGCTGCCGCCAACACTTGCGCTGATCGTCGCAATACCTACTGTTGTAGGAGCCGTCAGTGTCGCCGTATACGTGCCGTTGTTGTTATCCGTTACGGGGAGGCTAACCGAACCTGGCGTCCTTGTGATGACGACCGCCGCTCCTCCGGTCGTCAACGCATTACCCTGCGCGTCCTTCAACTTCACCGTAACCGTCGTCTGGCTTGTCCCGTCGGCGGTCAGCATCGCGTCCATCGCTTCTATTGTACTGTTCGCCGTGGATGGCGCTCCCGGCACGAACTGCACGCTAGCCGTACCCATTATCGCGCTGCCTCCGACGGTTGCGCTGATCGTTGCCGTACCTGCGGTCGTCGGAGCCGTCAACGTCGCCGTATACGTGCCGTTATTGTTGTCCGTCACGGTGCTGACCGTGCCGAGCGTCGACGTGATCCCTACCGCCGCTCCTCCGGTTGTCAGCGCATTGCCCTGCTCGTCTTTCAACTTCACCGTAACCGTCGTCTGGCTTACCCCATCGGCGGTCAGCGTCGCGTCCTCCGCTTCTATCGTGCTTTTCGTCGTTGATGGCGCGCCCGGCACGAACTGGACGCTGGTCGTCGCCGCTATCGCACTACCTCCGACACTAGCACTAATCTTCCCTGTTCCTACCGTCGTCGGAGCCGTCAACGTCGCCGTATACGTGCCGTTATTGTTATCCGTTACGGCGCTGACCGTGCCGAGCGTAGACGTGATGCCTACCGTCGCCCCTCCGGTCGAAATTACATTACCGTTCACGTCTTTCAATTGTACGGTTATCGTCGTCTGGCTTGTCCCGTTAGCGGTCAGTGTAACCTCGCCCGCTTGGATCGTGCTATTCGCCGTTGACGGAGCAGCCGGCACGAACTGTACGCTAGCCGTATCCATTATCGCGCTGCCCCCGACGGTTGCGCTAATCGTTGCCGTACCTGCGGTCGTCGGAGCCGTCAACGTCGCCGTATAGGTGCCATTATTGTTGTCCGTTACGGAGCTAACCGAACCTAGCGTCGTTGTGATAGCCACCGAAGAGCCTCCGGTCGTCCAATCCGTGCCTTGCGCGTCTTTCAGCTTCACGGTGATCGTCGTCTGGCTGACGCCATCCGCGACTAGACTGGATTGCGTGCTTGAAACCTGACTCATTGCCGGAGATAACGAATAGTCCGGAATCATATAGGTCCTGAAGACAAAATCAGAACCGGGAGACGATGAGTCTCCTCCTGGATAAGGATTGCCGTTGGCTTGGTACCAAGAATAGCTGTTATTGAGCCCTCCGACTTCCGCGGAAGCAACCATTCGATACTTCGTATTCTTTGTCAAATAGGGCAATGACCCGGAAAAATCGAGCGACACCCAACCCTCCCCGGATGCCTGCGCCGTAGCAAGCGGCGTCGATAGATTGCTTTCGTTATAAACGCTAAACAGGATATTTCCCGGCGAACCAGAAATTCCGGCGATGCGGAGATCAATCTTATCGAGATTGCCTGAAATCGCTGGGGTAAACGTCTGATATCTTTTATAATCTAAGTTGAAAGCAGTATTCCAGGAACCCGTCTCCTGCGATTGATCCAAAATCGCCGAACCCGCCCCGTAAACGGATCGATCGGGCGACCCGCCTACAACTATCATGATACTAAGAACAATTGCGACCCATCGCTTCAAAGCTTTCATCATATCCCCCACTCTTACTAATCGAATAAGAACGACCTAAAATTCAAAGAACCCCGCCAAAGTAATCCCTCCGACAATCAACGCCGCTACGAAAAAAATTCCAAAATACCATTTTGTAAATTTTAGCCCTACGCCTGGGCCGTCCCACCATAGCTTTCCATAGATAACGGCTCCGAGAATCATGATACTGATAAAGGCTATGAAAGCATTAAACATATTTATCCACCTAAACCTTTCAATAATTTAACGCAATTAATGAGTTTTGTTAAAAAGATAAAACAATTTCTCTCACCGCTCCATACCTACAAAGGAATATCTTTCTCTACCCCTTTGGAGGTATGGAGTTTTCCGTTATCCGGCTATATGATATCGATAGATTTGAAGTGGAAGGCCGATACATGAGAGGGGATTTATAATTGTCAGCGATAGTTCGTCCCAGAGGTAGCTCTGCGGCATTGGTTATCAACTTGATAAGCCATTGTCTCTATGTCGTATCGATTCCGATCGGTTATTTTTTATCCATGTTCTCCGTCATGCTGTTCGATGCGCCGGACTCCGAGCAACGCTGGACGATATGGGCGTTTTATTACGCTTTGAAAGTGTATCCGTTCATGGTCGTTGCCGCGATCGTTTTGGCCTGGATTTTCTATAAGAAGAGATTTTACAAGTGGACTTATCCAGTGAATGCAGTTCCTGTTGTAGTGATTATCGCATGTGCCGGACTGATGGTTGCTTTCGGCGATTAACCCCATTAATAGAAATGCCTCTATCGATTACAATAGAAAATAAATGGCATTAATTGAAGTTAGAGGTGTTCGGAAATGAAAGTGACCCATCATTTCGAGGTTGCCGAAATGACGCTTAGAGAATACATGGTTGGACAAGCGGTTGAGCCAGAAGCGTTCCTCGCACTTGCCAGGGCCATCTCGGCCAGCGTCGGAGAACTCCATCGGCAACAAATCATTCACCTTGATCTGCGACCGGAGCGGATACGAGTTGTTGCACAAGGAACAGACGCCTATTTGAGAGATTCCGGCTATGCGGTGCATCGCACCGTCGATGGCTATCTACGTCCGTCTAACTACGGCATCTTCGAAGCGGGCTTACCCTATTGCTCTCCAGAGAATACGGGCAGGATGCTTCGAACCGTAGACGAGCGCAGCGATCTGTATTCATTAGGCGTTATTTTCTACGAAATGTTGGCCGGCCGTCTGCCTTATGCGGCAGATAATCCTCTGGAATGGGTATATATGCATCTCGCGCAATCCCCCCCTCCATTGACGAACGAAAGCCCTCCTTTGCCTGACGGCCTAGAATCCATCATCCTGAAGCTACTGGATAAAAATCCGGATAATCGCTACCAGAATACCGGCTTTCTAATTGCGGATCTGGATAAAATAGGACGCTCCCATGATCATTTCTTCATGGAACCAGGGTTTCGCGGCAGAGAGCATGAAATTTCAATGCTGACTCAGGCCTTTTATTCCGCATGCTTCGGATCAACGGAGATGGTTTACGTTTCGGGAGATGCCGGTATCGGCAAAACGAGCATGATAGAGGAGATCTTTCGAAAACAACAGCATTCTAGGAATTTTTTCTATATCACCGGTAAGTTCGAGCAAATCTCGAATGAAAGCCCGTATCATCCCATCATTCAAGCCTTTCGGGGATTAATGCGTCATTTGCTAGGGGAGCGAAAGGATCAGTCCGAGCAATGGACACTTAAACTGCGAGAAGCGTTGGGCTCGAACTCCGACCTCATTACGGGGATTATTCCGGAAGTCGGGCTTATATTGGGCAGCTCGCCGGCCGCGGAGGAGCTGCCGGCTAATGAATCGAAGAAACGGTTCATTTACGTGTTTCGCAAATTCGTACAAGCGCTGGCCTCCAAGGAAAATCCCATAGTCCTGTTTATCGATGACTTGCAATGGGCGAATGATTCGTCCCTTCAGTTAATCGATGCGTTGCTATGCGATCCGGAATGTCAATATTTAATGTTCGTCTGCGCTTACCGCCATACGGAAACGGACCAAAGCAAGCTCCCCGGTTACGCGGACGGGACCGTCACGGATCAGGCCCTCGTCCGTCATATTCATCTGTCTCCGCTGAGCTTGGAGCAAATGAATCTCATGGTAAGGGAGTCGCTTAATAGCGATGCCGAAGCGACGTTATTCTTGACGGAATTGCTCTATCCTAGATCCGGCGGCAATCCTTTTCATCTTAAACAAATCCTGCTCCGCCTGCAGGACGATAACATTTTGCTGTACAACCCCGAGAAGCGTTGCTGGCAATGGCAACTGGGACGGATTATCGAGCAGGAACCAAGCTATGCCATCCATGATTTAATGGAGCACAGACTTCATCGCCTGTCGCATGATGCGCAGTCGCTCCTCAAAGTAGCTGCCTGCGTCGGAAGTACTTTTCCCCCTCGTCTCATAGCCCGTGTAGTGAATCAAAGAATAGAGGATAGGAGCCAAGAATGGTCCGCGATCGAAGCCGATGGTATGATATTGCCGCTCGAGGGCGATATCTATCGTTTTGCTCACGATAGTATACAGAAATGGATATACGGTCAGATAGACGATGCATCGAAACAGGATATCCATATCCGAATAGGCAGATGCATGCAACAGTCGGACGGCGGAATGGGAGAAAACTCGTATGAAATCGTCAATCATTTTAATAAGGGATCGCAAAGCATAACGGATTCACTGGAGTTGTTACAACTCGTCAAGTTGAATCTGGACGCGGGAAACCGCGCTAAAGCCTCATCTGCTTACGATGTTGCTTTAGGGTATTTCGAGAACGGAGTAGAACTGCTAACGGCGGAGGATTGGACCAACGACTTCGAGCTTTGCTTCGAGCTTCATGCCCAGAAGGCGGAATGCGAATATTTGTGCGGCAATCCTGCGGCATCCGACCGCGAAGTCGATTTCTTGCTAGGCCGCTCTCGCAATCCTGTCGAACGGAGCAGGGCGCGAATGATCAGAATTATGCAATACATCAATCAAGGTAAATATTTGGAAGGAACGGATCTCGGCCTTGAAAGCTTGAGCGAACATCAGATTATCATTTCGCCGAACCCGGGAAACTTAACGCTATGGATCGAAGTCAAGCGAATCGAGTTGTTACTGCGTAATCGATACGACAGGCTCACCCAGTTAGAGGAGATGTCGGATAAAGAGCGGATTTCCGCGATGGATATGATTTTCGCGATTACCCCCTCCACCTTCTTCACCAATAAGAAGGTCTTCTTACTACTGATGTGCAGAGCTATTCAACTGTCGCTTAAACATGGAAACACCCCCGCTTCCGCGGCTGTCTATTCCGCATTCGGCATGCTTCTGGGGACTGCATTCGGAAAATTCGATAAAGGTTATGCCATCGGCAAGATCGGCGTAGAGCTTTCCGAGCGTTATAACAGTCCCTCGATTAAAAGCAGATCCTATACGATATTCGGCGCGGTTCTCTGCCAATTTGCCGGCAATCCCCGCGATGTAGACGCTTATCTGGCAAAGGCGCTTCGTTGCGGTATGGATTCGGGAGACTACGTGTTCGCCAGTTATGCCATTGGAGCGCATGTCAATTCCTTGTACGCAAGAGCGCCGTTAAGCGAGTTAGCCAAGACGGTCGCGGACTACATGGTCGTCCTTGATACTACGAAAGATGAATTCGTGAGACAGAACTTTTACTTGTATCAGCAGGTGATTCTCGCTCTTCAAGGCAGAACTGCCGCTCCGGATTGTTTCAGCAGTTCCGACTTCGACGAGGAGGAGTTCTTAACCCGTATTCGCAAGGAAGAGACCTCGGCCACCACTTTATTTCAATATTGCACGTACAAAACCCAGCTTTGCTATATGCTCGGCAACTATGAGGAAGCTACCCGATGGGCCGGACAAGCGAAATCATATGAAGCCTATGCCACTCATTTGCCTCATTTGCCGGAATGCCTCTTCTACGAATTGCTCGCAGCATTGGCCGTTCATACAAGCACCGGGAAAAGCTCGCCTGTGAGAAAATGCTTGCTTCGAGGTTTACGACGCTTCAGCAAATGGACCGAATGGAGCCCCGCAAATTATCAGTCCAAACAGTACCTCCTTCAAGCCGAAATTGCGCGAGCCTCGGGCGAATTCCTTATGGCTGAAGAGATGTATGACCGAGCTATGCGCGAAGCAAGGGAGCAAGGCGATATTCATGTCATAAGCCTTGCCGGAGAGTTGGCCACCCTCTATTACTTGGGCCGCGGCAGAACGAAAACCGCTTTACATTACTTGCAATCTTCTATTAAGGGATACAAAAAGTGGGGAGTTCATATAAAGACCGCGCAACTTGAGGGGAAATGGCTACAGTTGCAACGTCTAGAGGAAGCCGTCCAAATCTCTGATAACGTACCGTCACCCGTAAGCCGAAATGCTGCTGAACTAACGTTCGAAGCGTCGGGCTATCAGAACGAGCCCCCTTCCGTAGATAGCTTGGATCTCGCCGCGATACTTAAAACGACTCAAGCGATTACTAATCAAATGGACATGGACACCGTGCTTACGGAGATCATGAACACCATAATGAAGCATGCAGGCGCAAGCAAAGGCGCTTTACTTACGGGAACCAGCAACGATACTCTTTATATTCAGGTCTATACGGATTCAAAGACGCAAGCCGCTACCCCATTCCCTGTAGAGTTGAATGACAGTTCTCTGTTGCCGGAAGGGATCATTCGATATGTGTTTCGGACGCATGAAGACGTCCATTATTCCGAAGGAGAAGAGAGTTGGCTCATTCATAACCCTTACATCGCGAAGCAACGGCCTCAATCGGCGGTGTGCGTCCCCGTAACCGTACACGGCATGATGCTGGGTGTTCTTTATCTGGAGAACAAGCTAGCCAGCGGCGTTTTCGCACAGGATCGCATGGCCGTTCTTCACGCTATGGCATCGCAAGGAATCATGATGTGCGTACTGCAAAGCTCGCCCGAACCTTCTTATGCCGAGCCGGTTTCGGAGAATGAAACGTACGGATCTCTTAGCGAAATTGAGGAACCGCTGACAGATCGCGAGCTGGAGGTACTCGCGTTATTAGCCGCAGGATTATCCAATAAAGAAATTGCCGAACGTCTAGTTATTGCCATAGGCACGGTGAAGGTTCATGTTAAAAATATATTTGCAAAACTAAAGGTCAATCGGCGCTTCAAAGCAATCGAACAGGCCAAGGAACTGAATTTGCTAGGACAAGGCTCTTCCGCTTGATGGATGCACGAAGCTGCAAAATGCGGGAACACGTGCCAAAATAATTTTTTTGAAATCTGTCGATTTGGTCCATTCTCGTTCGTTGTCTTCATAGAGGCTGAGAAAACAGTCCAAACCAATGGATGAGAGGAAGTTATAAAATGGCCAAACATA
The DNA here is from genome assembly GCF_012849095.1 of Cohnella herbarum. Lineage (NCBI taxonomy): Bacteria > Bacillati > Bacillota > Bacilli > Caryophanales > Paenibacillaceae > Cohnella > Cohnella herbarum. The sequence continues at coordinate 4,340,639 of NZ_CP051680.1, forward strand.
CCACTTATATCATGTCGGAGAACGCACGAGCTCAAGCAGAGTTCTACGTTCAAGCACTCGGAGGAGAGATCCTGTCCATAATGACCCACGGGCAGCTTCCCGGCGCAAAGGAAGAGCTTAAGGACAAAGTCGTTAACTTGGCGTTGATAGCCGGGGGAGTTCACTTCTTAATGTCCGATTCCGTATTCGAACCGGTCGTTCGGGGGAACGCCATTAATCTATCTCTCGAGTTCGAAACGGAATCCGAAGCGCGCGAAGCTTTCGATAAGCTGGCTATAGGCGGCAAAGTAAAATGCCCGTTGGAACCGGCATTCTGGGGCGCTTTGTTCGGACAGATCGAAGACAAATACGGAGTAATGTGGATGATCACCACTGCGGGGCCGACTGCCTAACAATAAGGAGTAAAAGCCCGCCCGATATGATTATCGGTCGGGCTTTTACTATCTAGTCGTTGTTCCGCCCCGGATGTCAATTCCCGAATCCCGCTCTGCGAAGCTCCAGCCACTCGAACGATGCGAATACGTCGGGAACCGCCCGCAACTCCAATACCCAAGAGCCCGAGTATTGGAACTGGCGAACCAGAGTCAACACCCCTTCCAGGGGCACCGTCCCCGCTCCGAGCCGTAGATGATCATCCTTCTCTCCCCTATTATCGCTGAGATGAAGACTGATCACATAGGGCAGCAGATTTTGAAGGGACATTAGGCATTGACCCTTGCCGGTTAGATGCGCATGACCGACATCAAAAACGATGCGGACGCGCGGAGAATCCGCTTTTTGCACGACCTGTTTGATGAATGAGGCATCTACTCCCAACAGCCCCGGATACGGAGGCACATTTTCTAAAGCGATAATGACCTCATATCCCTCCGTAGCTTCCAAAACCCTCTGCAAGAAGGATACGACGCGGTTCGCTGCTTCATTATGAGTATCATTCTCGTTCGGATCGTCTAACTTCCCCTCCCGTTCGCCGGGATGGACGACTACATGAGCGCAACCGAGTTGTTCGGCAATTTGCAGGGTCCGCTGCAGTAAGGATGCAGAGGCACGAATGGTTTCCGTGTCAGTGGAAGCCGGATTACAGCCCGTAATGGGGGCATGGAGAGACCAGCTAATGCCGTTATCTTGTCCAATCCGTTTAAGCCAGGCCAATTGCTCCTCGGACCAATCCAGCAATTCTCCATGACGGCCCTCGCACATAATCTCAACGGCCTTCCAGCCCTCGTCAACCAATTCGACCACGGTTTCTCGTAGGGGATTTTCGATCCAAGCGTAGGTAGAAACGAAATAATCGCGGCTCGCAGACATTGTCATCCTCCTAACTTTTCTCTATGATAAGCCCGAATCACTTAATTCCCGAATGAATGAAGCTGTTCATGAACTGTCGTTGAAATAGCAGGAACCCGATCAGCAGCGGAGCGATGACGAGCAGCGTCGCCGCGCTGACCTCCGTCCACTGCGCTCCTATTTCGAAAGACTGGGCAAAAATCGCTAGTCCAACCGTAAGCGGGCGGTTTTCTACGGAATTGGTCACAATAAGCGGCCACAAGAAATTGTTCCAATGATAACTAACCGATACGAGACCGAATGCGACATAAGTCGGACGGGACAGCGGAAAATAAATCTTCCACAATATCGTCCACTTCGAATAGCCCTCGATTTCGGCCGCCTCGTCCAGCTCCGGCGGAATCGTCTTAAACATCTGCCGCAGAAGGAAAATCCCGAAGGCTGATGCGAAATAAGGAAGCATGATTCCCAGCTTCGTATCTAATAGAAATAATTCCTTGAGCACGTTATAGTTCGGGAAAATCAGCACATCGGCAGGAATCATGATTTGTACAAGAAACAGCATGAAAACTACGTTTTTCGCCATAAACTCTAATCGGGCAAAAGCGAAAGCCGCCATCGTAGCCGTCAGCATCTGGACGGCGAATACGCACACGACGATGATAATAGTATTGATGTAATACTGCGCGAACGGCGCCGCCGACCAAACTCTGGCAAAGTTATCAAGCGTGAATTCAAGCGAGAACGCCGGCGACAACGCAATTTCCCTCGGGCGGAAAGCGGTAACCGTCATCCATAGAAGAGGAACTAGCCACAATGCGGCACAAGCATATAGAAGCCATCGGCTTATTTTCAATTTTTTGAGCAGCATAAGATCGCCTTTCTCTTCCTTAGCGGTAGTGAATTTTTTTATCGAGCCCAAAAAAGTTAAGCGCCGCGAACAGCAGCAGAACTCCGATCATAACAACCGTTAAGGTCGAGGCCATTCCCTGATCCCAGAAGCTGAAGGCCGATTCGTAAATGTAATAAAGCAGCAGATTGCTAGCGTTATTCGGTCCGCCCTTGGTCATGATCATGATGTGATCAACCAGCTTAAAAGAGTTCGTCAACGCTACAATGGAAACGAACAGCGTCGTAGGCATTAGCAGCGGAAAGGTGATTTTGCGGAATACCGTCCAACGTCCCACGCCATCCACCTGCGCCGATTCATATAAATCGGGAGGAATATTTTGCAGCCCCGCCAAGAAGAAGATCATAAAATAGCCGGCTTCTTTCCAAACGACCATAATAACCATCGCCCACATTACGTATTGCGGCGATCCGAGCCAATTGATATCGCCTTGACCGATGCTCTTCATTAATCGGCTGAGCAGTCCGTATTGAGGCGTATAGATGAAGAGCCATACGTTGGCGACGGCAATCATCGGGATCATCGTCGGGTAGAAAAAGGAAATACGGACCAAGCTCGTTCCCCGCAACGCTTTATTGCAATAGATCGCCATCAGTATTGCCAGTACGATGGATGTCGGAACCGTTCCTATGGCGAACCACAGGTTATTGGACATAACCTTCCAAAATACCTCGTCGCCTATTAAATTCGCGTAATTATCGAACCCTAGGAAGACCGGCACCGCTGTGGCCAAATCCGCTTGGAACAAGCTAAGCTTGACGGTTTGGGCAATCGGATAAAAAGTAAAGAGGAATAAAAAAAGCAGAGAAGGCAGAAGCAGCAGCCAGGCAAAAGCGTTCGCTTTCCAATGAAACCTTAACTTTCTGTTGTCCAATCGGGTACCTCCTATCAAACGTGTTGAAAAAGGAAAGGGAGCATGGCACCGCAACGGAACTCCGTAAAGGTGCCGCCCGGCGTCATGCCCCCGCTTCTGCGAATCTGTTACTTGTTAAACGGAGCCAGCGCTTTATCCGCCTCTTCCTGAGCTTTCTTCAATGCTTCCTCCGGCGTCATGCTGCCGGTCAGAACGGCTTGGATAGGATCGCTCAAAGCTTTAATCACCTTGCCGTTATTATGGGTAGACAGTTCGGCCGCAGCGTATTCAAGCTGATCGCGGGCAACTAGAGCCGCAGGGAAATCAGCCGTGTACTTCTTCATCCGCTCGGATTCGTAAGCTGATTTCTTGACGGCCACGTAGCCGGTATCCATGCTCCACTGCGCCGCGCGCTCCGTCTCCGTCATGAACTGAATGAATTTCCAAGCCGCATCCTGCTTCTTCTTGTCGATGTCTTTGAAAATATACATATTGCCTCCGCCGGTCGGGCTTCCGTAGCTTTTGTTCTTAGGCAGGAAGCTTACGCCGAAATTGAACTTGGCGTTATTCTTAACGTTAGACAGGTTACCCGTCGTGTGGTACATCATAGCCGTCTTGCCTTCCAGGAAGTCGGAAGGTACGGTTCCCCACTCGGTTACTCCTTCTGGGATGACTTTATCCTTCTTCGCTAGATCGCTCCAGTATTGCAAGCCTTCGATATTTTCCGGCGTATTAAACATAACCTTCTTGCCGTCCTCGCTCATCAAGTTGTTGCCATTTTGCAGAGCGAACGTTTGCAGCATCCAGTAGGCGTAGCCCGATACGGGAATTTCCAAGCCCCACGTACCATCCTTAGTCAGTTTCTTGGCATAATCCTTCATCTCGTCCCATGTTTGCGGCGCTTTCTCCGGATCTAGACCGGCTGCTTGAAACAGATCCTTGTTGTAATAAAGGACGATGGTGCTGCGTTGGAACGGGATACTGTAGGTTTTGCCGCCGGTTTGGGAATTGGATAGGAATGCCGGGTAGAAGTCCGACAAATACGTATCTCCGCCTTCCGTAGCAATGTAATCATCCAGTGGGATAATCGCATCCATATCAAGCAAGCTGAATAGCTCCGTCGATTGCAGCACGGCCACGTCGGGTGGATTTTTGCTTTGCACCCCCGCCTGTGTTTTGACCGCGGTATCCGCATAACTGCCCGTGTATACCGGCTTGATCGTAATATTAGGATTTTGCTTCGTAAATTCTTGAGCCATGCCTTCCACCGTGGCGGTTAGCGGACCTCCTACGGCAATTGGATAATAGAAGGTAAGTTCGACCTTTTCCTCATTATTCGCTTCATTGACTGGCGCTGAGGAGGAAGGGGATACCGTTGCCGCCGATGACTGTTCCTCGGGGGCGGTATTGTTGTTAGAGCAAGCCGTTATAGATAACATAAGACATAAAGAAACAAAAATCGTTTTATTGGACATTTTCGAGATCAGGCGCATAGTATTCTCTCCTTCAAAATGATAATGGGTGTTTGAACCGTGCTCCATCCGCTTGACTCTTTCACTCTAGCGAATGAACATAAACTAGAAACGATCGTTGTATCATACGGACGTAAAATCTACCAACTATTGATTCTCACCGCCTTCGATTACGGAAAGCAGCTCTTCCATAGAGGTCCACACATAATCCGGCTGAACCTGGGATTGCCGGATATCGCCCTCGGAGGTCACTCCCGTCAACACAAGCGCGGTACCCAGGCCGTTAACGGAACCAAACAAAATGTCCGTTTCCAGCCTGTCGCCGATCATCAGGCAGCGCTCGCCGGGCAGCCCTCCGGACTCCAGCGCTTGGACTCCGAAGTGCTTCGACGGCTTCCCGATTACCGCCATCGGCTGCGTGCCGCTGGCGGCTTCAATTGCCTTCACCATCGCCCATGTGTCGGGAATGAGGTCGCCGTCGACCGGGCAGCAGGGATCCGGATTGGCTGCAATCATAACCGCCCCATTGCGTACGGCTTTCATTGCCTGATGCAGCTTGCCGTAATCGAAATGCATATCCATTCCGACAAGCACATGCGTAGCTTCAAGCGGATCTTCCGTGTGCCTGATCCCTTGTTCGTCCAATTCGCGAATCATCGCCGGTTCTCCAACAACGAATACGCGAGTTTCCGGCTTCTCTTCGCGCAAATACACAGCCGCGGCATAAGCCGCCGTCACCACCTCTTCCAAATGACATTCCAGCCCAAGTCTCTGTAACCTTAATTGACATTCTCCGCGAGTCCGGGTGGTCGTATTGCTCAAGAACAAAATCTTCTTTCCCCGATCCCGCAAGGCAACGAGCGTCTCGGAGACGCCGGGAAGCAAAGCGTCTCCAAGCAAAATCGTCCCATCCAAATCAAAAAAGTAACCATCGAAATCCAACACAACCGACAATATACGAGCAGCTCCTTCCAGCACCGACAAGCAGTAACGGAGTTAGTTAATAAAATTCGCCTTACTCAACAAACGTTTCAATACGACTGCCGATTGCGCGCGGGTTGCGTAACTCTCGGAACCCAACGTATTCGCTGTCGTCCCTTTCAATAGGCCAACGTTAAGCGCTGCGGCCATTTCCGAGTTCCCCCAACCGACAGCCTGTACATCCTTAAATCGGCTAAGCATTTCCGCTTGTTTGTCTGCCGATATTGTCGTGTCTACACCCGCGTAAGCGAGAGCGCGGATTGCCATCGTAGCAAGTTCTTGACGTGTAATCTCTTGATCCGGACGGAAGGTTCCATCTTTATACCCGCTGACCAGGCCTGCGGATACGGCAGTCGCCACATCTTCCGCGTACCAGGCGGCGGAGTTAACATCATGGAACTTTGTCGTCGCTTTCGCAGGATCCAAGCTTAATGCCCGGACTAGCAGCGCTGCGAATTCCGCGCGGTTAATATTACGATCGCCGTCGAACCGATTAGCGCTCACGCCATTCACGACCAGCTTGTTAGCCAATAGCTCTACCTCGGCCTTTGCCCAGTGGTTGGCCATATCCGCAAAGCTGATATTGTTCTCTATTACCGTATATAGGCTATTTCCATTCCGTTTCAACGTAGCCGTTGTTTTACCGTCTTTGGTATAGAACAACGTTGGAACGAATTTCATCCGGTTCGTTCCAGGGAAGATTTGCACGCCTGTCGCTTTACTCGGATCCACGACCTTGTTCAGTACGATATCGCGTGAAACATAGGTGGAACCGAACGAAACGGCGACGGACTTCCCTTCTTGATTCACCGCTTCTACTTCAAATTTCACGGTCCCTGCGACCGGCGTTCCTCCTGCGGCAGTCACTGAATTTTCCACTGCCGCAGCATCGCTGCCGCTGAGCTTTTGAAGCGTCACCCTGATGGACAAGGCATCTACGCTTACGTTAAGCTGCTTGGCCAATGCTTCGATATTCAGAACGGATAATGGCAGAGAATAAGTCGCATGCTCGCCCAAGATAACCAAATCTTGATCCTTCTTACGACTTGCATCCAGAAGACCGGCCGCCGCTAGCTCCAGATTGTCTCCGGTGAATTTCACTTGTACTCGGGAGTGAGCATCGAATGCCTTCTTCAATGCGGCAGCGTCCACTTTGCCTTCTACCGCAACAATCACATCCGCGGGATTAGCCGGAATCGGAACGTCAGTACCTCCCGTGCCGCCAGTCCCCGTACCGTTTCCACCGCCGCCATTGCCTCCGCCTTCGCTCGGCTCTTCCGGTTTCTGGCCTTTGATCTCAATAGCTACCGGTTGCGTATAGATGTCGTACAGATTCGTATTACTTTCATCCATGGATGCCGTGTATCTGAACAGAGCATGTGCCGTCCCCGATTTCTTGGCCGTCATTTTACTTCCGTTCACCTCGACCAGATCTTGGCCATCCAACCATACGATATCAGGCGTTACGTTAGTCTTATCGCCCTTAAAGCTCTCAATTTCCGCTACAATCGGAACGGTCTCGTTCTTCTCTAGTACGTAGCGGTCTTTCTCCGGTTTAATCGCAGCCGCCCAATCCGATGCCCAGAAAGAATAATCGGTCGTTATACCGAATGCCCCAAGCTTGAACAACCTCATGAAATCGGCTTTATTGTTGAACGTCCACGGAGATACGAGAATGCCCCGATGCTTCGCGGCCTCCATGAAGTTCTTGCCCAATCCGGAATAATCCGTATTGAATGTCGCATTCAACGGCTGGAGCACCTTCAGCGTCTCGCGCAGCGATCTACCGACATTCGATTCGTTCGCTATATAGCCGGTTAATAATCCGGAAGGCATTTCCGGCATCAGCAGCGCGAGCCGTTTCAATTGATTCGCGTCGAAGGACATCGCGTTGACGACATCTTCCGCACCCATCTCCTTGATGATTCTCACGAAGGCATCGACAGCCGCGGGCGTACTCGTCTTGATCTCCGCCATAACCATCTTCCCGCTCTGCCGAGCCAGCTCAATCTGCTCGTCCAAAGTCGGCATAGGCTCGAACGGGAATCCGTTCGGATAAGGCTTATTCGCATTCAACGTTTTTAATTGCGCCAGCGTGTAGCTTTCTACGTTGCCGCTGCCGTTCGTTGTCGTCGATAGTTCATAGTTATGAGTAATAATCAAATGTCCATCGAGAGTGAGGAACATATCGTTCTCAATGAAGTCCGCCCCGGCTTCGAGACCCAGCCTATTGCTTACGAGCGTATTTTCAGGAGAAACGGAAGGCATTCCTCTGTGAGCGATAATGTATGGCTTGCGGATAAGCGTCGTTTCGTGGTCGTATACCTTGTATGCCTCGAACGCTTTCGTTGGCGAATCGGTAACGATGCCGTTCAAGCCCGCCGTAATCAATTGATGAAGAGATAAGCTTTTAGTCGCTTGGCTTGCGGCTTCTTGGGCCCATACGATGATGGCGCGTTGCTGCAAATAGGCCACATTTTCCATAGACGAAGCTTTTTGAGGCAAAATCGCGATTTTAGACAAGCTAACCGTCGTTTTTCTGCGAACTTCCAACAGGTCGTCTTTAGTCGCGATGTCCATCGCGCTGAAATCAACGATTCCGCGGATCATGGGATAGAGGGTTCGCGCTCTTTTGACTAAATCTCCATTGTCCGAGATGACGAAAGCATCCTCGATCCCCTTGGCCTTCAGAGCATCCATCAAGCCGTTGACGGTCAGTTCGTCTTTCACGTAGAAGGCCGGGATCATCCTGGCTCCGAGTGCGTCGATCATCGAATCCAGATCTCCGATCTGGGTCTTGCCGGACGGATCCGTCACTTTCAAGTCACCGTTAACATGTACGATGACCGTGGCGGGAAGCGTAGTTCCTGTCAGCGCGCTTAGATCGTTCATGCTCTTAATCTCTGTCACCACGGATGGCGCGATCGAAATTTTGGTTTCCGGCTCCGTCACGTTGACGAAAAGGTCGGATGGCAGAGGAGTCAGCGCGGTTTGTTGCAGCGATACCCGAACGTTATCTACCTTCATTTTGCTGCCGTTAGCCTGGAAGCCTATGCCTCCTTTGGCATACGCGGTTGCCATATCGTTATTGTTAATCAACTTGTCATTGATCTGTTGCTCGACTCTGTTGCCGAATGTCCTTACGACATAGCGATACATTTTGGCAGGATCGAGTGCCTCCGTGTAAGTTCCCCTATCCATAACATTCCAAGCGTTAGCCGGAGTTCTTTCGGCGAATTCAATGCCGTTGGATGCCGTTGCGTCCTTTCTTACCGCCATTTGATAATAGGGAAAATCGTTATTTTGGATTCGGTACATGACGGAGTTCCATCTTGCCGCATCGTTCGCCGCCAGATGAGTCACGTCCGCTTCGATTTTGTAATCGCCGAACATCGCCAAATATTCAGGGAGCAGTACCCTGGAAGGATTGTTGGGCGAAGCGCTCGCATCGATCTCCAATGCTCCGTCCTTCACTCCTGCCTTTCCTACAGCGGCGCCTTCCTTACGAATCCATCCCTCTGGAAGCGAACCGTCCGCAATGGCGTCAAAATTTTCTTCATATAATACGTATTCGGAATCGGCAGCATCCTTAGCGGCTATAAGCATCGTGGCCGATGCGCCGTCCATTTGCACGGTCAGCAGATGGGCCCCCTTCTGCTTCACTTTGATAACCCCGTCCTCTATGACGACCGCAGAATTATTGGATGACCAATTTAACTCGTCGCCCTTAAGCGTTCCAGAAGTAAAATCACTGAATTCCGCCTTGAAAGTAAGAGCGTCTAACGGGATCTCCGTTCCGGTTACCGCTAGCTTGTAGCCTTCATCCGGTACTAAAGAGAGGGTTTGCACGCCGGTAGTAGAGGGGGTTACAACGATCTGCTGTGCGGCTTCGGCATTGATATATACCGCTTTTACCGTTGCGGTTCCCTCTTTAACCGGAACGATTTTGTTATTGATAATTTTAATGACGCTCTCGTCGGACGAATAAAGCTTAATCTGTTTATCTGTGAGAAGATCTGCGATTCCATCGGATTGATAGACGCTGCCCGTTACGCTCACCGGCGTAGTTAAGGCTTCCAAAGTAGAAGGAAGAGTCACGTCCAGACGTTCCGCGGTAATTCTCGTCACCTTCAGGTTATCGAACGCAACTTTGCTCTGATCGGCCTGAAAGCCGACCTTTCCCTTTTCCAACAACACATCGGGACCTAGATTTTGATCCACCACCATCGTATAATCGGGATCGCCCTTCGCCTTGATATATTCCTTAACATTGCTGCCGGAAACTCTGACTTTCCATGAATAATCTTCATTAAGAATCAACGGAGTCCACGTTCCCGTTACGGGCGTAGGCGTAGCCCATTGATTATCTTGCTTCCTCAGGGCCACCTCATAACTGCCGTTCTGCCTAACAGCCATCTGATTATAAGGGTTCTTGCCGTTGGAAGCGCCTCTGAACATGATAGCTGCCCACCGGGCTCCGTTCAGTACCTCCTCGAATCTCACGTCCGCCTCGATCACGTAGTTATCCCATTGGACGGGCGCCGTGATTCGGGCCTGTTTGCCGGAAGCATTTCCGTCGAACTTCAATGCCCTATTCCCGTATGTATCCTGAACGACGGAAATCGGAGTACTGCCGGCATTCACGTCCGATATCCATCCGAACGGGAGCTCGCCATCCGCATATCCTTCAAAATTTTCTTCTAGCAGCACCGGGTTAATAGCTCCCGTAACCGGATTGCCGTCTACCAGGTTGATTTGTCCGAAGCCGCTCGTATTATTCCAGAAAGATAAGGTATTGAATGCGCTCCAATAGCTATTTCTTATCTTTGAAGGATCCGTATCATAACGATCCGAAGCTCCGATTTCAATGCCCAATTGCTTCGTTACCAACGGATCCATACTCAACATATCCCACGGCACGGCCAGTTCCAGAGACCAACCGTTATTCGTAGTTTGGATGGCTCTAAGAATCTTTTTCTCGTCTTTGCCGCTATGATTGTTGAGCGCCGCTCCAAAATGAAATTCCGGAGTCGTCGTTCCCGGCTGATAAACGAATCCCAACTGCATGTCGTCCTTCGCAAACGGAGTAGACCGATGCATCGTTGGATCCAAAAACACGTTGATATTATCCTGTTCGAACCAATAACCCGAACCGTTCGAAGTTAGATTATCGTCATCCAGCTTGACGCCAATGTAGAGATATTGGTTATCCCAGAGCAAACCGAAGCTCGAGTCTTTGAAAATGCCGTCCCCTTGCCTCGAATCCAACTGCTGATCAAGATTCCATATCGATTCATCTAGATTTCCGTCGATTACGGGCGCTACCAGCGTTTTGTTTACATCGAGCGATTTCCTTACCGCATCTGCAGCATTAGTCTTAGGCAAAAATGAATTAAACTGAATGATTCCACTTACTAGAGTAAAAATGAGGATAACGGAAAAGAACCTAGAATGTCTTATCACGAGTCTCCAATCCTTCCATTCTACGGATTTAGCTTCATCCGAATAGAGTTCAAGACAAGCCAAAAAACCCTTTATCCACCAAACGGAAGCGGCACGGAAAAATAAGCGCCATCCATTTGTTGCATAAAGGGTTATCTCCTCGACTCATACCCTTATTATTCGATTGTCGGCTACAAGTTCTACTTTATCAGCCTTTTGTTATCGCAGTATCAAATGCAAATGAAAGATATGTAAACGTCGATTCGCACGTTAATAGAATCTAGCTCTATGATCGGGGCGCCCACAGGTGCTTGCTGCCCATCGAAACCGCGCTCGCTCCCGCTTGCAAGGCTATTTCGATTTCGGCATGATCCTGAATTAATCCGCCTGCGATAATAGGTTGGGGAAGCGTATCGCGCAGCTTCGTAATAACCCTTGGAATAAGGCCGGGCATAATCTCGACGGCATCAGGGCAGCTCTGCTCGATGTTCTGGATGCCTTGATCCAATGCCGAGTTATCGATAAGGAACATTCTTTGAATGGCGATGAGCCCGCTCTTCTTGGCCTGCTTCACAAAGTGGCTTTTCGTGGAAATAATGCCTGTCGGTTTTATCCGCTCCGCTATAAATTTGATTACGATGGGATCGCTGCCCAACCCGTTAATAAAATCCACATGCAGGAAGACCTTTTTCCGCGCGCGAAGCACTTGGCTAACATACTCCTCCACCGTGAACAAATCGCCGATCAGCAAAAAGACTACCGGCCATTCGCTATTGCAAGCCGTTTGCAAATCCGCAGTCTTACGTACTGCCGGAATGATTCTCTTAGGCCCCCAGTAATCGTGCAAATTTCGGTTCATCTCCAGCCCTACTCTCATCATGGTCTGATTCGTAACTCTCACTCCAACTTAAACGATGAATGTTTGGGGAATGTGTTTAAAGTTTGGAGTTATTCGAACCATCCTCAAGTGAATAGTTTCAATGAACATTATGATATAGTATTAAAGTGCTAAAAGAGATATTTTCCCAATGAACTCGGAGGAAGACGGAATGATAGGATTACTCAGAAAAAGAACGATTTGCATCGCGGCGCTTGTCTCTATCCTTTTTTCGATTCTCCCTATTGGAGTTAGCCGGGCTGAAGAGTCGAAGCCTTATGATGCTTACTCCCTCATTGCCGAACTGGCTAAGCAAAATTATGCCGGGCGGCAAACCGGGACACGCGGCTACGCGGATGCGGTAACGTACGTAGAGAACCAGATGCAAGCTGTCGGCATGATTCCTCTGTTGGGGGAGAAGACGTACCGGCAACGCTTTGAAGCAGGCGTGACGAAGATGACGAAAGAGCAAGTGACGGTAAACGGAAAGAGGCTCCGGTTTATGACGGATTACATGCCTTTTTCGCAAACGCCTACAGGAAATTACAAATCGGAAAAGCTCATCTATGCCGGGACCGGAACGGAAAAAGAATATGGCGCTAACGTTTCTTTGAAGAACAAATTCATTGTATTCCATTGGAATGATATTAACGGCAAGTTTCCCGAGGGGATACTCGATAGAGTTCAGCGCGCAGCGAAAAAAGGCGCGGCCGGCGTATTCATCGTCGCGAATGGCGAATTAAAAGTCGGCAATGCCGAGCATCCGCTTAATACGAAGACGGTTGGAGTGCCCGTGCTGTACCTGTCATCGGCGGCGGCAACCGATCTTGGCGTAACGCAAGTAGCTACCGCCAAGGCGTTGCCTGATGCAAAGATCGATATCCAGATGACGATTGATCGGTCGAAGCAACCGGCGGAAAACCTGATCGGCGTCATCCCGGGCGAGAAGGAAGAGAAAGCAATCCTCTATATCGCGAATCTGGACGGTTTCGGCAGCTTGCCCGATAACCGCTGGTACGAGAGCGCGAAGGCTGGCGCGGCCGGAGTAGCGACAATGCTTCATTTGGCGAGCCATTATCGGGACCATAAGCCCGAGTATACGCTCTTATTCGCATTCGTCGGAGGCAAGTTTACGGAACAAGAAGGCGCGAAAGCACTGGCCGAAAAACTGAATTTCGAGCATATCGAGACTACGGTCGAGCTATACGCCATGGGCGGTAGCGGCCTTGCCAACGAAATGATGTACAGTTATACGGACCCTTCGTATTCGGCGACGGCGTCCCGAGTCCTGCCGCAAACGGCTTGGCTAAATACGGACCTTGGCAATGCTCTAACTTCGCAATTATGGACGAAGACGAAAAAACTCGTACTCATCCGGGACCGGAACACATGGATCGACGATTCCATGTCGGATAAAGCGTTGAACGTAAACCGGACGGCGTTCGATGCGGGCGTGACATCGCTCGTCGGGCTTACCGATCGCTTAATCGCCGACGGAGTTGCGCAAGCGGAAAAGTCGTTTGCATACGGCACCTCTCCGGTCGATACGAATTTCCCAGGAACGACGGCGAAGGGGAAAAAGTTTGAGACGAAGCATTTCACCGTATATGCGGACGACATGTATGCAAAGCAGGTTACAACGGCGGTTCAGCAGGAAATGGACAGCATCTACGAACGGATCGCGAAAGCGAACTATTATCCGGTTCCGGGGCAGAAGGTCATTGCGTTCTACATGAAAGACGCGAGCATGGCTGCCAAGATCATGGGCCGCAGAGATCTCATCGAACGTCCTGAACAAGCCGGCGGCGGATTCGCTAACGTAAAGGACGGGCAGACGTATTTATTCGGCGCATTCGGTCCGAGCTACGGCAACACGGCTCACGAGTTGAACCATGCGATGGCTTCCGCCAATCCATACGTGGGAACCGATTCGTTTGAACAGCAGGAGTGGCAAGGGCAATCGAACCTCGTCGTGAAGGAGCAAGATACGAGGTCCGTTTTATCCGATCTGTTCAATCACGAAGTACCCTTAGCGATGGAGTTAGTTCGTAACTACCGAACTTCCTTCGATTGGGAATGGTATACCCGGAATAAGAAAAATCCGAATGGCCACTTGTACACCTACAAGCTCATCGGATCTATGTATGCATATATTGACGACTTGTTCGGGGAAAATGCCTCGAGGCGCGCGGTTTACCGGATCTTCGAGGATCCGAAGCAAACCCCTGAGCACGTCGTCCTTGAAACAGGTCTTAAGAAAGAAGAATTTCTGGAAGGTTGGAGCAGTTGGGTGAGTAGCGGTGGCGCTAGTGCGACGGACAAGGCAAAGGCTGCCGCCGCTAAATACACGGACGTTTTGACGTGGTACGATTACCGTTTGCTTTACACGTTGCCTGCTTCCACGTCTTCACCAACCTCGGAAGAGAAAGCTCCGTCTTCTCAAGGTGACATGGTGAAGAAAGGAAACGTTCCGTTTACTCCGGCATTCCCGAACGACGATTTCCAAGTGACTGCATTCAATGTGACGATGACGTCGAAAGGCGCGGAATTCGTGCTGGATTACAAGAGCAAGATAACAAGTTTCGCATCGCTCTTCGACCCGCCCAACGGTGCGAAGTTAATGAAAGTGCAACCCTCCGCAATCAAGCCGGGACAAGGAAAAATAAAATTTGTTCTTAACTCCAAGGAATGGGCGACCGCGCTTAGCGTTCCCACTCTGACGATGCGACTCGGAAACGAAGAACGGTTCCTCTTTATTGATACCAAGTATCTTAAGGAGTTGTGAATGAAATTCAACAGGCTACCGAGAAAACGGTAGCCTGTTTTCGTAGAGCTATAGTTCCTCGTTAGCTCAATCCTATTTCCTAATTCTCGTTCACTCGGCAGACCCGCTATAATCCCGCTGCTGCTTTAATTTGTTGTCTCTGAGACATGATTAATAATTTCAACTTTTCCGTTCCGAAGGCTCCTGCCGAAAAACCATTCGCTTTGGGATAGTAGACCATTCGAAATGACGTGCCGTCTTGAAGGTGCACGCGCAGGAAGATTCCTGCCTCATGCTTGATTGTCTCGTAGACCGCATCGAAGCCGACATAGGGCAGAGGTAGAAGCTCACTTATGAAATCCGATGACGCATCTTGGCTGAAGTTGCCGATTAATCTGCCATCTTGGCCGCTTTCCAGGCTTACTATCTCCACCTTGCCTTCAATGTCCATGAGATCTCCTACCGTTGCTGCATTCGGATTATCATTTACCTCGTAAACCTTGTTATTCGCTACGACGCGAAACTCCGATTTATAACCCTTCAATGCATAAACAACTGTACCAATCGGAAGGAATGCCGCGTCCCCGTTCTTAGACACGTGACCTGTACAAGCATGATCATTAAGCATGTAAGAGATTTTCCCTACCGTGTCCCCTAATTGCTCCGCCGTTACCGCCATGGTTCCATCGTTGTTCTGATAATACGTAATGTTATTGATTATCAGGAAATCGGCCCACTCATTGTCAGAATTACATGATCCTTTGCCCAACGTACTGCAGCTGGCCGCAACAATCATAAGTATGAGTACTAACGAAATCTGTCCCAAATTTTTAAACACTCTCATCGTCAATCACCTCAACCATTTAGACAGGTTTGCTGATGTTAATGTTTCGGCTTTCGATTAAAAAATACCTGCCCGTTACTCATTAAACGAAAAAGAAGCTACCACATGTCAGCCCCATTAACATCAAAACGAAACCTCGCGGTAGCAGTTCAAGTATCGTTCCTCATCGTATTAAAGATGTTGATGGTTGACTCGGCCGACCCGAAGGCCGAGTGACCCGTTTCATGAATATTTTGTTAATGATGTATCTTCTATGTCCTAATTTCTCTTACTTTATTGGGTAAAAAAGTTCCACTTCTAATTCTTTAAGTCCATTATGAAAATAGTATTTTTTATTCTTTGGATCACAACATGGTTTCTGCAAATCCATCTAAAGATTTGAGTTCCAGGATTGGCTACGATTATCACCTCGTTTACCAATCCAAACGAGGGCATGCCGATTCCTTTAGCACGCCTCACCCATTAAAAGCCCCATGGAACCGTAGATTCGCTCGGGCTTTAATGGGTGCGGGGATTTCGTGATCAACGACGCTTGAAAAACACCATCATAAATCAACAATTTATGACAATTTATAGGTATTTAATTACATTATAAATGAACCTATTGTAGGTTTTTTGCATAAAAAATTTCATATACACTATTACTTGGAAGATATAATAGGAAATAAACCTATACAATAATATTTAAGGAGGGAAGATTTAAGGAGTAAGGTTTTACAAATTTATTTGGAGAGGAAGATTTCAAAATGAAGAAGAGGACAGCTTTAATTTTTTCTCTTGTTGCACTTTCCGTGGTTTTTTCTTCAATTGCATTCGCTGATGTACACGTGTACAAACGTAACACTGGTTATTATAGTGCTTATTATGATAGTTCTATTGCATCTTATGGATATACTTCAAAATTTGACTGGGCGCGGTCAAAATGGACGGCGGTATCTCCAAATCTTTATATTGGCTCTACCACTACCAATGATTCAACAACCGATGAGTATTATGTAGGTACTACCGCAGAAGAGGGACTTTTTGGTCGTACTTCTTTCTATTATCGCTCTATTTTCGGGAATTTCCCCCGAAATCCAGATTCTGATAATTGGGATTATAGTGTAGTTTCTTTATATGACAACACTTTTATTGCTAGAAACCTTAAAACTGATACTGCTATTAAGAACACTGCAACTCACGAAGTAGGGCATTCAGTAGGTTTAGAACACACAACAAGTGCAACCAATAAAGCCTCTTCTGTAATGACAGCAGGGAATGACTCGTTAAAAGATCGTACAATAACCACACCTTCGAGTTATGACTTAAACAACATTACGACTAAGTGGGGTAGTTGGTAAATAATTTTAGGAGGGAAAAATCGTATGGTACTGAACAAAAAATCAATGATTTCTCTTATTCTAGCCTTAGTTATAGCGGCGTCTTCTTATTATTATTTCGCGGTTTATAATTCCTTCCGCGTCGTATCTATGTCTGCAGACTATGTAGGTTATTCAAGTGCAGATGAGTTGTATTCTGGTGCTGAACTAGTTGTTATTGGAAGGCCAACTGAAGACTTTGAAGATAGAGAAATGCACATTGTACAATATTCTACTGGTGCGATCCAAGATTATTACACACTTACTGATATTGACATTGAAAGGATTGTGAAAGGACCGACAGAAATTAAAGATTTGCAAGTCATTGAACCGTTAGCTATTATTCAGGACATACAAGGAAAGACAAAATTAACTACTGAAGATTATACTGAAATGAAAAAGAACAAGGAATATCTGATATTCTTAAGGAAAAATACGTTTGGGCAATATTGCGTAATCAATATGCAATCTGGGAAATTCAACCTAGATCAAACAGATCCAAGTGATTTTTATTCTGATTCAAAGACAGAATCAGAATCCATCAAGGAACATAAGAATCAAAAAGAGCGTATATTCAATGAGATTAAAGCAAAATATTTGTAGTAAAATTCAATAATATACACTTTAAGGTAATACTAAAAAGATCTGCTCTTGAGAGATCCTCTCCGTGATGACGCACGGGCAGCTTCCAGGAGCAAAGGAAGAGCTTAAGGATAAAGTCGTTAACTTGACTCTGATGGCCGGGGGAATTAGCTTCTTAATGTAATGAGGATGATCACCACCGCCTGACCGACTGCCTAATAATTGGAGCACGGTAAAATGAAAACAAACTTTTCAGCCCTTCCGTCTCCAAGTAGGAGGTCGGAAGGGCTGATTTGCGTTCTATTCTTTAGTCTTCATCTTCATAAAGGTCGCAATCGTCATCGTAATCATCATCATCTTCATCATCGTTGTATCCATAGATGGTAAGCGAAGGATTCCGCTCTACCAAGAACTTTAGATCTTCTAGATCCACCCAATCGCGTTCGACCGATAAACTCTCGAGCGTCTTGATCCGAGCCAGCGGCTTAAGATCCGTAACGCACGTATCCTGGAGGTATAGATCGGCTAGATTCGGCAGGTTCGCAAGGCTGTCAACGGAGCTGATGTTTGTCGAGTTCAAGTTGAGAGAATTCAAATTAACCAAGCAACTGAGATCCGGCAGTTCAATGATGCTGTCGTCAAGCGATCCCGACAAATCTAGATCCGACAAATTGACCGCATGTTCGATTCCCGTCAAATCCTTAATCCATTCGCCGTACGAGCAATCCAAATAATAGAGTTGCTTCATGTCTCCGATGGTAATCGGATTTGGATTCTGAATTCGAGGATCTTTTCGGATCGCCTTTTCCAGACTGGGATCGAGCTTAAGAACGGTTTGATCCGTCAACGGGATCGAGGTTCGGGAGGGTACGAGAGAAGGCATTTCAACGCCAAGTTCGAATAGAATCTCGTCAAAATGAATCTTCTTTTCTCGATCTATCGATTCAAAGTAATCCCTGCTGCCATGATCCGGATCGATCTGCCGAATAAGTTCGCCTTCCTCCCACTCGCCTTTAATGACTTTTCCCTTGTAATACTGGAAGCCGATTCCGTCCTTCTTATTCTTCGAGAACGTACCGACGAAATTGAGCTCACCGTCAGGTGCATAGACCACCCCCGGCCCTTGAAATTCCCGATCCTCGAAATGCCCGTGGTATACATAACCGTTATTAAAATAAAAGATGCCCTTGCCTTCATAATGGTTGTTCTTAAACTCACCTTCGTATACTAAATCGTAAACACGCGAACGATATTCTTTACCCTGCCCGTTTTTTAGACCATACTGCCAGAAACCTTCGTAATTTAATCCGCCGGTTCTATCGAATTCTTTGCCGAATCCGTGAGGCTTATTGCAACGAAGTTCCCCCTCGTATGTATATCCTCTTAGATCAATCCTACCTGAAGTATTCGCTTTCCGATTTCCCATGGCAGTCATCTCCCGGATGTTGGTTCGTTCTTCCTTCCTATATTCGTATATCATATTACGACAAATTCCTTGTCTTTCCAACCCTCCTAATCCCATTAACTTGTCGGTCCTTCACGAGCTTTAATGTCGCTACGATCAAAAAACTAACAATCACAAGAAGCAACCATGAGCTCACCTTGCCAAAATGGACGATCCGCCACATCCTCTCACCACCTAAATGCATGAATCTCCTTTGATCAAATTTATTCTTTAGCGTCTTCATCGCTTTGGTATTCTAAAATATCTTAAAAAAAGCGGTTGCCGCAGCAACCGCTTTTCCGCTATCCAGTCCCGTCTAATCTTCAAATCGACAGTACGCATCGAAAACCGATATTTCCGGTCGAGCTGTCAGGCGTATTCTTGCTTCGAGCCGCTACTCGGTACCTGTTGCAATACGATTTGTGGCATAAATACGAGCCTCCCCGTATTACTCTTTCGCTTCCCTCACGGGGCCCTAACGGATTATCCGTTTCATTGGAAGAATAATAGTTCGGACTAAACCAATCGGCGCACCATTCCCACGCATTCCCCGCCATGTTATACAGACCATACCCGTTGGGGTGATAGCTTCGAACCGGAGCGGTGCCGGAATACCCGTCGCTCGCGTGATCCTTGACAGGAAATTTGCCTTGCCAGATGTTACACCGATGCTCGCCTCCGGGCTTAAGTTCGTCCCCCCAAGGGTATCGCTTCTGAATAAGTCCTCCGCGGGCGGCGTATTCCCATTCCGCTTCGGAAGGCAGGCGCTTGCCGGCCCATGCGCAATACGCCATGGCATCATTCCAACTGACATGAATCACCGGATGATCTCTTCGATCTTCGAATCCGGTATCCGGACCTTCCGGATGACGCCAATCCGCCCCTTCAACGACGAGCCACCACGGCGTTCCCGGCGGAGTTCGATTACTGCGGGATGCCGTATCCGGCGACACGAACAAATGAAATACGTACGACCAACCAAAGCGTTCGGCTTCCGTTACATAACCCGTAGCCGTGACAAACCTGGCAAACTCTTCGTTCGTAACCGCACAGGCGTCCATGTAAAATCCGGTGATCGCGACGCCGTGAATCGGCCCTTCTCCATCGGCGGGGAAGCCTTCCCGGTCATTCGTTCCCATGAGAAAAGAGCCTCCGGGAATATATACCATTCCGGATTTGTCGATTACGGACGCCTCTATGCCCCGATCCGAGTCTACTTGTTCCGTTAGAAGGGATGTGTCGCTTGTCTGGAAACGGCTAGGACCGCAACAACTCATCGAAAATCCAACTCCCTTGGCATACTTGTACTTGTTAAAATAATACAATACCGGCAACGCCGGCCGTCAGAATAACCTTAAAAGGGTGGAACTTGTATTTAAGCATAACATAGAGACTTCCCGCGCAGATGCCCAACGTATAAACCGTATTCCAAGTAAATGCGTTCTCGTTTCCGCCGAGAAAACCGAAATGAATCGCGGCATATACGATCAGCCCCGTAATAATAGGACGTAAGCCATAAAATGAAGACTTTAGCCATTTGTTATGCTGAAGACGGATGAATACAGTAGTAAGCAGTATAACGACAACGAGAGACGGCAATACAATGCCTAGAGTTGATAATATCGCGCCCCATAACCCTGCCGTTTTATAGCCGATAAGCGTAGCGCTGTTCGTCGCTATTGGCCCGGGCGCCATTCCGGCAAGCGACACCGCCGCTTGAAATTCGCTGCTTGAGAGCCACCCGTTAGCCGCCACTTCATATTGAATGAGAGGGATGACGGCATAACCGCCACCGAAGGAAACAAAGCCTATTTTCAGAAACGTAACGAACAATTCCCATAACATGCCTCGCCCTCTCCCTCCCTAATTTGCATTCAAATATAATATTCCGGATAGACAAGCTCATGCTTCGACTTATTCATCCCTGATTTCTCCGTCCGCGCCCGAAGACCGATCAATTCCTTTCCTTTCACGAGCGCGGTTCCGGCCAGCAACCCGGATAGAATGATATATAGCGGATTAATATCGAGCAAGAATAACGCCAAGAAAGCCCCA
Organism: Cohnella herbarum; assembly: GCF_012849095.1. Classification (NCBI taxonomy): domain Bacteria; kingdom Bacillati; phylum Bacillota; class Bacilli; order Caryophanales; family Paenibacillaceae; genus Cohnella; species Cohnella herbarum. Next base: position 4,361,508 of record NZ_CP051680.1, read on the forward strand.
ATGGCTACACACGTCGTGGCCACGTCAAAAACCGATGACTTCGCCATCCGGAAAGCAGCCATGAGAATCAATGCGACTACGGCGCCATGCACGCCTTTCAAAGCTGCTTCTACCTTGGAATTGTCCTGAAAATACAAATAAAACAAGCTTAAAGCGATCACGATCAGGAAGGTCGGCAACGTAACGCCCGCAACCGCTGCAACAGCCCCTGCAATCCCGGCTTTACGATAACCGACGAAAGCGGCGGCGTTTACCCCGACTCCGCCGGGAGCCGACCCGGATAAAGAAACCATATCCGCTAACTCCTTGTCGTCGATCCATTGCTTCTTCTCGATCACTTCCCGCTCTATAGCTGGCATCATAGCGTAACCGCCGCCGAACGTGGAAGGTCCGATGCGGAAAAAAGTCCAAAACAATTGCAAGAGCAAGTCGTGTCCCTTCCGTTTCCGAATCCCCACCAAACGCCCCCCTTTCATGCCGGGCTTCTTCCGATGAACGAGAAAGCCGCCAGTCACACGACCGGCGGCCCATGCCCTCATTTACTTCGTGATTCCGTAATTGTTCTCTTTGTTCCAATCGTTCGTTGTCATTAATTTGTTAACGCCGTCAACCATGACTTTCTTCAGTTGGCTGATGTATTTTTCCTGCGTGATCTTTCCGTCCAGGAACAGCTGACCGAGCTTTTGGTTATTCTCGGTTACGTTCTTGTCGACTTCACCGCCGTAAATATTCAACTTCATTTGCTCTCCCGCGAACTTAAATCCGGCCAGCTTCTCCGGCAGGTCCGCATTCTCCGTGACCGGCGCTCTGTAGAGCTTATCGGCCATCGAGCCCTGAATCTCGGGAGATACGGTGAAGCGGAGGAAGTCGATGGCAGCCTCAAGCTTTTCTTTCGGAATCGTAGCGGGAATAGCCAGATTTCCGGCCGGAACTCCGCCGATCTCCATCAGTTTGCCTGCGGCGTCCGGATGGTTATCTTGCGTCAAATAAGGCAGCGGGAAGGAAGCCATCTCGAATTGACGTGCTTTAGATTCGAACATAACCTTGCTTTGCGCGCTCGTTCTCATGATCATTGCCGCTTCGCCGCGCAGAAACAGATCGTTGGATGAATTCATATCAAGGCCGTTGTAACCTTTGGACCAGTATTGGCTCCAATCCTTAATTATGCCAAACATATCCTTATAAGGGCTCTTCTCGATATCGATCAGTCCTTGATCTACGCCGCGTACGTATTCGTTAATCTCAATGAAACCGTTGCCGCTGACATCAAGCTCGGGATAGGTATTCGCGATCAGCTCCTCGGTCAGAATCCGGGAAGTCCAGCTATAGTTGAAATCTCCCGGCTTGCTGTTCGGGAACGCGAATGGAGTCACTCCGCTGTCCTTAAGCTTGGCTTGCGCATCCATGAACTCGTTCCAAGTTTGCGGTACTTTTTCGATTCCCGCTTTCGTAAACAAATCCTTGTTATACAAAACCCTGACCACGTCCACATAGGTCGGAACGCTGGCATATTGCTTCTGAGCGCCGATCAATTGCGCCAGAACGGAGGGGGAGATCGTCCCTTCCAGCGACTTGTCGCCCAGATAAGCCGACGGTTCCTTGAAATAAGGGGTCAGATCGACCAGTTGGCCTTTATTCAAATCTTCGTGATCCCAAATCCGGCGAGTCATGAAAATATCGGGTGCCGTGCCGGCGATCAATTGCGTAGTGACCCAAGCTCTATGCTGCTCGACCCCGCCAAAATTCTGAACTTCCATGTTAATGGTGACGCCGGGGTTTTTGTCCATATAGCTTTGCGCGATCGATTCCCATGCTTCTTTCTCGGACGTGTCATTCTGCGACTCCGTCATCATCGTCATATTCAGCTCAATCGACGGAGCGGAGGATTCCTCGCTCGCTTCCCCGTTACCGGCGCCCGTTTCGCTTTTGGAGCATCCGCTTAACATCAACATTCCGGCTAAAGCACCGGCAACCACGGTGTACAAACCTTTCTTGACCTTCCTCATTGTAAGACCCCTTCCTCATGTTGGTTTTTATCCTTTTACCGCTCCGGCGGTAATCCCCGATACGAAAGATCTGGTGGCAAATATGAACAGCAGGAACAGCGGTAGAGAAGCAACGACGAAGCCAGCGAATTGAAGTCCCTGAACCGTATCGATCGTACCCTCAATGTTGTTCAAAGCCAGGATAATCGGTTTCACTTTGTCGCCCGAGGTGACAACCAGCGGCCATATGTAATTGTTCCAGCCCAATAGGGCGTTGATGATCGCTATCGTGGAAATAATCGGCGTGGACAGCGGTAAAATGATGGAGTAGAACACCTTGAAATCGCCGGCCCCCTCCATCTCCGCGGCTTCCAGCAAACTTCCCGATAATCCCTGGAAGAATGTCCTTGTGAGCATTGTCGCCATGGCGGATGCGCCTGCCATCGGGCCGAATATTTGCGCCCAATACGTGTTGATCAGACCAAGATCCTTGAACAGAATGAACTGAGGGATCAACAGCAGGAAGCCCGGAACCATCATCAACATAATGATTAGAAAGTAAAGCACGTTTTTTCCGAAAAACTCATACCGGACGAATGCGAATCCCGCAAGCGTTGAATTGAGAAGCACGCAGAAAACGATGCCGGCCGTAATCAGAATGGAATTCAATAGAAACGGGTAGATCTGCATGAAAACCTCGGAGTAATTACCGACATGCAGGGGGAAAGCCGGAGCCCAGAAATGATGTACGATTTGATCGTATTGCTTGAGCGAAGTAACGATCAGCATATAGAACGGAAACAAGGTGAGCAGAAGCAGTACGGTCAGTATGATACGGCCCATGGCCATCCCCCCTTAGTCGAGTTTATCCGTAGGTTTGATGAATCTGTTGAACAACAGCGTTACGGTAACGAGGATAACGAACACCACGACCCCGATCGCGGAAGCGTATCCAAGCTCGTTGTACTCGAACCCTTGCTTGTACAAATATAAGGCCGGAGTTAGCGTAGAGAAGCCTGGTCCTCCGTTCGTCAATACGAGAACGTTCTCAAAGCTTTGAAACTGATTGATGAAGGCGAGGACAACGACAAGACGGATTTGATTTTTGATAAGCGGAAGCTCGATCCGCCAGAACCGCTGCCACTTGCTTATCCCGTCTATCCGCCCCACTTCGTATAACTCGGGCGAGATGGTGATCATTCCGGCAAGGAAGATCAGAAAGTAAATGCCTCCGATCCACGGAAAGTTAACGAAGACGATCGACCACAATGCCAGATCGCTGTCGCCGAGCCACGTCTGGGTTAATTGTTCCAGTCCGACGACGGTCAGGAATTGGTTGATGGCGCCGTCCCCCATATAAATCCATCTCCAGAGGAGAAAGATGATGATATAAGGAACGACCATAGGTACGAGAAATAGCGTTTTGTATAAATTCTGTACGCGCTTGCTGACCATGTGCGAAATGGTCACCGCCGCGAACAAGGGTAAAGTCAGGTTGATGACGATAAAACTTCCGGTAAAGAGAGCGATGTTTTTCAAGGAAATATGGAACGATTCGTCCTGAAACAGCCGAACGTAGTTGTTCATGCCGATGAAATTATCGATGTTCGCGCCATTCCACTCATAGAAGGACTTAATGATGGCGTTAAAAAACGGAATATACTTAAACAAGCCCATGGATATGAAGATCGGAACAAGAAACAGGTAAGCTTTCAGATGGGTCATTACCCGCTTCTTGCGTTTTGCCGCTTTCGCGTCCGTTAGGAGCGCGGCTCCGTTCTTAACGGCGATGTCGCTCAATTCCAGTCACCCTTTCCGTTATGATCTTCCGATTACGCATGCTTACGTACTCCAAGGATCTCTAAGGTAGGATGCGAAGGTGAGATCGACCTCCGGAGACTTATCCTCTGTACGCAGACGCCAATCCAGAATTTTCAGCTGCAGTTCATGGACCAGAGACCGGTTCTGCGGATCATCAGCCAAATTGTTGAACTCGTCCGAGTCGTTCTCCAGATCGTACAGCTCACACGGTTGGTCGGAATAATGAACGTATTTCCAGCGCTTATTCCTTACCATGACCGCTTTGCACTGGTCCGGATTCAGGCCAAGCTGACGGCGTGCATGATAGTACTGGAAATCCCATTCCGCGAACACCTCCTGCCTCCACGATGCAGCCGTTCCATCCAGAAGCGGAAACAAGCTCCTTCCGTCTACGGCTTGGGGAATCGGTAATCCCGCAGCTTCCATGCAGGTTGGCAGCAGATCCACGGTCTCGACAAAGCTCTCGGTAACGGTGCCTGGCTTAATCCGCCCTGGCAGGCTGACCATAAGCGGTACATGGATGGCTTGTTCGTAGAACAGTTCCTTCTCTACCATGTAATGATCGCCCATATACTCGCCATGATCCGATGTGAAGATGATCAGCGTGTTATCCCGTATGCCCAACTGCTTCAATTCTTCCAACAACCGTCCCATATGGTCGTCCAGTTGCGTGATCATGCCGTAGTACACGGCCCTGATCTGACGAAGCAAACGTTCATCCTCGAGGAAGTTTCCTCTCCTCTCCTCGCGAAACAATTTTTGCAGAGGGGGTTTGCTCTTCAGTTCATCGGGCATTAACCGCGGCATCGGCACGTCCTTCGGATCATACATGCTATGGTAAGGCTCGGGCACCGAGAAAGGCAGATGAGGTTTCCAGTAAGAGAGATGCAGCATCCACGGCCGATCTCCCGTCTCGCGAATGAACCGAATAGCCTCATTGGTTAAGTAAGCGGTATCACTATGTTCCTCGGCAATACGCGATGGGTAATATGCCTCCCGGAAATCCTCGGGATATGCCTCTTGGCCGGGAATTACCTCCAACTCCCTCGGCCAGTAGCGGTAACGGATATCCTCTTCGCTGTATCCATTGCTTTTCAAATATTCCGGATAGGCGGAGTAAGCATCTTTCACCGGCAAGCCGTCGTAATAGGCGAAATATTCGAAGCCGTATTTTTCCGTAATCGGAGTAAAATGCGTTCTGCCCACAAGAGCGGCCCGATATTGGTGATCGTTAAAATAATCGGCAATCGTTCGTTCTCCCGGGCGGAACGGGACTTCGTTAAAGCGTACGCCGTTGTTGTGCGTATATCTGCCTGTATACATTGCGGCCCTTGATGGACCGCATACCGCCGACTGAACGAATGTATTGGAGAACAATGCTCCGCTCTCCGCGAGCGCGTCGAGATTCGGCGTTCTCACGAGCGGATGACCGGTAATGCCCAAGCTGTCGTAGCGTAGCTGATCTGCCGTAATGAACAGGATGTTAACCTTTTTATCCATTGAATCCTCTCTTTCCATTCCCGGTGTTTCCGTCAATCCACGCGGAAGACTCGCTCTAGAAAGCGAAAGCCCATATTTTCATCCCGAATAATAATGTCGGACATATGGTTTCTCCACTGCGCGGCAATGGGTTCCGCCTGCATGGCTGCGAATGACGCGTCAAAATCCCCGTCATGCTCCATGTAGGCGAATAACGTCGTCCCATTCAAGTAAATCGAATAATTGAAGAAACCGTGCTTCTTGATATTCGCCTTAATCTCCGGCCAAACGTCGACGTGTCTCCGTTTGTACTCTTCCTCAGTCCCTGGCCGGATTTGAATGGTGAATGCTCTGCCCGTCATGCAGACTAGCCTCCTCCGCGCCGGGTTCGATGGTGTTGATCGACTCTCTGTAGATCACCCTGCAAGGCAGCAGTTCAGTTCCTCTGTCAAACTGTTCATCGAGCAGTCTGGCCATCGCCATTCTGCCGATCTCGTAAAACGGTTGAACCATCGTGCTCAACGAGATGCGCATGAGCGATTCGAACGGGATGTAGCCGGATGCGAACAGCGACAAGTTGACAGGCACTTCGATATCCTTCTCCACAAGCGTTTCCAAGATTGTCAGCGTGGACATGTAGTCGGCCGCGAAGATCGCGGTGCATTCCGGATGACGATCCACCCAATCGCTGAATAGGTCATGGGCATCATTCAAATTCTCCGGCCTGCCAACGAACCAGTCGTCGGAGAAAGGCAACCCCCGCTTCTTGAAACAATCCCGAAACGCATCTTGGCGATGACGATAATTCGGTTGTCCATCCCGAAGACCCAGCAGGCCGATCCGTTGATGTCCCTTATCGAGCAGATAATCGATGACTTGAGTCGAGCCTTGATACAGATCGGCATTCACGCAGCTGAACGGGACATTCTGGAAGTCCGAGTTCAACACGACAAAACGCTGTCCCGCTGCCCAGGCTTTGAGCAGGAAAGGTACCTGGTCTTCCGAAGGCGTAATAACGATATAACCGTTAATGTTAGCGGGCGCTTCGGCATTGCCGTTGTCGATAAACTGGATGGCGCGTCCTCTATCGTTCGCTTCATTGCGAAGACCGTCCATCATTTCGGACAAGGTTGCGTATACGCTGGGATACGGATTGCAGAACCATACGCTGACCGGTTCGATGCCCTGTTTTATTTTGGCCGCGTTTGCGGAGACGTACGTCCCTTTCCCCTTCTCGGCGGTAAGGACGCCCTCGAGTATCAACTCGTTCACCGCGCGGTTTAACGTGCTCCAACTGCATTCGTATTGTTCCGATAAAGCGACGCGTCCGGGGAGAATATCCCCTGGGTTTAACTTGCCATCTGCGATTTTCTTCTTGATGCTTTGTTTTATCTGGTAGTAAGTCGGCGTGAACTGTTCCATGAGCCATTCTCCTTTCGTTCGTGTTATTAACCATTGTATTATAGTACATATGTATCAAGGTAGATGGGTTTAGTATAATGAGTCTTACCCATTCGTGTCAACCCAAAGTATTCCAAAAAAAGTATTCCAATATTTCGTAATAGATTTACAGGCATGCAGAGGGGGAGGCACCATGTACCCAGTCCGCACGCATCATTTTCGTTAATCGTTTTTTTTCATCATCCGCTCTTTCCCGTTGCCTGAGTGAACTGCACATACCTGCAGATTCCCATAGCTAATTGGATATGTGTACTTTGCTCAGGAGCTGGATTCCGTAAACAAAATAACCGCGCTATGCGCGGAGGGTCGATGTATATGCTTCAAGGGCGCAAGGTTTTCCTTGCGCCTAGCTTGTCTTGATAATAGATAGCTATTATCCGTTCATTATTCTCGATGCGAGTTATCATCGTTATCTGTTACGGCTTCACCCGCATTATTGCCCAATGAAGCGCCTACGATGCCGCCTACAACAGTTCCGATCGGGCCTAAAGCCGAACCCACGACAGCGCCAACAGCACCGCCGCCTACTGCTCCAACAACTCCTCCGGCGTTAACGTCATCTTTGTTGTCTCCGTCAGAGTCATAGTTTCGATCGTGATCATTGTTTTTAGACATTTAATCTCACTCCTTCGTTTTTGTGAAGGCTACTGCTTGTAACGCAGTCCCAAAAAATATCTTGCCCTCTCTTGCTGAAATGGATTCATTAATAATTTTCTGTCAGAAACGTTAGCCTCTCATGCAATGGGAAAAACCCCAATCCCTAACGGCTAACGGGATTGGGGTTTTTCATAAGATAATCGTGTTGAGAAGAATCGTTACACCCTCATTGTTTCCGTGCCGACAACGCGCGTCCAATGAAAACGATCGCTTCCGCCCGTGTCGCGGTACCTTTAGGCACGAACAGATCCGCTTTGCGTCCTTGTATAATGCCTAGCTCGGATGCTACAGCCACGAACGGCTTCGCCCATGACGGGATCTTGCCATCGTCTGCGAACTTCGTTGTTGCATCGGTAGCCAACGTTAATCCCAACGCTCGAATGATAATCGCCGTCATCTCCGTACGGGTTAAGAGGGCATTCGGCTGGAAGCTTCCGTCCCCGTAACCGGATATCAGTTTATGCTTAACGGCCAACGTCACGGATGGACGCGCCCAAGCCCGAATTTCTTTGCCGTCTTTGAAAGAGATCTCCGTATCCTCTCCCGTATCCTTATATCCGAATGCGTTTATGAGCAGCTTCACGAACTCGGCTCGCGTTACCGCTTGGTCCGGTCGGAAGCTGTTGTCGGCATAACCTCTCGCCCAGCCATCGGTTAAAGCCTTGTTAATGGATGCTTCCGCCCAATGACCGGAAACTTCCGCATAGGTTACCGGCTGCTTAGTTCCCGCTCCCGGCAGTCCCGGATCCGGTTTCGTGTCAGGATTACCAGATTTCGGGTCCGACCCTGACGGGTCCGGCTTCACGGGCGGGTTCGGATTTGTTCCTGGACCCGTACCCGGATTAGTTCCCGGCGTTGTGCCCGGACCGTCTCCTCCGCTTGGTCTTCTCGTTATGACGACCGGAACGGTCGTTTCGCTGCCGCCGAATCGCGCGGTCAGCGTAATCTGACCCGAAGCTTGTCCGTACACAAGACCATCGCTGTTAATGGTGGCGATCGAAGAGTCCGACACAGAATACGTGCTTTCCTTCGTAACGTCCTTCGTTTCTCCGTTCCAATAATGCGCGGTTAACGCTGTTGCTACACTCGTCCCGGACATCGCTTCATACTGGTTTTTCCCGAATACGACTTTAGTAACGACCGGAACGAAGTTCACTTCCGCCGGTTGTCCTAGCATCAAACCCGTTCGCATCGCGGTAACCGTCGCCTTGCCGGAAGTTCGCGACGTCATTTCCGCCGCGTAAACCCCGTATACCGCTTCCGTGACCGAACCGATCTCTCCTAGATCGGTCAAGAATGAAACATCCCCGCCGCTCTGAGTTAAGGCATTGCCGAACTTATCATAGACTTGAAGAACGATTGTCGCTTTATTTTCCCCGTTGGCCGGTAGGCTGTTAGGTTCGACATGCAGCACGGAATTGGCTGCGTCAGGATCGCTCGACAGGAAGGTAACTCGAGCGTCCAGCCCCAGAGGAACTTCGTTAATAGCTACGCTTACTGTTGATGCGTCCGCTACTGTTGAGGTTAACGCTGCTTCATATTTGCCGACCGAGAGCTCGGTCAGTGGCCCCAAGGTCCCCCGCGAAGCGGTCAACGAAACATTGGGCACGCTTGACGACATGGCGTTGCCCCACGCGTCTTTCAACTCCAAGGTCAGAATAGACGAGCTTGTCCCATCGGCAGTAACAACGCTTGGAGTTGCAATAAGGGTTGACGCGCTTGCGCTCGGAGCTCCGGGAGTCACCTGAACGCTTAGCTTGGTCGGAACTTCTAACCCGTTAATCGTAGCGGTAACTTTGCTTATCCCTGGTCGCTCGGACCTGAACGAAGCGGTGAATTTGCCCGCGCCTGCATAGGATACAGGTCCGACGACGCCAAAATCCGTAGTCATCCGTACCCGGTCGGTGCCCGTATTCAGAGCGTTGCCTGCGCTATCCGCAAGCTGAATCGACACTTGAACGGTGTCTCCGGCCGTTGCGGATCGGGCGCTGTCCGCTGTCCATTTCGTTTGCGCAAGAGTACCTAAGGTCATTTGCGCCAACTTCTGAATCGTCGCCTCCGTACGATTGCCGCCTAATGCTTTAGAGGAGTTGCCGCCGACGCTCCATACGGAGCCATCGGTTCCAAGAATGCTCGTATGGGCATTGCCGGTCACTGCTATCGCGGCCTCGACAACCGGCGTTCCGTCTTCGCTAGCGATAACTTGACCGGGTATCGCTACCGAGGGCTCGTTCCATTCTCTTCCTAATTGATACTGAAACGTTGCTGCTACGTTCTGATTGGAGCCCCACGTCCATAACGTTCCGTCGTTTCTAACCGCAACGCTGTGCTGAAAGCCGGCCTCCATCATCTTAACATCGCCGAAAGGGATACCCCCCGGCAAAATAATAGGACGGGCGCTAGTCTCGATTGGGTAATCCCTTCTGCCCAACTGCCCCGATAAATTATCGCCCCAGGACCATAATATGCCATCCGTCTTAAGGGCGAGCGAACTGTAACCTTTAGCCGATATCATCTTTACCCCGGTCAGGTTGCCCGAGTTTACGCCGTCGATTACGTTAACGGGATAGACTTGACTAGATTGCGTTCCGTTGCCCAGTTGACCGTTCGTATTCATCCCCCAAGCCAATACCTCATTGGTCGTGGTCAGCGCAAGCGAATGAAATTGACCGGCCGCTATCGCTTTGATTCCGTATAGTTTGATAGAAGAGGATGCCAATGATTGAACGGGGAACGTTGCACTCGTTTTCGTACCATTGCCAAGCTGCCCGTATATATTCAAGCCCCAGGACCAGACGCCTCCATCCTCGTCGAGCGCGAGCGAATGAGAGTCGCTCGTAGATATTTCCGTAATTTTTTTGTTATTAAACCCGTCGATCTTTCCGGCAACCCTTGTCGCTCCGATACGTCCAAGCTGTCCCATGCCGTTATCGCCCCACGAGTATACCGTGCCGTCGCGTTTGAGCGCGAGCGAATGCTGCGAAGCTGCGGAAACCGCGACGACATCGGATAATACTTGGCCGTTTCCGTCTATTACCGGCGATGCGTAGTCCCGGTTACCCGTCACGCCGACACCCAATTGACCGGACGTATTTCTCCCCCAGGACATGACCGTCCCATCGCTCATCAAAGCCAACATATGATAAGTCCCCGCGGAAATCGACTGAACGGTAAGCGAGGCTTGAGGCGCACCGTCAGCCTTAACGGTCCAATTAGAATTCACCAACGAACTAGCGGTGAATAGTATTAGTAGACAATAGATTAGCTTCTTCCTCAATTGTTGACCTCCAGGTCATTAATCCTCCACCCAGCAAAACTTATAACCGAATCCGCGAATCGTTTGAATATACTTGGGCTCCGAAGGATTACTCTCGATTTTTTTACGTAAATAGCGAATGTGAACACTTACGGTATTCTCCTCGCTCGTCCCTTCCAATCCCCAGATTCTGTCGTACAGCAGGCTTGCGCTGAATACTTGATTCGGATGGCTGGCTAAGAACAGGAGAAGCTGGCGTTCCTTAGCCGATAATCCGACCGTCTTCCCGCAGACCGTAACTTCGCAACCTATCAGATCAATGTCCAAGTCGCCGTTACGCAATCTGTTCTTGTTATTCGACTGCTTCCAATAGGCATAGCTTCGCAGTTGCGTCCGAATGCGCGCGATTACGACATCGACATCGAAAGGCTTAACGATATAATCGTTCGCCCCTCCCTCCAAGCCGGCTACGATATCTCCGCCTTCTCTCCGGCATGTGACCAGAATGACGGGAATATCCGAACGGCTGCGAATTTCCGCGCATAAGCCCATCCCGTCTCCGTCCGGAAGGTTAATATCCAGCAGCGCCAGATTAGGCAGCTCATTTCCAAGTAACGCCCGAGCTTCTCTAACGCTTCCAGCCGTTGTTACTCGGAACCCGCTCCCCTCCACGCACAACCGGAGCAATTCGCGAATGTCATGTTCATCTTCAACAATCATGATGTGCCCGTCCGACATCTTCATGCACCTTCCCTTCATTAAAATTCCGGCTTCATCCGGCGGAAAATGTATTTTTTTGACGAGGCACATTAAGCATCGTAGCAACGTCAGTTTAAGAGTAGATTAAGAGAATTAAAAAAAGAGAGGTTACCGCAATCATGCGGTTTCCTCCGGCTCCATCTCCCGCATCTGCGCATAACGCAGCGGAAAACGGATATAAAACGTACTTCCTTGAGCCGACGAGCGTTCAAGCCCGATCTCTCCGTTATGGGCGTTCATGATCTCGCGGCAGATCGGTAATCCCAGCCCCGTTCCCATAACCGTCCCCGTTTTGGCGGCCTGCCCCCGATAATAACGTTCGAAAATATGCTCGCGTTCCGATGCTTCGATCCCGCATCCGCTGTCGACAAACCGGATAGTTAGCGACTGTCTTTCAATGACGGCCTCGATTCGAATCGCACCCCCAACAGGCGTAAATTTCCGCGCATTCGATAGCAAGTTAACGAATACTTGCTCCACGCGCATGGGATCGGCATATATAGCCGAGAATCGATCAGGCCAATCGGGCTCGGGAATCGGACTCCATGTAAAGGCGAAGCCCCTCTCTAACATGTCTAATTGCACCTTCGAACATAATCTCGCGAATAGATCCGTAAAGGGTACGAGCTCGAAATCGAACTGGGTATTTTTATTTTCAAGCCTGGCAATTTCCAGCATATCGTCGATCATCCGCTCCATAACGAGCGATTTATCGTGAATGACTTGCAGGTAGCGAGTTTCGCCCGCAGGTATGGTGCCGTTCAGCATTAACTGAACATAACCTTTAATCGCCGTAATCGGCGTGTTGAGCTCATGGCTCACCTCTGAATACATATTGCTGCGAATATCGTCAATGCGCGCCAGCTTATCGTTAGCAATCCTAAGTTCATCATTCAGCTTCCCGAGCTCCTTGTTCGTCGAACGAAGCTGTGCCATGCGCATGATACGCATACCCATAATGATACCGAGACAGAGGATTGCTCCGCCGAAGCCAACGAATGTCCAACCGATTTGGGCAAACGCGTGATGAGAAGTCAACATTGTTCTGGGCGTAGGAAGCAGCCCGAATTGTCCGCTGACCGACTGGCCGAGCACCAACCCTCCCACCAACAAGGCATTACCGATGGCGAACACCGTAATTTCCGTATTCCTTCTCCGCCTAAGCGCACGAATCAGAACGACCGCCAATACGAGTAACAGACACGCCGAAATATAGTCGTAGAAGAGTTGGTAGAACAGCAGTTGAGCTTGTTCCCCTAATATTTGCCACCCTGCTATTGCCGTAAAGGCATAAACGACAACCGCGTAACCGAGATTACGAATCCAGGTGCTGCCTCTCTCGCCGACAATCGCATAGGTGATGAGAATACCGCTAGCATATCCGATATACCAATTGAAATGGACCAGCGATCCTAAGATCATGAGCGACTCCGGGCGGAAGGCATACTGCCAGCCTCCCCACAATACGGTTAAATCGATAGCTATGCTCGCAAAAAATACGGCAAAATAAATAAAGAGCTTCTGGCTGCGGTTGAACAAAAACAATAGTAAAGAAATCGCGCTTAGCAGCGCTAGCACGATCGCCCCGGCCCATACCGGCGCTTCCGTTCGCAGCAGCTTCAGCGCTATAGCCGGTGCTGCTCCCGTCCAAACTTCGAAGCCTTCCAGATTTTGCCGAGGCGAAATACGCGCCACCAGAACCTGATCTTTAGCCCCGACCTTGCTGTCGTAAGCGATCATTCGCCAAGAAATAAATCCCGAAGGCAGCAGCTTCTCCGATCGGTAGATCGGCTTGCCGTCCGCATACAACGAAATCTCGAAATCTTCGACAATATACGAATAGACCAGGAGTTGCCCCGGAGAATGTTCATTATTCGGAATCGTTGCCTTCAACCACAACTCGCGGTTTGAGCTAACGCCTTGAGGATCGGCATCCATCGTAGAGAACGGATGCCAACGCGTGGGCAGCAGACCTTCAGAGATGTCCCCTAAATAATAGGAGTCCCACGTAATACGCGATGCCGGAGCTTCGCTTTCGGAAGCGCTCGTCTTCGCTTGCGTCGAGCTAATCGGAAATATTAAAACTATGGGAAGTAGCATAAGGATTAACAACGTGAATTGCAATTGCTTTAATCGGTTCATGTTCGATCTGCTCTCCTTCAGCAGTAACCCTACTTATTCTCTTCAGTGTACCCTCCACGGTTTCATTCGCATATAGGAATAGTTTAACTTTATCTAACTCAGTTTAAGAGTAGATTAAGAGACGCTTGAATCTATTTATAGACAAGGAAAAACGGAGCAAGGATGATCGAATCCTTGCTCCGTTTTTATTCTCTTATGCCGTTACTACTTACGTAGCACTAAACTGAAACTGACCGCGAAGAACGGAAACGAGTGATTGGTGCAAAGGGAGGGATTGTTTCAGAAGTGTGGAAATAAACCCGCGAATGCTGGCAAACTGCTGTCCGCCGATAGCTGTCCGAAAGCAACCCGAGATCTTTTGTTTCACCTTGGACATGCGAATGTCTCGTTCAGCCAGATTGTTATCAAATGGGATTTGGTCATCGTAAAGAAAGCGGAGTACCGACGCCTTGTGGCGCGTAAGTCGGTCTCCAAGGTTCGCTGCAATACTTTTGCATTTCCGCCCTCGTGGCCCCGTTTTCTCGGGAACCTTATCTGTTGACCATTCGTTTGCTCCAAGCACCAGAATGTCGTCGTACTGACGGTCAATCTCAGCGAGGAGTGCATCTGACATTCGCGTGCCGGAGGCTCTAGCCGCTTTGGCCATTTTCCAACTTCGGCGAAGCAATTCTTTCATTTGGGCTGCCCATTGATGTCGATTGTGATCTACGATGCCCTGGCAGTCACGCAGGAGATGCGCATTACAGAGCGCATGGGAGAACGTTACGTCTGATTTGAAATACGAGGAAAAGCAGTCATGCACGACGATCCCCTTATAGGCAGGCAGCACATCCATTTCGGTGAACGCCGGCCCGCATCGTTTTTCGTTCATATGCAGTAACGTCCATTCGGCGCTCGAGTGCGTATGAAGATGTTGTTGTTTCCCGTTCAAACGCATGGGCGTTTCATCGCAGCAAATGAAGGGTTCTTTGCGCAGTTGCGCTTTGATTACCGGTTCATGCTCCGCTACACGGGATGCCATCGTATTCAGTTGCTCAAGCAAAGTGCGTTCGCTCGGGCGATACCTGGTCAAATCGAAAAAGAACTGAGCAATGCGCTTCAAGGGGAGCAACTGATAGACGCTCAGATACGTCGTCCAAGCAGCAAAGCTTTCCCCGTATTGAACAGGTGCTTTAACTGCGCTGGGAAACTCGGCTCTTTGCAGGGTGCGACAACAAGGACAGCGCTTCTCTTCGGCGCGATGCTCGGTGGTGATGAGCGGAGCTAGGGGTAGGTCAAGCACCTGCCTTTTGATCCAATCCTGCGCAGGTAGTTCAGCCATGGAATGATTGCAGTTTTTGCAGGTGGTAAGGGGATGGACGACAACTTCGTCCGGCTCCAGATGAAAACGAAGGGTATGCCCTTCATGCCCTTTAGGAGCGCCTTTCTTGCCTCCGGGCTCGCGTAAGTTGTTCTTTTTGCGCAGTCCATCACTCGAGGGTGGTTTGCTGCTGTTGTTGCTATTTTGACCGATCTGGCGTTCTAGCTCCTGTACGCGATTTTCGAGCTTCTTGATTTGCCGGGTTTGCGTTTCCACGATCTCGGTTAACTTTTCGTTTTGGGCTAGGAGCGCGGAAATAAAGCCAGCAATCTCGGTATCTCCTTTGCTAACGTGTAGTACCTGTTTCGATGTTAGCTTCACTGTACGCGCTCCTTCCACAAAATCTGATAAGAGAATACTTCTACATCGCCCACTGAAAATCCTTTAAAACAGAAAAAAATCTCCCCAGTTTCAGGGAGACGTAAGTAGTAACTCTTATGCCTTACTATTACGTCCTTTTTGACTGTTACAGTTTCAATTCGTAATAAGCAACAATCGAGGGTCATTTTCTAACGGATACCACGAGGCTGTCTCCGTTAGAAGGAATAGTGGTAAAGCCGACAGGAGTACATTGCGTTGCAATTGCTTTAATATCGGTTGTATATCCGGTAGAGGAATACCGCCGCTTCCGCTCGCGTCGTCGGCGCCCGGGGATTAAGCTTATCTCCGGAGCCGGTAACAAGACCTTCCTTCGCCAGAACGGCTAGACTCTCCTCCGCATAAGCCGCGATATCCCCTTTATCGCTGAACGATGCCAGAATGGCTGGATCTCCCGAGGCTTTCAGCTGCTTGGCTTTCTCCAGCGCGCGAGCGGTCAGCACCATCATATCCTGCCGCGAGATGTTTTCCAGCGGATGGAATTCATCTTGGCCGGTACCCGTAGCCAAGCCTAGCCGCTTCGCAACGCCAAGCGCTTCATAATAGTAGGCGTTACGCTCCACATCCGCGAAATTGCCTTCAAGTTTCGCCGTCAGTCCCAAAGTCTTAACGAGCAAGACCAGGTAATCGGCGCGAGTAATGCGCGCTGCCGGAGAATAGGTCCCCGCCACCGTACCATTGATGATGCCCTTCGAGGCAATGACCTCAATCGACCGTCTTGCCCATTCCACGCTGCTCAGATCGCTGAAAGTCTTGTGCGCATAAGCTATGGCATAGTCGCTGAAGTGGGTCGCGACAAAGGTAACAGTTCCGCTCTTCGCATCGTAACGTCCGCTTGGGACCGCGATCACTTTGCCGCTGCCGTCGATGTACCAGACGACGATGTACTCCGGATTTTTCGATTCTTCGGCCGTCGGCACGTAGGGGATAGAGATCCTGACGGCTGCGGCCGGATTGTTCCACGGCGTCGGCACGCCATCCAGCGCCAGCGTTAGCTCTACTAACGGTCGATTGCCGACGGCGGTTTTCGCTTCCGCGGACAAGCCGGCTTTGTCGCCTATTCCGACCGTAATGCCTGCCATCTTCCCCTTCGTTCCCGCTACGCCTTCCAGCATGTTGGACGGGATCGCGATACTGCCCGTTTGGGTGGTGAAGATGAGTTCTCCCGCTCCCGGAGAGCTGGATAGCTTCTCTGCAGCTACTTCCAGCGTATAGGTTTTAATGCCAGGAATAATCGGTACGGTGATTTCCGTTGTTTGGCCACCAGCGAGTAGCTTTTCCGCTAATGCTCCAACAATGATCGATGCGCGGCCTGTCTTAGCATCAATCTCAACCGGAAGCGTTGTCTCCGTGCCGGAAATGGTCACATGGTAATCGGGTGTCGCAGCCGGACTGCCTCCACCTCCGTTACCGCTACCGCTCTCGCTTGTTTCGGGTCTAGAGGCCCTTAGCGTTACTGTATATGTGTCGGTAGAAGCTATCTTACCGTCATTAGCTGTGAAAACCAACGTCACCGTGCCAGCGATAGTCGGGGTATACGCGTACGCCGTGAACGCCGCTACTGCCGCTGCGCCGTTCACTGATACCTCGTAAGTCAGAGTGTCTCCATCCGCATCTTCGAAAATGGGAGAGAGATTCAATGCGTAATTCGCGTTTACCCTTACATTTTCCTGTACTGTCGCTTCGACTCCGGATTTCCTAACGGGAATCGTATTCCCCGACAAATTTACGGTATAGGTTTCCGTGGAGTCTATCCTGCCGTCGTTGGCGGTAAAGACTAATACTACTGTATTTGCCGTAGTCGGCGTATACGTATAGGTCGCACCAGCCGCTATCGTCGGCGCACCAGCCACCGATACCTTGTAGCTTAGCTGATCGCCGTTCTCATCTTCGAAAATCGTAGAGAGGTCCAGCGTATACGGCGTGTTCACGGGTACGCTTGCATTCACCGTTGCCCCCGCATCGGACTTACGAACAGGTAATGAGTTTACCGCCAGTTCGACCGTGTAAGTGTCCGTCGAATCGATTAAGCCATCGTTTGCGGTGAAAACCAGCGTAACTAGGTCTTTATCGGTCGGAGTGTACGAGAAAATCTCAGCCGCAGCTATTTCCGGAGCTCCATTCACGGATACCTTGTAGGTCAAAGCATTGCTGTCCTCATCTTCAAAAATGGCCGAGAGGTCTAGTGAATACGGTGTGTTCACCGTTACCACTGCGGTTGCGGTTGCATCTACATTAGGATTGCGTACCGGCATTGTGTTCCCCGTGAGATTTACCGTGTAGGTTTCCATGGAATCGATGTTGCCATCGTTTGCCGTGAATACCAACGTCACTAGATCTGTAGCTGTCGGCGTGTACGTATAGGTTGCAGCAGCCGCTACCGTCGGCGCACCATCCACCGATACCTTGTAGCTCAGTTGATTACCGTCCGCATCTTCAAAAATCGAAGAGAGGTCTAGTATATACGGCGTGTTCACCGTTACCGCTACGTTAGCCGATGCACTTACATTCGGCTTACGTACAGGTAAGGTATTCGCCGTTAGTTCCACGGTATAGGTTTCTGCGGAATCCACATTGTTGTCGTTGGCCGTGAAGATCAGCGTCACTAAGCCAGCAGTAGTGGGAGTGTATGCGTAGCTCTCTGTCGCAGTTGTTGTCGGGGCGCCATTCACGGATACTTTGTAGCTCAATAGGTTACTGTCCGCATCCTCAAAAATCGTAGAGAGGTCAAGGCTATATGGCGTGTTCACCGTCACCACCGCGGTCGTCGTTGCTTCTATATTTTCCTGGCGGACCGGCACGGTGTTTCCCGTCAAATTCACTGTATAAGTATCGTCAGAGTCGCTTTCCTCATCGCTGGCCGAGAAGACCAGCGTCACTAAGCCTGCCGAAACCGGCGTGTACGTATAGGTCGCAGCAGCCGCTATCGTAGGCGCACCATTCACGGACACCTTGTAGCTTAGGGGATCTCCGTCCACATCTTCGAAGATTTCCGAGAGATTAAGCGCATATGCGCTATTCACCGATACCGTTGCATTCGCCGTCCCATTTACATTTGACTTGCGAATAGGTTTGTTATTCGGAGCCTCAATAATTTTCAAGGTAAAATCCTTCGTCAGAGCTTGTCCCCCGGAGCGGCTTACCGTAGCCGTCAAAGTAACGATATGATCGTCATCCGTTGCTCTAGTCACCTTGCCTGAGCTCGTATCAATCAGATCACTACGACCTGCCGATACGCTCCAAAAAATCGTTGAACCGGCAGCTCCGGTAGCTGGAAGAGTAAGATCATCCGTTACCTCGTCTTCACTGCCGTTCGTGCCCTTGATATTGTCCCACGTTAAGTCCTTATGATCAAAGAAGATCGACTCGCTAGCTGAATATGCCTGCCATTGGAGCGATGGATAAGCATAACCCTCGGCGATTCTCCAATTTGCCCCGAAAACCCAACCTACGAATGTCAATTGCTGCATTAGCTGAACCGCGCTCTTGGCCTCTCCTCCAGAAGAAGTTGCAGCAGCCGCATTATTATAGTAACTATTGGTAACCGTTCCGGGCCCTTGTTTAAATCCAATCAACCCGCCAGTCGCATCATTGCCGCCGCTTGCGCTTCCCGTGCTGTAGCTGTAGCTGACATCTCCTCCGCTATTAAATCCAACCAGGCCGCCTACGAATGTAGCCGCGTTACCAATTGCATTGCCCCTGCTGAAGCTGTTGCTGATATTTCCGCTCTGTTTATAGCCAACTAGTCCGCCTGCCATTCCAGATGAACCGGTCTCCGCATTGCCAGTGCTGTAGCTGCGGTTTATATCGCCCGAGTTTCTGCCGACGAGACCGCCAACGACCGCAGATGTCGTGCCGCTTGCATTACCGGTACTGTAACTGTCATTAACGATTCCGCTTGATGAATAATTCGTACCGACTAAACCGCCCGCTGAAGCTATCTCTCCTCCAATTACTAAGCTGCTGCTATTGCTAGTACTAACGGTTCCTGCATTCATTCCGACTAAGCCACCAACATAAGCAGTTCTACTATTAGATAAATTGATAGAGCCACTCCCGCTGCTAACGCTTATCGTTCCAACATTCGTACCGACTAGACTGCCCGCGCTAAAAGACTCGCCGCCGCTCATAATCGTACTATTGCTCATGCCGTTAATGATGCTTCCCTCATTGTAACCTGTCAAACCGCCAACATTGCTTGAATCCGTGAAGCTGATGGTGCCGTTGCTGCTGCTATTTCTGACGGTTGCGCCGGCACTGATTAAACCTGCTAGTCCGCCAACAAACGAGTTATCCCCTGTTTCCGTGATTGAGAAATATTCCAGTCTCATATTGTCTAGGATTGCGCCGTTGGTTAATATCGAAAATAATCCTACGTATCCATTGGCCGAGGAAGAATGAATCACCATATTCTCGATCGTAAAGCCAGCGCCGTCATAGATACCGCCAAAGCTGCCGATCGGTGTCCAATTGCCGGTCAGGCTAAAATTCGCAACCTGCTGAAAGTACGCTCCTGGTGCCGGTATCGTAACATTTCTTAAGTTTTCCACCGTCGCTATTTTATAAGGATTCTCAAGCGTTCCTTCCCCACCCGCAAAATTAATCGTATCCTCCTCCGCATATACGGATTTAAGCGTTCCCATCGTCAGGAACATGCTCGCTATGATGCTGACCACCATGAGCATAACGGTCATCTTTTTTAATCCTTTTCTATTCATTACATTTCCTCCTTAGGAGCTGCTTCCATCTATCCTATTAATGATAGTAGGTCGCAATAAAAGAATAATAAAAGAATTTAGCGGAAAATAGCGAAAAACCGCATAGCGCCAAGGCTTTGCGGTTGATCGCGGTTATCTTGTTTATTTTGTTGCAGTTAGACAACACTTCAACGTTCATGAACTTCGCATCTACGACTTGGTTCCCTAGGTAAAACCTCGATTGACAGTGCCATAAGACATCGGCATTTCATGATTTCTAATCGCGCCGATGCCCACTTGGACATGTAGGATAAACGCGGCTTCTCCCGAATGCAGTTGATCTTTCACTTTTTGATAAATCCGATATATAAATTGTTCTTGCTCCGAATATTGGACAAGCGTTGAGCTGACTTGCATGACTTCGCGACCGATGGCACCAGGTGCTATTGAATGTTTGCTTCCTGTCAGTTATCATACGTTAGACTGAAACGCTGTGGTGGGGAGTTATGGAATCGGCACTGTATATTACAATTCGTTCGTCGGATATCACTTTCAATTAGGATGAAGAGAACGAGGAGGAAAACAAATATGATTCAAGCGCTAGTACGGAGAGCGGTTTTATAGCTATCCTTTAAGGAGGAGTTGGCATGTTTCATAAAACGGTGGCGTTGCACCCTTTTGCCGATATCTCGGTGCATACCGAGGGGTTCGAGATGGTCTCGGCTCAATTCGGCGCGGATGGCCTCGCATATATCCTGCTGATTAATCAGATCCCGGAACGGGAACGCGGCATGTTCGTCCCATCGACTTTGAAGAAAACGTATACCTATAAGGTGCTATACGTAGAAGATCAACATATCGAGGAAGTGGTGATCGGGGACCAGTATTACAATTATCATTATGTCCAGCCGCTTCATAGACATCTGCTGTTGGTCGGAGCGCGTTGCTCTTACTATGGTGCGGACAAATATGATCTGAATGCCAAAGTATGCGACTATAAAGGAAATACCGTTCGAGAGTTTCTGCTTGGAGACGGGATTCAGAGTGTTCAAGTGACGGAGAAAGGGACCATCTGGACCAGTTATTTCGACGAAGGCGTTTTCGGAAATAACGGTTGGGATCAACCCATCGGTGCGCATGGCCTTCTGGCCTGGGATGAGCAGGGCAACAAAATATACGAAGATAACGTATCGAATATTGCCGATTGCTATGCGTTGAATGCGGTTAGCGAAGAAGAGATCTGGTTTTATTATTATACGGACTTCTTGTTGGGCCGCATCTCGGGCGGACCCGGGCAGGCCAAGGTCACCTTTACGAATCCGGGAATTTCCGGCTCCTCCGGGTTTTGTACGGATGGTTATCACTTCTTGTTCGATGGCGGATACGGAAAAAGCGGAACTTATATTCTCAAGAAAAACGAAAAACCGGGGGGGTTGACCAAAGGGCACAAGATCCGTTTTCTGGATGAAAAAGCCGAGCCGCTCGCACCGCTGACGCAAGATTTTCGAGAAAATCGCGTGCTGTTCAGTAAAAGTAATAGGCTGTACCAGGTGGCGGTTGAAGAGTTGGTCTGACTCCCGGAGGTGTACGAGTGAAGAATGAATGGGTATGGAAGGTTAGCGTTCGATCCGTGGAACGTGAAGAAATTCGCTTCGCGCCGAACACCGACTGGCAGGTGCAGGCACAGGGCTTCCGACTATATTTCAATTCGGCTCGGCCAATAGATCTGCATGCTCAAGATCGGATTTTGATTACCGTCGGTGAAGGGGGTAGGCCTGACTGGGCTGCTTTTATCGGAACGGCAGTGGAATGCGGCCCGGATTCCATCCTGTTGTACACGAACCCCCAATATGAGTCGCGTCTAATGAATGCACGGCGGTTTGAACGCATGTTCTCGCCGCTCACTTCCGTAGAAGGAGCCCGGGGTGTTATCGATAGGTTCGGACTCTTCCCACTCTTCCCCCCGTTTCATTACGATGAAATTACGAAGGTACGCATGGAAGCCGCGGGACAGCGTGACGCACGGAAGAATCTGGCGTTAACGATCAGGCATACTTCGGCAGGCGGGATGGAACAGGATGTTGATTTTTATTGAGTTTCACATACGAAGTTGAACGGATTCGCGTCGAACTGGATGCCGTGTCCGGGTTCGCGGCATCGTTTCTGTGCCGCAAACTTGTTGTTATTGTTGAACCGGAGGCCTCTATGTAAAAATAGCGTTAGAATAACCGAGTGCGCGAACATTCGGCCACTAAAACCCCCTTCGGCTGCTACCTTTAGGGTGGTTTTTTTATTGTTGTAAAAGCCGGTTTTCCCCTTACCCTCTAGGGAATACCCTAAATCGAATAGTTGAGATTGAATGTGTATTAGATTTATTCGATATTACAAAGTTTTGTCCCAATCTTTCTTTGGATTGCGCATACGGTATAGATTCTCAAGATGAAGGAGCTGTTTAACATGAAAAGAACCTATCAGGACTTTATTGATTTCGCGCGATCGTTCGAAGATCAGAATCATTTCGAGTTCATCGAGCGTTATGGCAGGTGTTAGCCTAATGGTTTAAATGTTTTATGCATTCAGTTTCAGTTCTGCTTGCTCCTAAAATACTCTGCTGATTCATGAATTTCATCATTTTCTGAGAATAATCCTCGATCAATAAATACTTTTAATAATTGTGGGGCTACCTCTCGTGTCAATTCTAGTAATCTAATGTATTGCCATTCGTCCGCCCAATCAATACTTCTATTAACAACTTCAGGATAGTATTGTGTCAACCACTTGAGTGGTATTTTCTTCATACTATCTCTTGCTAAAGTAATTACAGTTATGTTCTGACTCTCGCAAGCATAATTAACAAGAACCGCCAACAAGTTCATTCCAATTTCACTTGGCATTTGGTCGAGGGTTTTTAGACATTCATAGGCATCCGGTAGTACTTTGTTAAGCGCTTTGCGTAATTGTAACTCGTAGGGATCAACTAATTGACTGTCCATTATTATTCACCTCCGTAATCCACTGCTAAGGCCTTGAACTGACAATTGACGGTTTCACTGTCGTACTTGTGTTTAACTACATCAAAGCAGCTACCTTTTCCACACTCCCTTTAGGAGTAAACTTATAATAATTCTTTAATGTAAGTACCGTTAGCACAACGACGGAAGCCGATCGTTATGGCAAGTTGCAGTCGTGTCATCATTGAGCTTTAGTTCTTCGAGGGAGCGTAATAGCGGGGAATCTTTACTTGGTTGTTTTTTTCTTCAAAAAATTTGAAGAAATAAGTGATATTATCCCTATGGCAATCAAAGGAATAGATAATGAAGAGTAAGGCTCAGGTGTATCGGTAATGCCTAAATCACGATTAAAGGCAAAGCCAAATGCAAATATGAATATACCCATAAATGCAAATACCTTTCCAATCGTTGTACGATTTTTCATTTCTCAATCACCACCTTTAATAACTTAATACTACCAAATAACTGCCTGTCAATTCAAAAAGAAGAGGAGTTGCACCAGGCAGCTCCTCCACTGTATAGGGCGGCAATCCCATGATTCTTAGTGAGTCGGCATAGGCAAAAAGAGCAAATTAATAGGCAACATGCTCCCATTGGCAGGCGTAAACGTAATCGTCACCGTCTCCACGTTATCCCCTGTCTTATAGAGCATGCATACTTCATTCGGA
Source organism: Cohnella herbarum (assembly GCF_012849095.1). Classification (NCBI taxonomy): domain Bacteria; kingdom Bacillati; phylum Bacillota; class Bacilli; order Caryophanales; family Paenibacillaceae; genus Cohnella; species Cohnella herbarum. Next base: position 4,385,182 of record NZ_CP051680.1, read on the forward strand.
TTGTTCAGAATACTCGTGTTCGTAGCATACACGGTTTTATTGTTCACATTGAACGCGCCGGCGTAATGCCCCCCGCGAGGATTTATTCCTATCGCCGTGTGCGGCTGTACTTTACCGAGCTGGATTGTATACACGACGCCATAGTTGCCTGCGTTGAGTACAGGGGTCCCTGTCGTCTTATCGATACCGGAGAGCCTCGTATCCACGAAATTGTCAGCGAGCACCATCCTGCTCTTCACGTCGCCGATCGTCTGATTCACGTACATGATCCGGTTCGCGTTCTCAAAAGTTCCTCGAATGTGGTCAACGTGGCTCGGTAGTACGTTTAACGTAGGGAGAGCAGACGTCAGATCGCGATCGGCATTGATCGCTATGACTTTGAAGTCAACATAATTACTCAATTGGGCGTCCGCGAACATGGAGTAGACGTCTCCTTGCTCCAAGATTTTACTGCTGTATTCTTGGAAAATGAGACGACTCTCACCGGCCGGAATTTGCAAATAAGAGTATTTGGGGTTCAATAGAGATTCCAGGAACCTTCCGGTAACCGCTTTGCCCACAGTAGAGACGATCCGGTTCGGACCCGCCATGCCCGCCGCGCCCAATCGGACGTTTACGGGATCGGCATTGTTGTTCGTAAGGAGTATGTATATTTTCATTGGCGTGGAACTGCCGTTCCGATTGTGAAGCATAAACCGGACGTTCCCGGTTACGTTATCTTCGTAATAGATTCCTTCCTCAAGCATCGTCTCCGGGCTGTTGGCGCGAATAAGCGTCTGCTCTCGATCGTTGATGGTATATGCCATCTCCGGAAATTGAAGCACGGAACGTCCGTTAATATCGAATTTCTCGCCGATCTCCGTATACTTGAGATCGAATTCTTCTTTTGTATACAGCGCTTCGTTCGAAATCAGGATCGTTTTGGACAATTCGCCGACCTCTCCATGCGAGTCGGTTACCGTAAGCGTAACGGTCTGCTGTCCCGGCTCGAAGAAACCGCGGGCATTGTTCTTCCATACGGCACTGATGATCTGGTTCTCGTCATCGGTACTTTGATCGGTGTAAGAGATCAACTCTCCCATCCTGTAGGTGTCTTTGTCCGTCATAAAGGAAGCGATCGGAGGCTGATTCGGAGGATGGACCGTAATAGAGACCGTGTAAGGCTCGCTCCACGTGCCTCTCTCGTCTTTCACCCAATGGGTAACGGAATAGGTGCCGGCTTCATCGAAGATCGCGTCGTTGTTCTCCCAACGTTCTTCCACGATCGCCAATCCACCCGGATGGAAGGCTTCATTATTGTATTTAACCTCGGTCTGGGTCGCGTAAGGATTCATATCGGATACGGAAAATTTCGCGATCGGCGCGTTGGGCCATGTCAGTACGATCTTCTTCTCCGCCGGGAACGACCTAAACGTCATTCCGAAGCCTGCAGCTGCGGTGCGTAGGGGAATCATTAACGTACCTTTGATCGTGTATGGAGCACCCGCCATCGTCTTCGAAGCTCCGTTAACCGAATACGCGGATTTGCCCACTTGTAAATTCAGGACGTCTTTCCTGCTGGTCAGAGTGTACTGCCTGGTCTTCGCGTCGTAAGCGATCGTTCCGCGAATTGCGCTCATGAACGAACGCGCCGCGACGTATGTCACGCCTTTGACCGCTGTTAGCGGTTGAGCCGCCGTAAGAGATTCCTCGTTATACCACATTTGCGTGGAATTTTGAACTAACACGACTTTGGCTAAGCCTGTAGATGCTTCCTGGGCAACAGATGAGGGGGAGTGAAATAATACCAATAGGAGTGCGGATAATAATAAAAGCGGAATATTCCTTTTCATAGTTTACTCCTTCTACGCTTCAATGGATTGGCGTTCTGTTTCACTTGCCATATGTACTAACGCCAATATGAAGGATAGGTTGCTAGAGTTGATCCCATAAAATGAAATTTATTCCTAAATTTTAGCTAAACGAACAAAGAGAAACTACCCCCTATCCCAAACGTCTCTGTTTCCTCTTGTACAGTTTATCTACGAAAAGGATTAAAACATGCAGCATTGTAATAAGAAAAGCCATTTGTAAAGCCTTTATAAAACTAACCCCTACAAAATAATAACTTAAAATCACAGTGGCACAAAAAAAAATACCCGTACCTAGAATTGAATTCATTATATATCCGCCTCCTGATCATTTTGCATACCATGAGAATAACAACGCCATTATCGACGCATTTTAGAGTTTTTTCGAATAGCTGGCGATCTTGTTGTGCCACAAAACGCTCTCTTGCGGCTAAGCAGATTCATCATCACATGGTGTCCTCAAATCGGTAAGAATGATGTAAGTATAATTGAGCATTGCTTCTTTTTTCCATACGAAATTCGTTAACGATGTTAATTTTTAACAATATACGTTTCAGTTGTATAGTTAAAATAAAGAATTTTACTTAAACTACCGATAGAAAATAAGAGAGAAACACTAGGGGGAGCATAGAAGAGATGTCTTACATGAGAGGCTTTATGAAAAAGATGAAAAGTAATCTGTACGTTGTATTTCTATCTGTGGCATTGATTATGATGCTTGCAGCCTGTGGTGATGGAAATAGCAACAGTCAGAATCAATCAGATGAAAACGTAACGGACCAAACACAAAACGAAGCGGAAATAGAGGCCACATCTGGGTCAGACGCCCTGCAAGCAGGACAAACAATGCCAGTAGAAACACCATCATCTCAAGTTGCGTTGACACAATCATCATCGGAAGAATTGTTGGCTGGGGAGTGGTATGGTGGACTTGAAAAGAATGAGTTTCGTGCAGATGGTACGGGCGTTATTGAGCATTTGGGCGATTTATATGACTTTACATGGAGCATTGATGGCAACACTTTAACCATGTTGACCCCTGGCACCTATGAGACTAGTTTTAAGTTTGTGGGTGATGAGCTTCAATTGACAAATAGCGATGGAACCCGAATTTTAACAAGAGAACCGTCATCGGATTACGTGGACGCTAATAAAGAAATTTCTCAACAACAAGCAACAGAAACGGCGCTTACGCGGAAATTCCTTGGAGAATGGTATTTTGATGTTTTTATTTGGCATTTTAATGACGATGGAACGGGGGTAATAGATGTACCGGAATTTAGTGGCGATCCTGCTGAACAAAAGGAATTTACATTCTCTGTGGTAGAAGACCCTACTGGAACGGGGGACGTTAACATTAGTATTACCCTACCAGATGGTAGGCTGTCAATGTATCACGCTACGTTCGGTAACCAAAGCGGCGGCTCGGTTACGCTACAACCAACGCTTAAGGGCGGACAATCTATTATGTTAACTAGGTCGTTTGATGTGCGAAATAGTCCCATCACCGACGAAATCATAGATGAAGGAGTTGCATTATTCGAATCATTAACCTCATTCTCAGGCATGGGAGAGATGATTCTGGAGGAGATAGTCAAGAAGAAATAAGTGTTTGTGTTTTGACAGATTTATTCGCTTGACCCCTATTCATTTTCCTCCAACATTATCTCCGGCTTATGATTTTTAAATCATGGGTTATTGGAGCATTGAGAGAGACTGTGGTTAACCTTATCCGGCATTGATTTTTTTACCAAAAAAGGTTATTTTATAGACAGCTTAGTGATAGGCAAGTTCCTGACACGAAAGGAGATGTGTTTTAATGGCAACTACTTATAGGGTGGTTTGGTCTTAAAACTGAATAGCTGGCATACGTGAAAATTCGGGAAAACTCCCGTACTATTTGGTATGCCATCCAAAGTAACCTTTCGTGAATATTGCTGTTTGCAGATACGATGAAGGTCGTATCTTTTTGCGTCCTGATGCCGCGCGACAGCAGCTTCTTTAGAGGCTGCTTGTCCGTGGCATTTTTGCGTCCAAAATGTTACCCAGCAGCATGAGAACAAGTATGTTCAGGATAAAACGAGCTACCTCATCGACAAGAGGTCGAGAAACAAAACGATAGCAATGCGGAACAAGCAAACGAAGAAAAATGGAGGTTGGAAGAAATAAATATTAAATTGCTGATCTATGCCTTAGGCCGAAGCTTCAAGAAGGATATCATCTCGGCCGACTTCTTAACCAAGTCGTTACAGGGCGGAACTGTGGGTAATGTGCACCTCGTAACGGGGATCGCCGAAACCGCGGATGGCGAAAAATTGCCGTACCGTATCGTGCTGAAAATCCAGAAGAAATGGGAGCGTTACGACGACCCGGGTTCATGGCGCCGGGAATATGATCTCTATACGTCTAACTTGGGAGCAACGTTCTCAGATGCCTTTCGCTGGCCGAAATGTTATCATGCCGAGATCAATGCCGAAGAAAATGAATTCCAACTGTGGCTGGAATATATTGATGGCATAACCGGGTTAGACTTGACCGGTGACATGTATGAACAGGCTGCGCTGGAGTTAGGACGCTATCAAGGCAAGTTGTATGCGGAGCAGCCCGCTGTGCTGCAGAGCCTGACCAACCTGAGCCATGCGAATCTCATGAAGAATACGTATCTGCATTACCGGTCATGGCCGGTCGTCTACGATTATATACGCTCAGAGGACTCCGAATTCCCTCAGCACCTGCGGCAAATGCTCATCGACATCGATGAGCACGCAGACGAGATACTCGCCCGCATCGAAAAATTGCCTCTCGTGCTATGCCACCGGGATTTCTGGGTGACCAACCTGATCTATGCCGATGGGAAAATCGTGATCATCGACTGGGATACATCAGGATGGGGCTACTTAGGCGAGGATCTCGCAAGCCTCATTGCGGATGAAGCGGATATCGAGCACATGGTCGAATATTACCATCGATGTGTCCCCGCGTATTACAAGGGCTTTTCGGAGTATGCGGATGTATCCCCTATCGCCGATCATTGCGTCTACGAGATGATCCTTCTCGTATTCGGGTACAGGCTTGTAGAGGGGTATCTCCACACAGAGGATGATGACGAGAAGACGAAGCTTGTCCATACGCTCCAAAAAATCTATGAAATGAAGACCTTCCCTGCACAGCGTTGACTCTAAAAAAAGAACTCCGAAAACCCACCAAATACAAGGGTTCTCGGAGTTCTTTTCATACTCCCAAAACGTTTACTTCGTCACATCTGAAGTCCCGAACTCTTTCGCCATAAAAGGATTAAAGCTCCTCTGGGCGTATTCCATAGCATCGATATACTCTTGCTGTTTTGACCGCTCTATCATTTCATCGGGGCTAACGTCTTCTACTTTAGAAGTTATCCACCAAACATTACCGAATGGATCAACGACTCTCCCTCCTCGTTCCCCCCAGGCCATGGTTGTCGGCTTGGTCATGGATATAGCGCCAGCCATTATGGCCTGCGAATACAACTCATCGCCGTTCTCTACATACAGACGAATAAAGCAAGGAAATGCTGGCCATTCGTCAGGGGAATCGAACATAAGAATTTTTGAATCGCCGATGCGTATCTCTGCATGCCCGATGCTTCCATCGGCATTGTATACCCTCCCCAGCTCGTGCGCATTAAACGCGGCAATCAAAAAGGTAATTAATTTCTCGGTACTTTTCGTTGTGATCCATGGGGTGATAGTGCGATTATCGTTTTGCAACACCTGATTCTCGTTCATTCGGTTCAGCCTCCATTGATTGATTTAGAATTAATGGTTTGATTTCAATCCCATTATAGGCCGTAATAGCTGACAGCTTTATGTCAGTATTCATCCAAAATGTCTCTTGTTTTTAAAGACTTTCGTTGAGCTATCCTGCTCGCTTTATCTGTTTAGATCCCATTTAGATCCGTCTGGTAGAATCGGTAATTGTCTGCAAGTTGAAAGATTATGAGGAGGGAAATTGAACTTGTATAAACGCCTATTAAGTCTGTTGCTATTATCTTGTATACTCGTAACCTCAATGCCTCCTACGATTAATGCGGCTTCACCGACTTCTGTCGAATCTGCGACAGCAACCCATACGACTGCGCAGCTCGTGCCTCAAGGCTCGTTTGAAGACGTGACACCCTCGGCCTGGTTCTACGACGCGGTCATGTTTGTCAAGCAGAATGGCCTATTCAGCGGCACAAGCAAAGAACGTTTTACGCCTGGCGCAACGATGAGTCGTGCCATGTTCGTTACTGTACTTGGACGAATCGCCAAAGTGGATGCAAGTCAATACAAAACATCCGCATTTACGGATGTGCAGTCAGGCGCTTGGTATGCGCCTTATGTGCAATGGGCAACCGAAAGCGGCATTGCAGATGGAACCGGCAGCAATAGCTTCTCGCCGGACGCAGCTATTTCGAGAGAACAGATGGCAATGATGATATTCAAGTATTTTGAAAGCAATCATATCCCTTATCAGACAACCGACAGGACAACCAAGCCAAAAGACATATCCGACATTTCTCCATCGGCGGTTGATGCGGTCGTAAAGCTATGGCAGGCCGGCTTGTTTACCGGAGATGCAAACGGCAATTTCCAACCGCATGCAAAGGCGACTCGCGCTGAAGCTGCCACGATCTTTATACGTCTGAGCAAAGTCGCGTTGGCCAGCGACGGCAACGACGACAAAACCTCTCCGGTTGCTGTTAACCCAAACGGCGGCTCATCGCCCGATAGTGCTGAGATCATCACTCCGAATGCATACGCAATGGACCAGGCGCCGAACTTTAAGATCGCCGTGAAAGATTCTACAGGTAAAATGACGGCGACGGCTGTTCAAGCCGGCATAACATTCAAATCCCCGTCCAACCCTAATTTTGCAGGTATTTCCGTTACTGGCTCGAAGGGCAACTTTACTGTAGCGGCAAAAGGCGGTGTCTTTGAAGAGGGCAGCACCTATCAAATCGCTTTGACGAACAAGAATCTTACTTTTACAGGCAAAGACGTAGCGACCAGAAATTATATTTTTAGTATGGCTAAAAAAGAAGTTATGCGGTTGCCTCTTAATCCCAACATGATTTATATGAAGTTCTCCGACATCTCTAATATGACCGAGAATGGAGCTTCCGTTGCTTCCCCTTCGATTGCTGTTATGAGCGCAATTGTTGGCGGCGGATCGGGTTCGAACCCGGCCACTGTTGCCAGCGGTACGTTTCAATATAACAGAGATACACGCTTGAAGGTAGGCGATACCGTCTCCGTATATGAAGGGACCCGCCCGGATCTACGTACTTTGAATACTTCCGATGATGGCGATATCGCCTATGTTGCGATTACTGCGATTAAAGGGAATATCTATACCTACTCAGGCGCAGACCCGATGAATGTTCTGCTGAAGCCGCGCGTGCTTCCGGTTGATCCTGCATCGGACACCGACGGCGACAAGACGAACCGCTCCATCACGGTCGCTCCGGCTTCGATGGATTATTCTGACGCTAAATATGCGCCAATGGGTCTTAATGCCACAACTGTTGCCAGAGTTGGCGACTTTCTCGCGCTTGTCGATATGCGCACGGGAGTTTCTTCTGGCTACGGAAAAATCACAGCAGTGTCCGGTTTAAAGAACAACTATATCATTGCTTATACGAATGCAACGCAGGATGACATCACTAACGTTTTTGACTTCTACAAACAGGAAACGATTAAGGGATCTGACCTATTGTCGCCAGATAAGATCGCTTCTTTGGAGGCGCAAATCAAACAACAAGCGCTCGCCAGCGGATTTGTGGATGAGGCTGCGAACGATTTGTCTACTGCGGCTTTGCAAACCGATATCTTCAAAACATTCATCGCATCTAACGCATCACAGCCCTCAAAACAAAACAAAGATCAGGAAGTCCGCATACTCTCTGAGCAACCGGCAGAAGAGAATGTCGACGTCACCGTGCACAACTTGAAAGTTTCAGCAGACATAGGCACGACGTTATCCCACTTCAAAGGAAAGAGCGGCTTACGTCTGAATCTCAACGTTTCAAGCGATATTCAAGTTTCGACAGGCGCGGACAACGATATTCTTATCCATATGAGCGCTACATTTACGGAAGAAATCTCTTTGAGTATAGGTGTGGACGGCCATACGGTTTGGGGATATATCGATCTGGGACTGTTCGATCTCCCGTATCCGAAGGACTATCAAGCCAGCGCCAACCTGGACGCCTTCACGTTTACGAGCATTGACGCCTCTGCGCAGATCGGCACAGTGGCAACGAATACTCCGCTTGATCGCTTGAACAATATTTGGGCTACTGCCAAAAATAAAGTAGACATCAAGGCGCAGTTGAAAGCGGTTCTAGAGCAGACTCCTTCCGCTCCGGCTAAGGTAACCGCCAATACGTTGGTGGAAAGCTATCAAGCCATGCTGGAAAACGAGACGGATTGGGTTGACCTCGTAGAGCAAGAAATCTTCGAATACGACCAACGCCTGTTATTGGGCCTTCTTCATATTAACTTTCAAGGGAATTTCGTCATCAGCATGAATCCGAATATTGCCTTGGGGATCGGCTTCAGCTATGAATCCGCGAAGAGGTATACGGCCAGCTTTAAACTCAGCGAAGGCTCGCCTTCTTTCGGTACGGTGGATTTGCCGGGCGACGGCACCTATAATTTCTATTTCTATGTGATGGGAACGTTGGGGCTGAAGGCAGGTATTCGTCTCGATCTGGCGGCCGGTTTGTTTCATATCGATTTGAACAGTATCGGAATCACGGCAGAGGGCGGCGCATACCTCCAGCTCTACGGGTATTTCTATTACGAAAAGTCATCCTCGGCATCGACAAAAACGTTAGGCGCGCTGTTTCTGGAGATCGGCATGTATGCGGAGGCCGAGTGGGGGGCGCAGATCTTCGGAGGGTCATACTCGTATTCCGATCGCATTTTTAGTGAGTACTGGCCGCTCTATAGAGCCGGTACGCCGAATGGTCATTTCATCGGTTTCGCCTATGAACAAGAAGAAGCGCCTTCCTTCGTCGCCTTGGAGACGAAAGCTTTCCCATCGATCCAGGACGCCTTAAAGCTGAACGATTTGAATCTGGTAACGGGCGAAATCATTACAGGTAAGGATCATCCACAAAATTACACGATCACTTTCGATAACAATAAGTTTACTTACGATCCGAAGACATTACGTGTAAGCGTAACACCGACAGCCACGGATGAAAAACTCACCGGCAAGATGACCGTAACATGGAAAGGCTCAACAACGGGTTTAAATTCCCTTCCCTACTCGCGCACGATTAATTTGACCTGGCACAAGAGTGGATTCAGCACGATTACCTTGAATCCTAATGCTCCAATATCAGACGAAGTTCAGTTGTACAATTTCGGACAGGTTGTACTGCAGGTCAATGCGTCAACCACAAAAGAAAAGAGATTAACAAGAGCGCCTATAGTAACTGGATTTACATTCAAGGGATGGGCTTTGGACCCTGAAGGAAAGGAACCTTACACCATTCCCGACAAAATGCCAGCAGCAAATATAACGCTATATGCGCAATGGGCACCGCATACAAAAATACCCTACTTGGTCGATTACATTACGGTAGATCCCGATACAGGGAATCGCACCACCAAGAAAAAAGATACCTTTTCCGGCACGGCAGGCGCTTCCGTTTCGCCGGTACCGATCTCAATCGAAGGCTATGATACTCCGCCAACACGAACTATTACCATATTGGGAACAGGTCTAACGAAACTGAGCTACGAATACCTGCCTACCAAGCACAAAATGACTTTCTATGCGGATCAGGGTGAAACCCCGATCGCTTATTCGGCCAGCCGCTCATCGAAGATACCCGAAGGTGCAGTGCCGGTTTTCACCAAACCCGGCTATACCTTTGCCGGCTGGTCTCAGGCCATTCCGGACAAAATGCCGTCAATCGACACCACGTATACAGCGACTTGGAAGGTACGTACCGATACGCCTTACCGTGTTTCTAACAGACAGCAAGGTGTCGGAAGCACTTCGCTTTACGTTGAAGCCGACATGGGAAGCTTTCAAGGGACAACCGGCGCGCTTGCGGCGCCAACGCCCCATAGTTATCCGGGCTTTACCTATGATCATAGCACTGCCTACGATAGCAACGGCAAAGTATTGGCATCGAGTACGATAGCAGCCGATGGAAGCCTTACTATCGTGCGTTACTACAAGCGCAACAGCTACAATTTGACGTTCAATGCAACCGGGGGTACAGGCGGCATCGCAGCTCAAGTTCAGTATGGTGCTGCCATACAGGCTCCAACCGTAACGAAGTCAGCCTGTACTTTCACTGGTTGGTCGCCCGCTCCGGCAAGCACAATGCCGGCCCAAGATGTAACTTATTCCGCACAATGGAATTGTCCGCCACCGCCATCGTCAACTCCATCGGTGCCGGCGCTCAGCAACGCCAAGTCGGTTCTGTCCAATACGAACGGGGATGTGAGCGGGAATAACGTTTCGGCCCCGAGCTCCCTTAAAGTAGGTCAGTTGTTGAGCGGGCTGACACTGTCGGCACATGCTACCGCGCAAGTGTTGGATCAAGCCTTAACACCTGTAACCGATCAGGTGGCCACTATCGCTTCAAGTATGATCGTACGCGTTACCGCTCAAAACTTGTCTACTGCGGATTATGCGATTTTGTACAACGACGTAACTTTGACCTCATCATCGCCTAGCTATCAAATCGATCCGGTCGCAGGGACAATTACCGTGCCTATGAATACTTACTACCTTGGCATCTTTACTGCCGCTGTCTCCGGACCGCCGAATGGAAGCTATAAAACTTATCGTCAGGACAACACAGAGCTTTCGCATGGACATCATCTGCAAAGCACCGATCGGTTGGTCGTAACCGCACAGGACGGTACTCGGAAGACGTATACCTTTGTCGTACAATCGGCACCGGTACTTAGCGACGCCAAGGCGGTTCTGTCCAATGTGAACGGGAATGTGAGCAGTAACAGCCTTTCGGCTCCGAGTACTCTGAACGTAGGTCAGTTGTTGAGCGGGTTAACGGTATCCCCGAACGCTACAGCCACAGTGCTGGATCAAGCCTTGACACCTGTAACCGATCTGACGACCGATATCACTTCGAGTATGATCGTACGTATTACCGCTCAGAATTCAACTACTGCGGATTATGCGATTCTGTACAACGACGTAACCTTGACCTCGACATCGGCCAACTATCAAATTGATCCGGTCGCAGGGACGATTACCGTTCCTCAGTTTACGTATTACATGGGCATCTTTACTAATGCTGTCGCCGGACCTCCGAATGGAAGCTATAAATCTTATCGTCAGGACAATGCAGAGATTTCACACGGACATAATCTGCAAAGCACCGATCGGTTAGTCGTAACCGCACAGGACGGTACTCAGAAGACGTATACCTTTGTTATCCAGTAAGTTCATAGAAAATCAAGCACGTAACAATAAAATCGCCCGCAGCTGGTCGCAGCATGCGGGCGATTTTATTTACGGACGCTATCGGTTCAGAGCATCTTTTTCATTTCATAGTACTTGGCTTTTTTCTCATCGCCGCGTTCCCTATGAAACTGAATCAGAATGTTCAAGGCATTGTCGAACGTTACATCGTACGGTTGCTGTATGCTCAACGTCCATGAATAAAGCTTGTTTTCAAATAACATACCTTTGTACAGCTCCACCATTTGCTCGAGGATTTCTATTTTACTCTTATCTTCATAATAACTTTTACTCAAGCGATCGAACTCCAACAAATCCACTTTGATATCTTCGATGTTGAGCCAAATGTTCCCGAGTCTGCTCTTGATCAAATGATGGATTCCCAAAGATTCGAATCGCTTCTTTAAGTTATATTGCGTCGTGTATAAGTTTGCATAACCTTTATTCGTCTCCAAATCGGGCCACAAGTCATTAATGATCCGTTCTCTGGACACGTACTTGCCATTCATGCCTAACAAATAGGCGAGAAGCTCTTCCGTTTTTTTGGTTCGCCAATTGTCGTCGATCAATTTCCCGTCGATAAATACGGCAAAATCGCCAAAACACTTCATCTCGATTTTGTGTCCCATGCCGCTTTTGCTTCTGATCTTTTTGATTTTTTCCAATGTGACATAAAGCTGTTCGTACTTCACCGGCTTAACGAGAAAATCCAACGCTTTAGTTTCAAGAGTGTCCGACACATAGGCATGGTGAGCGCTTGTGAACACAAAATCCATTTCCGGTCTCTTTTTGAACATCATCCCGAGCAGGGTTATGCCATCGATCTCCGGCATTTCGATATCCAGTAAAGCAAGGTCGGGCTGTATGCTGCTTATTTCTTCCAAGGCTGTTGCAGGATCTTCATACATCGCAACGACTTCGATATCCGCGATTTTCTCCAACTTGCTTTTCAAGTTCCTCAGCGCATAATATTCGTCGTCTACAATAATCACTTTCATGGCTGCTCCTTAATGGATACGTCAAAACGAACCGAAGTTCCTTTACCCTTCTCGCTAACGATTTGAAGCTGCGTTCCATACTCCGCCTTAAGCCGCGCGTTTATGTTGGCAAGCCCAATGCCCTTGTTGGACGAAAATTCTAGCAGTTTATATTTGTCCGCGTCTTCAATGCCGACGCCGTCGTCTTCTACCGCTACCAAGTAGCCGTGTTCAAACTCCTTAGCCCTGATCGTGACTGTTCCAGCAATTTTCCTTTTACGTATCCCGTGTTTAATCGCATTTTCTACCAAGGGTTGAATAATCAAGCGCGGCACCTTCAAGGGAATGCCCGGATCAATATCATAGTCGACGACGATTTTGTTCGGGAACCGGGCTTGCTCAATGCGAACATAAAACTTGACCGCATCCAATTCCTCATGGATAGAAATATATCTTTCCGAATTGCCGTAATCGAATATATTTCTGAGGTAATGGGATAAATCGTTGACCAAGTTTCCCGCTTTTTCTTTGTCTTCCGCAATAACCCCTTCTATCACGTTCAAGGTGTTGTGAACAAAATGCGGATCCATTTGCGCCCGTATGAAAGCAAGCTCAAACTGCCTGGATTGAATTTCGGAATTCTCGAATAAGATTTGATTGCGTCGCTTCTCTTCATTTAACTCATTTATGATTTCTGCGAGGGACAGGGCGAAAGCGGTAGCAGAGACACAAGAAATGAAAAATAAGTAATAAATCATAATGTAGCTTTGAGGCAGCAGTCCGAAAACCATCAAATCGAACAAGATTATCGACAAAATAAACAAGAGCCACGCCGTTATAAGCTGCTGCGAACGAATGGTTTTATTCCTTATTCCTGTATACATAATAATAAAATACAATACATACACCACAGAAGATGCACCCGCACCAAATCCTCCCAGCTCTTTACTGACGAAAAGAAACAGCAATAAATTGATAGGGAAGTAAACAAGGAGCAACTTTAAACAAAAATCGATCTTGGGGAACCTCGTTCGGGTGTGAAAAATCGCTCTCATAAAAATAACGATAGCAAGCGACATGAGAATGCCGATGCCCGCGGAATATTCCGCAAGCCAATAGGCATACTTGAACCCCGTGATGTTTAAGAGTCCCGTCGTTGCCGCGTTCCACAAAAAGGTAGTTAGAATAAAAAAGCAGTATTTGATGAAAGTTTTGTTTTTTATGGCTAAGCCCATGATCAGATTATAAAAAAACAATGCCGCCAAAACGCCGAATAAGATGCCTCCTACCCAGACATTTAGCATGCTTGTCTTCCTAAATTGATCGTCATTGACGAATTGGACAATAAAGTTCTGTCCGTATAACGATTTGCTTGTCATGTATATGTACTGATTATGATCAAACAGAGGCGGGATTTTGAATGCGGGGTGTACAAAGCCGATCTCATCGGAATTGCTCTTATACGCGTATCCGAAATGCTCGGTTACGTAATCGTTGTTTGTCGGGAGGTAAATCGTTGCATCTTCAAAAAGAGGGTTGTTTATTGTAAGGTAATTGATTTCATCCGCGTTATACCGGTTTACTTTTATTTTGAACCATAATCGGACCGAAGAATAGCCAACCTTGGAATTGTTGCCGGGCAAAGCTACGAATTGATCGCTGGCTTTAACATCGGACAAAGTCATGTTTCCCGAATGGTCTTGTAGAATTTCCATGCTGATATCATCTTTGGATTTGTTCGCATCCTGAAAGTAAATGATGAAAACGAGTGCGGTGCAAATCGATATGGCTAAAATAATGGTCATGAATTTCATTGAAAATTTAGTAGATTCCGATCTCATAACCATACTCCCCAGTAAACTCGAACGGTGTCGGCTCTTGGAGAAATTTTACCATGGTTACCTCCATCCTACAATCTGATCTCGATGCGCTACGGACTCATGATTCGTATAATCCCACTGATAAGTCTATTCACAATAACGAAAGGCAATCTTAAGACTTGGAAAATAAAGTCCTAGACTGCCTCTTGTTATTAAACTATCGTTCCCCGTTTATCGTAATCTACTTAGGAGACTGGGTCATCTAACCGTCTCGTAAACGAGGCCTATGGCTCCAGAATCAAATGTCTTGTTTTCGATAAGCTTAAGATTGATCTTCTCCTTGACACCTTGGAATACCGGCAACCCGCTGCCGATCAGGACGGGAGATACCGTAATTTTATATTCATCTATTAAATCAAGCTGCATAAGGTAGTGTGCGAACCTGGGACTGCCCAGGATGACCATATCCTCGCCTGGCTGCTGTTTGAGTTTCTTGATCTCTTCCGCGACATCTTCTTTCACCAGTCTGGAATTGCTCCATTCGACTTTCTCCAGCGTTGTGGAAAAAACGATTTTGGCTGTCTTTTCGATCCACTCGGCATGATTTCGTTCATACTGCGAAGCTGATGGGTTCGAAGGCCGTCACCGGATATTTCATTGAATTATTCTCTCTCGTCAGCTTAGCTCCAGTTGCATAACCACATCATTTTCAGTCGGCCATCAAATGATCGTTCGGACTATGAATGGAACAAACCAATTTGTGCGTCGGCATGGCACAATAATACCAGTAATATTCAGTTTTCTTTTTGACTTCGTGAATTTGCTCCCCGAGCAATGGACTACAATCCCTCTACAAACAAAATATCCTGATGATCTAATTAAGCATCATCAGGATTATTCTAGCGGTACCATATTAACATTCGTACAAGACTTTTTTACTTGTTCCACATACGTTCACAATGGGACTCTAAGCGGCCATTCACCGACTAGTTGTTCCGCAGCCCAGCGTACTCTGCGTTTCAGATATTGATCTTTCTTATGCTTTATTTGTATGATTTCAATTATTTCATTTTTTTCTCTAGCAGGGAGAGATCGAATACTATCTAACAAACTCGTCATTCGTTAAAGAGGCTTGGATAGATGGAGAGTTTAAGACGGCATTTCGCTAAAAGCCAATTAGATCGCAGTTGAATCTGCCTCTTAGAGCAATAATCGTTTCCCAAGAAGGAAGGCATACGCCGCGCTCAATATCACTGAGAGTTCCTTGTAATACGCCAATGCGGACAGCAAATTCTTTCTGGTTCAAGTCATTCGACTATCGAATATATCTAACCTTTCCCCTAGGTTCACCTGTATCAGCTCCAAAAAACAAAAATACCCCGTAATTGAAATAATTACGGGGTACGCTCATGATGTCTGTTTTTCGAGAGTAAATGCTGAAACACCCAGCAGTCTAATACTTTATTTTGATTGAACATTTGACGTGGCCACACGTGAAGTCGCAGGATATCACGCAGATATTGAAGGTAACTCTTGGATGAATGGAGCATTAATGGGAGACCATGACGCGCTGATAGACATTTTTGGGCACCTGCCACACGGGGATTTTAGACTTGAATACGACATTAGCCGCATGGATATCGTTCCACGCGTTATATTCCGGATCTCCCTGCGGATACGCGCCTCCGCCAATCCAGATCACGGTCAATCGATCAGCGATTCGAGGTTCTATCAACAAAGCGGAAGCCATATCCGTAAGTGGACCTAAGATCGTAACGAATAAGGGTCGCGGATCTTCGGCCATCGCTTCTCTAATGATGAACTCCGCTCCGGCGGAGGGAACAGGCGTCGATTCATCCGGAAGTGCCCGCGGGGCTCCTTTAAATACGAGATTGTTACTGTCGATCTTCATGAGACCGAATAGCTTAATGATCTCTTCGTAGCTGTCTTCCATGCTCGTGCTCGATCTCCACTCGCCGAAATGGGCCGCAATAATCCCTCTATTATCGAATTTCGGACTAAGAAGAGCATGAACGATCGCATACTGATCGTCCGCTTCGTTTTTGGCATCCGTGTCCATAATCATCCGAATCATTTTAGGGTTCGGAACCGTGTAGCTGTACTTATCGTAGATCACATGCATCCTCCTCACGGTTTTTACTAGAAATTCGTCACTCCGCTGAACTCGCCTTTTCGATATGGGAACGTAAACCGATAACTTCCTGAACAGACATGCAGGGCATGTCCATTGTCGGTTTGTTCGATATGGCTCAAATCTTTGATTTGATAAATTTGCTTTCCATTATCCATAATCTCGTCACAATTACTTGCCGGAACATGTATTACAGCTGTCGTATTTGCAGGGATCGTTACAGCCATCTCAACACTTCCCTCCTGGTGTTTTTTCCAGGAAACAGTTATGTTGCCGTGGACCGAGTTGTATGATGCCTCAGCCCATGAAAGGTGTTCGCCGATTTGCGGCTCAATCCGTATTTTTTTGTACCCTGGCTCTAATAAGTCGATTCCGCCGACGACCCGATACAGCCAGTCGCCGATCGCGCCGTAGGCGTAATGATTATAAGAGTTCATGGCATCGCTCCAGAACGTTCCGTCCTGTTTGATGCCGTCCCAGTGCTCCCAAATGGTCGTTGCGCCTTGAACGACGGAGAACAGCGAGGACGGATACTCCTTCTGAAGCAGCAGTCGGTAGGCCAGGTCCGTGTAGCCGAATCGCGAAAGCACTAGGTTCAGGTACGGCGTGCCCACGAATCCCGTCGTCAGGTGCGTTCCGTTCTCTTCGATGTGCTCCGCCAGCATTCGAGCTGTCCGCGACCGATCCTTTTCATCCAGCAAGTCGAACATCAAAGCCAGCAGGTAAGCGGTCTGGGTCGGAGAAGCGACTCGACCGTTCGGAGTAACGAATTCCGTCCGGAAAGCCGACACGATCTTAGCATGCAATTCGATATACTCTCTTGCATCATCGGTTTTACCGAGCACTTCAGCCGTTTTCGATAACAGCTCGGTCGAGTAAGCGTAAAAAGCTGTGGCGATCAAGTCTTTAGGCGTCGCGCCTGTGTAACTGTTCTCTTTCGCATCCAGCCCAAGCCAGTCGCCGAAGTGGAACCCGGTGTTCCATAAATATTCGTTATCTCCTTGCTTACGAATGTACTCGACCCAAGCTTTCATGCTCGGATATTGGGTTTCTAGAATACGGATATCACCATAGCACTGATAAATCGTCCACGGACAAATAACGGCCGCATCGCCCCATGCAGAGGAACCGTAGCCTGACACCGGGATATCGGGAATGACGTGCGGCACTCTGCCGTCTGCTTCTTGGTCGGCCGCTAGTCCTTTAGCCACTTCTCAAAAAAGGGAACAACATTCATGTTATAAGCCGCGGTACGAATAAAGACCTGCGCATCTCCGGTCCAGCCCAATCGTTCATCTCGTTGCGGGCAGTCCGTTGGAATATCGAGGAAGTTCCCTTTCTGACCCCATATAATATTGTGCTGTAGTTGATTAACCAGATCGTCCGAGCAGCGAAAACTTCCGGTTGGTTGTCCCAACCGCGGACCCTAAAATAATACCGCGTGTGCGATTGCAGGTCAGGTCCTTGATATTAAATATGAGTATTTCGATCCGACTCGACTTTCCCGGAGTCCCATACGATCGCAGAAACGAACCCGGCATCATAGGCAACTTGGACTTGATATGCGGATTGAGCGAACCCCCTTGTATCTGAGCTGATCTGCCAACTAAGACGGGGATGATAATCATCTATTCCGAGTGAAGTCTTTCTGTAATTTACCCGAAGGTTGTACACTGTAAAATGGGTCATTCAAATCGCTCCTTAAGGTCAATGCGACTTATAATCGAACCAGTCAAAGTATGCTGGAACTGTGCAGTGACGACCATTTCCCGTTGCATAGAGGCCGATATACACGCCCGTGAAGCCGCCGGCTACTTCGGTGGATAGCAATGAACATTCAGCAGTGCCAAAGGGCATACGCTCCCCGTTTGGTTCGGCATAGAAAAAGGAATACGTTGACGGATCGGCTTCCAATCCGAGAATAACATCCGAGTCTTCCACCGCTGCTTCGAACTCGACTTTCCATAAGGAACCGATCCGACGCCGTAAAATTACTTTGCGGCCTGTATCTGAATTGTAGGTTAGCGCGATCTCATAATGGAATCGTTCATTCATGTACACGGTCAGTCCGGCTTCTTCACCTTCCCGAACCGGATTGAAGCTGAGCAACGTTGAAACGGAACAATTGAAATGCTGCTGCCGCCTCCCGACGAAAGCAGGAGAGCCAATATCATTTAAGGTAGTCGCTGAACCGTGAAGGGTGAGCCAGCCCGGTCGTTCTTCAAGGGACCATTCTCCTGCCTGCGGATTCCTCAAGAAGTTCCAACAAAGCTGAAGCTGATTGCCTTCGAACTCATTTTTATCGATCAGAGATGCTTCAGCCCCGACAGGCAACTTTTCCGTTACCTTACCCCCATCTCCAATAACGGGCCATCCTTCTGCGGACCAAGTAACCGGAGCAAGAAAAGTTTCCCTGCCCAGGTGATGATGTCGCCCGACAAAGGGAACCGACACCGGGCGAATGCCTAAGAATACTGCCCACCAGCTACCGTCTTCTAGTTGTACGAGATCTGCGTGTCCAGTAGCTTGAATCGGATGGTTCGTGCTCCGGTGGCTAAGTATCGGATTACCGGGGTTGCTTTCGAATGGTCCGTAAGGCGAGTCTGCACGTGCAATGGTGACCATATGCCCGTATTCGGTTCCACCTTCCGCAATCATGAGGTAATACTTCCCATGAACTCGGTACATATGCGGCCCCTCCGGCGCTTGGCCGCCTGTTCCATTCCAGATCAAGCGACGTTCGGTCAGAAGTTGTCCCGTTTCGATATTAATCTCCGCTTGGTAAATACCATGCGGTTCGTTCGTTCCAAGTTCATTCGTACCTGATAGATACACTCGCCCATCATCATCGAAGAATAATGAAGGATCTATACCCGACCAATCCAACCAAATCGGGTCGGACCAAGGCCCGTCCGGCGTTTCCGACCATACGTAAAAATTGCGTCGGCTGTTCATGTTTGTCGTGACCATAAAGAACCGGCCCTGATGGAATCGAAGAGTTGGCGCGTAAATTCCCATCGAGCTTCTACATCTCTCCAGATCCAATTGACTCTCTCGATTCAGACAATGACCAATCTGTTCCCAATGAACAAGATCCCGACTATGGAAGATCGGTACCCCAGGAAAGTATTGAAAGGAACTGGTGACCAAATAATAGTCGGTGCCTACTCTGCATATGCTCGGATCTGGATAAAAACCCGGTATCACCGGGTTGACGTATTGCCCAACTATAGATGACATTTGGTCTCTAGCCCCTTTCTCCTACATTTGCATCTTTTTTCGCTTGAGCCGATAGACCGTCCAGGCTTTAATAGGTAAAAGGTGATTTGCTTCAATTTCCTTGACCGTCAACCTATCTTTCTCGATGCAGTTCCATGCATCATAAACGATAACATCGTATTCCGGGCGGCTCCCATCATAAGAACCGAACCAGAACCCTTTGCCTGGCAGGTCATATCGGCAAAAGAACAGGTATTCATCTATTCCCCTGTTCAAAGCGAAATAATGGTGACCATCCGTATTTGCCCAATCTCTATTCATGTCTTGATAGGCACAAGATTCGAGGATCTCTTTCATGAATTTGAGTCTTGGAGCACTATCCCCGATCAACGTTCCTCCATAAGACCAAAATAGATCGGTCTCATTGCCGTCAACCTTGAACACTTCGCCATGCGATGCATAGCATCCAGCCATCGCGGACAGCCAGTGGCGAAATAGAGTCGTTGCTCCGTCGCTGTTCCCCCACTCGTCCTTGATATTGCCTTCATATTGATACTCGTCGTTCACGATCGGTTTCTTATAGTGATGCTTTAACTCCGAGAGGAGCGTATAGGTATCAGGATGTTGAATCGATACGTGGCTCAGCCAGTCTCGGTCCGGATAGATGTGTCGCATCGGCAGATTATGGACGGAGATAGGATGTCCGTGAGGGTCGTTGGATTTGATAGTCGTGCCGATGAGATCCCAATCTTTACGATCCGTCCTCGAGCAAAACATACCCTCGGGCGTGCTAGAGATATCGTACTCATTGGCTAACGACCACCATACATTTCGATAAGCCGCGAGCCTGGAAATGAGGTAGTTGACATAGAAGAGATCGTCAGCTTGCCGCATACCTGAATCGATCCCCCAAGTATCATACGGGTGAAATAAGATGACATCTGCTTCAATTCCCAGTCTCATCAAATCCATAACCCGCTCCTCAAAGTTACGGAAATACTCGGGTACGAGTGTCTGAAAATCGAATTCGTTCGGTTTGCCGGCAAAGGGGAAAACCGGAGGATCATAGTCTACATTTACATCCATGAGCAGCCCGCGATAATACTTCGGAAAAACAAGCATCCTAATTTTGTTGAACCCGTACTTGGCAAACGATTCGAGCGTTCGCAGTCTAACTTCTTCCGGACGGTAGGTCCATGCGTAAGCGGTTGTTCCCATGACGAAGAAAGGCGTTCCGTCCGCATAGTTGAAGTGTACTCCGTTTACCTGAACAGGACCGTGATTTCCCTCCGAAGGCATTGTGGAAGTGAAATGGCCTTCAAGTCCATTAAACCTGTCCACGTTGGAATGGATTTGAAACCGGTAGTTGCCTGTTGTTTCCGGCATGAATCGGATTCGCCATGTGGTTCCACCGTCATAAAAACCATTTACGCGCTTAAATTCATCTCCAATTTTGAAGGTAGCTTGCAACCATATATCACGAAAGGGGTTTCCCCCTAAATTAGAGAACTGCAGCTCGATCTCGAAAATATCCCATTGTTCGACCTGTTTTGAATATTTCATGAGTTTTGTCCCCTCTCGCTATCACCGAGTCTCCTGGCTAATTGCGAACAGTTCAAGTTTGGCGTACATATCTTCCAGAAGAAATCTTGTGTCGACCTGGCGGTATACTCGAATCTTCCGCTCGTCCTGGTAATGAATATAGCGCATGTCGTCCGTGATTCGCGGAGCCGGTCTCATATCGTAATCGAATGCCTGATCATCCAGAATCAGACTGACTATCGGGGAGTCACCTAGACTCCATGACTCTCCCCGCGGCCAACCGTCCGCGTTCTCGTCATTAAAGCGAACCAATTGCTCGAACAAATACTTTCCAATCTCGCCGTGCGGCTTAACTCTTCTCTCTAGTTCTGCCAGGCTTACTCGAACGCTTGCGTAAACATTTTGAGGAACTTGCCATAAAGGAATCCGTGATTTAAACACCACATTAGCTGCGTGGATGTCGTTATTCAAATTGAACTCCCAATTCCCATTCGGATACGGACCACCTCCAATCCAAATGACAGTCAGCTTCTCCTCGATCCGCGGTTCCATCAGATAGGCGGATGCCAGATCAGTTAAAGGTCCTAGGAAAACGATAAATAGACGTTGCGGATCATCGGACAGCGCTTCTCGAATAATAGCCTCTGCACCTTCTGAGACAACAGGCGTTTTTTCGTCCGGCAATGCCCTTGGAGCTCCTTTATAGACTGGTACGTTGCCTACATCCCCTATTAGACTCAATACATATTTTGCTTCGGCATAGCTCTCTTCCATTGACTCCGTTGTCCGCCAAGTTCCGAAATGCGCGGCAATGATCCCTTTGTTAATGAACATTGGGGTGAGCAGTGCATGAACAATCGCATATTGGTCATCCGCCTCGTTCTTGACGTCGGAGTTTATAAGAAGCCGCACCCGTTTACGTTCTGGTACCTGAAAAGATAATGCCACTTCTATTCCTCCCTAGTTCGTTTCATTAGTAGCAATGCAAAATCAATTTGTGCATGCCTATAGCCTGAATTATCCCTAGTTCCCCATCGTACTTATTTGCTTATCGTCACATCCGCAAAGAATCCCCTCGTTTTGCCATCGATAAACAAGTCTTCGGAGATATGGAAAGATCCTGTGACTCGAATATCTCGCGAAGATGAACCAACCCATACATCCATATTTCCGGACTCGATTTTCCACCGCATATTCGCATCCAGAAAGGCGAACTGGCTCATTTCCATCTTGAATTTGGCCGTCTTCTTCTCTTTAGGCGCTAAGGGAATCCGGGCAAAGCCGGCCAGCTCCAGCACTGGGCGGACCATGCTCGCATATGGATCTCGGACGTAAAGCTGCACGACTTCCTCCCCATATAAGTCTCCGGTATTCTCCACGTCAACCGATACGCGAAGTGGCTCATGCGGGGCATAAGATTTCTGTTCGATCTGCAGGTTCGAATAAGCGAACGTGGTGTAAGACAGCCCATGCCCGAAATAATATCTCGGCTCGCGGGGACAATCCACGTAGCTTGTAAACTCGTTAGCTGTACCGACGTGATAGCTCGAACCGTTGTCATGGTTATAATAAATCGGAATCTGTCCTGCATTGTAGGCAACCGATACCGGTAATCGTCCGGCTGGATTTGTATCCCCGAACAGCACGCCAGCAATTGCTTCTGCACCATATTGCCCCGGATTCCAGGCCTCCAGGATCGCGTCAGCATGGAGGTCAGCCGCATCGCTTGAAATCGGCCTTCCGTCGAAATGAATTGCGACCGTCGGTTTGCCGAGTACAGCCAACTTCCGAATGAAGCTCTCCTGACACTCGGGCAGCCCAATGTCTGTTGCGTCGATACCTTCCCCTGTCGTACATGTCATGCCCCATCCATGCTTGCCCCCTAGCGTAAGAATCACCAAGTCGGCTTCCGCAGCCGCCACAAGAGCTTCTTCATGTTTGGACGTATCGTTACCTGCATAGGCATACCCGTAGGCGTGCGCGAACTCGGCCTCCGGACATGCAAGAGACAACTGTTCGAATAAACTACGAGTACCCGGATAGTAACTCCGGACGATCTCTTCGACTTTGGCAGGCTCAATCTGAACGAGACTCCCCGGGTAAGCATAACTGTCCCGCAGAGTACCAAATTCCTCTACGCTTAGATTAGAAATTTTCTCGAAATCGACGCCAGCCATCGTATTTCCCATGCCCAACATGTTTTCTGCCAACGTAGCGAAGGTGTAACCACCGAATAACGATCGTACGGAGGATGCATGATGCCCGATTACTGCAATTTTCTGCCTAGTGTGCTTTAAGGGGAGCACTCCGTTATTCTTCAGCAATACGAGAGACTGCCTTGCCACTTCCCCCCCAACCCGCTTGTTGAGGGGATCGACGAAGATCATTTCCCTTTCGTATTTGCCCATCGGAAATGGCTGTTCGAACAGGCCTAATTTGAATTTGGCAATGAGCACTCGGCGAACGGCGTTATCCAGTGCATCCATATCAATTTTGCCGTCCCGGATCCGCTTCATAAGCTCATCGTTATAGCATGCTTTGGCTGGCAGTTCTATGTCCATTCCGGCCAGTAACGCTTGCTCACCGGCATCCGTCTCGCTCTCGCAAAGCTTTAATCTTGTATGCAACTCCAAAATCGACGTGTAATCCGACACGGTCACGCCGTCGAATCCCAACTCTTTGCGAAGGAAATCGGTCATAATTGCTCTGGAACCCGCAACCGCTTCCCCATCGATCGAACTGTAGGTATTCATGACGGACTTCAAGCCCGCTTTTGTGATCGCTGCCTGAAATGGTTTGGCGTATACCTCACGAAGTGCTCTCGGCGGAATCGGTGTCGAAGCCGCATGGATACCGCCTTGTGTCGCATGATAGCCTAGAAAATGTTTGGCACAAGCCAATGCCCCTTCTTTGAGATTCCCGCTGTTCTGAAGCCCTAATACATATGCCGCCCCCATCGCGGCTGCCAGGGTAGGGTCCTCCCCATATGTTTCCCCCTGGCGACCAAAGCGAGAATCTCGTGAAATGTCTAGAACCGGAGCGAAAGCATGGGTAGCACCGACGGCACGTACCTGACTACGGATTACACTCGCCAACTTATGCTGCAAGCTCGGATTCCACGTCGACGCTTGACCGATACCGGAAGGGAATACAGTCGCATCCGGCATAAGACCACCTGTCAACGTCTCAATGTGAAAGATCGCCGGGATGCGATGACCGCTAAGATCCATGATCTTCTGTTGAACTTGGGTCACTTGATTGGCAACCTCTTCACGATCGCGAAGCTGACCGACAAACAGCATGGACACTTCACCGGCTCCATGCGGATAATCCTTCTCAAGCTGCTCGATTGGGTCTTTCCCCGGCAAAAAACCGACGATTTGGCTCATTTTCTCTTCCAGGCTCATTCGACTAAGCAAATCTTCCGCACGATCAATAGCTGGTAGCGAGGGATTCAGGTATTTGGCGTCTATCATTCGTAATCCTCCAATTTCCATTCGTCATGCCAATCCAGGTACGCCATCTCTCCATCGAACCGAACGGGAAGCCATACGTAAGTGGAGACTGATGTATCGACGGCAAGATCGTCGTGGTGGTCCTCGGTAGGAACATAATCGGTCTCCGGATCGAAGATTGCCCGGAACTGCTCTGCCGTCTTACGGTATTTATCTCCGTTACCGAACGCTTCGCCCCCCAACTCTGGAAGATTCGGGATCCACCGGTCAGCCAAGGCGATATATAGATCCTTCTTAAAAGGATGTTTGAAAACTGACGTAATTTGCGAATTGTACGACGTACAAGAAGTGTCCTGCGCATGTGGATTGCCCAAAATATTCCACGAGCCGTGGAACGTCTTCGCGCAGGCGACCTCGGAAGGGTTTGGATGATACCCCGTCGTGCCGGACGTAAACAGATAATGCAGCCCTTTCCGATAGAAATAAGCCGGTGCCTCACGTACATAGGGAGGCTGAATCTTCGGAAAGTGCGTCGAATAATAGCCCGTGACGTCGGTGTAATCCGCCGTTAGGTCTGCACAGATCAATTCACTATGCACTCTCTCGAAGTAATAGTAGGCTTTGCCATCTGGACTGATGATCAAGTCGAAGTCGCCGGCGCTCATATTCAATGGACGAAGATCTCTTCTCTCCATTGTATAAGGTCCCAGAATATGATCTGCGGTCAACACCGTCGACTCCTGCGTTCCGGCCTTTTTCATGATTTTCAACCAGCAGACGAACTTGCGGGTCTTTTGATTGAAAATTATGTGTGGCCTATCCATATACTGAGTAGGATGCAGAGGCGAAGACTCGTCCTCCAAGTTTGGGGGGATAATAAGGCCTTTGTCCTCCCAATTGTACATATCTTTAGATGCATAGCACCGGACTCCCCAGTGCCAGATTCCGCTTCCAGGCTTCGTCTTCTCCTTGTTCTCTCCGAACCAATAAAAAGTATCACCGACGGTTATGATTGAGCCCCCATGCGCCTGAATCGGTTTCCCCTCGGTGTCCAGCCACATTTGACCTGGACGTATCGAACTATATTTCATCAAATGACTCACCTTCTCAAGATATATAAAGTAAGAAAATGGTGTTTTCTTCTTCCTTATTGATACAAACAATCCCCCTCCGTATCCAGAAGGGGATCCCTTACTCCTTCACACTACCCAGCACAATCCCTTTCATGAAGAACCTTTGCAGGAACGGATATACCATTAGGATCGGAAGCGCTCCGAGAAAGATTTGCGCCGCTTTGAACGTACGCTCATCGATTTCCGCCAACATTTTTAGGTTGTCGAGGTTACTGATCGTAAAGTTCTTCACAATAACGATGGTCTGCAGATAGCTCTGCAGCGGATAGTGATCCGGTGAGTTCATGAAAATGAGACCGTCAAACCAAGAATTCCAATGCCCTACAGTCGCAAACAACGTAATCGTCGCCAAAGCGGGCAATGACATCGGAACATATATTTTCCACAAAGTTGTCCAATGGCCGGCCCCATCCATGAAAGCAGCCTCTTCCATCTCCTTTGGCAAACCGCGAAAGAAATTGAGCAACAGGATGACGTTGAACACAGGCACTGCTCCAGGCAGCACCAACGCCCATACGGAGTCGAGTATGCCAGTGTATTTTACTGTCATATAGAGCGGAATGAGTCCGCCGTTGAACAGCATGGTGAATACGAACACCCAAGAGTAAATCGTACGACCACGGAATTTATGAATCTCTTTGGACAGCGGATAGGCCACCAACACCGTTAACACCATGTTGACAGATAAGCCGATAACCACGCGTTCCAATGTCACAAGAATGGCGCGGAAGAACTCCTTTTTCTCCAATACGTATTCATACGAAGACAATGTGAAGTCAACCGGCCATAACTTGACCATACCGGCGGAAGCCGCAGCGCTCGAACTAAACGATATCGCAAGCACATGAACAAGCGGCAAAATACACATTATTGATAATATCGTCAAAAATAAATAATTGGAGCCAAAAAACAGCCTACGACCGAACGTATCTCTTTCTATCATGTTGTTGTCTCCTCTCTCTCTCTCCGTCAGAATATCCGGTAATTGGCTAAGCGATAGGCCAGGAAGTAGGAAACCGAGAGTAGAGTCAACGATACTACTGATTTAAAAAGTCCCACAGCGGTTGCCACACCATATTGCGCATCGACGATTCCGATACGATATACGAATGTATCGATAATGTCGCCGGTCTCATATACTTGCGGGCTATATAGATTGAATACTTGATCGAAACCAGCATTGAGCACTTGCCCCAAAGCTAATGTTGATGTCAATATAATGATTGGAGCCATACCTGGCAAAGTGACGTAAAGCGTTTGCTTCCATCGACCAGCTCCATCAATTACAGCTGCTTCGTAGAGCGCCGGGTTAATACCTGTCAGCGCAGCAAGATATACGATCGTGTTGAAACCGAATTCTTTCCACACATCAGAGATAACAAGCACGTAACGGAACCATTCATTGCTTCCTAGGAAATAAACCGGATCGAAACCGAACCACTTTAGCAAATCGTTAACGATCCCGTTCGAAGGGGATAAAATATCGATTAAGATGCCCCCGAGAATAATCCAGGACAAGAAGTGAGGCAAATAAATCAACGTTTGTACACTGCGCTTAAACAGTTCTTTACGCACTTCGTTCAACAACAACGCGACTGCAATTGGGACAATCAACCCTACAATGAGCTTCATAACCGCGATGATGAGGGTGTTCTTGACGACTTGAATCGAACCCGGCAAATCCAACACGTAGCGGAAATTTTCCAGTCCGTGAAAAGGTGAATGGAAGATTCCGAGCGCAGGATTGAAGTCCTGGAAAGCAATGACGACTCCCAATATTGGCCCATAGCTGTAAATGATGATTAACAGCAATGCCGGCAATATCATAAGATGCAGAGGCCGTTGTGACAGCCTCGCCGATTTCGAACGTATGCCGGCACTCGGATCCAGTAAGGCCGACTCCTGTTTAGTATGCTTCAACATAGGTGCTCTTCCTCTCCTGATCAGTTAACCAGAGTCTGTCCGCGGAGCGGACAGACTCTAGCTGTAACTGACTTATCGGGCTTTGTACCACTCGTTGGCTTCTTTCGTCATATCATCTCCGCCGAGCTTCTTCCAGTTCTCAACGAATTTATCGAATTTATCAAGAGAATCGCCCATAATAATCTTAGTGAACGTCTCCAATTCCAACTTCTGAAGCGTTGCATCGCGCTTCAACATCGTATCCGTCGATATCGCTGCGAAAGCATTCGGCTGTAGCATGTTATTGTTCACGTATTGATCGATCACGCTGAATGAGGAGTTTTCCGGAGCAAAGACGCGATCAAGCGCCCAGTCAATCGGCTTCATTTCTTCACCATTCAACTTCAACATGACACTTTCGTAAGCGCCGCGCTGTTCATTTGTGATCACCGATGCATCTTTCTTTCCTTCAACGACTTCTTTGACTAGCCTGTGCGTATTCAGATTCTTCTCCGGCTCTGCCGTATAGATGGAGTACATCCAGCGTTCTATGCCATCTTCGCCCGTCGCCAGTTGTTTTACTTGATCAAGCGTGTAGCTCGTACCGTAATTGACTTCAAAGAACAGATTGATCATCTTAATCAACGCTTCTGGGTTCTTGGCATTTTTCGTTACCGCAAGATATTGTGGATTACCGAGTGCAATACCCGAAACTTCCGGTTTAGCCGGTTGACCATCCACAGACGCGAGAGGGAACGCCTGCCACTCGGCGTTCGGATCATTCGTCTTAATATCGTTCATTATGATTGGAGCCGACATTTGTCCATAGAACAACCCGATCTTGCCAGCAACGATCAATTCCTTCTCCTTAGCCCAGTCCTTCACGCCGAATTCGCGATCAATATAACCTTTCTTGTACAGCTCTTGCAGCTTGCCTAACGCCACCTTAACTTCTGGTTGGATGCTGCCAAAGGCAAGATTACCATTACCATCTTCAACCCAGTTGCCCGTCCCTACATTGCGCGGATAAGCATGATAGCTGTTAAAGAAGCCCTCCAACCCTGCGAAGAATCCATATAGATCCTTGTTCAATGCAATTCCGTATGTGTCCTTCTTGTTGTTGCCGTCCGGATCCCGGTTTACGAAAGCATCCATGATAGAGAAGACGTCATCCATTGTCTTGGGTGCTTCCAAATTTAGTTTTTTCAACCAATCAGTTCTGACCCAAAGCAGAGGCACGCCGTTGTAAATGGAACTGACGCTCGGAATCGCCAATAACTTTCCATCGAACGTTGCGGATTCAAGCGCAGTCGTTCCTGATGACGTCAAGATGTCCTTTGTCATAGGCGAGGCATATTTTTCGTAAATATCAGTTAGATCCGCCAACTTTCCTGCATCCGCCAATTGCTTCAGTTGCGTGGCGTTAAGTGGCACAATGTCCGGTAGGCTGCCTGAGGCGATCGTTACGTTCATCTTTTGTTCGCCTTGACCACCCGGCTCGTCTCCTGTGACTGCCCATTCATTCTTGAGCTTAATACCCAATACTTTCTCATATTCTTTAATCCACACATTGTCGTCGATCGTTTCTCCATTTATGAACTTGACCGTGTTACTTAAAATCCGCACCGTAGATACATCAATCGGCGGATCGTATTTACCCAGTGGATCCATTGTCTCAGTCGCCGCAGGCGATGCCGCAGACGTTGACGTCGCCGCTGGCGAGCTCGCCGCATTCGAAGAGGACGATTCGTTATTGTTATTGGAGCTGCATGCGCTTACGACCAGGCTGGAACCCATAATTACGGATAACGCCAGCAATCCCGCACGTTTTTTCATGCGTTTGTTCCCCCCTATTGTGAATGTAAGAGATCTCTCGAGACCAAGTATATAGAAGCGCACTTAGACCGTATATGAGACTCTCTTTGGATTCTGAACTTCCCTTTGTATCTTCCTTTCAGCTACTCAACAGAGAGTCTGCTACGGAACTCTTGCGGGGTAACACCGACATGTTTCTTGAAAAAACGGGTGAAGTATCCAGCTGTATCAAAGCCTACTGCAACGGCAATCTCCTGTACCTTGGCATGAGATTCAGCCAATAAGCTTTTCGCACGATCCACCCTGAGCTCCGTGATATAGTCTGATATGTTACGCCCTGTAGATATTTTGTACAGGTTTGATAAGTAAGAAGGATTCAAGTACACGGCGTCTGCAAGGACCGTAAGCGACAAATCCTCGTCCAGATGTTCTGCGATATATCGATTTAGTTTCTGAATCATGCGATCTGTCCGCTCATCCTGTTCTCGTTTTCCGTTCCGGATAAGATAACTACCCAAATCATTCAGAAATTGAACGGCCTGTTCTTTAGTTTGATGCGCATTGACATCAAGCAACTTTCGTGTCGCATATTCGGCATCAGCGTCCACCGCATCGCCGCTTCGATATGTCTTATTCCATTGATTAAGCAGAATAACGGCAACGGAATAATAGGTCTGAGCATATACGCTGAATCGATTCGGAATCCGTCGGAACAGATCGCCCAACAATTCTCGTAGAGATTGTTCGTTTCCGGTCTCGATCGCGTTCTCGATTCGAGATAAGACTTGACCGGAGATATCTACTGTAGCGGCGGGATTTTCCACCCCTCGGAAGATAAGAATCATTTCTTCCCCGTTGCCGAGTCCAAGAATAAGATTATGCTTGAGAAGATTGAATGTTCTTACGACATCCTTCCACCCCACCGGTCTCTCAGAACTGATAAATGATACAGGCAAATGAAGCATAGCATTACACGATTGTTGAATGCTTTCCAGCGTGCCCTGGACGAACCGCGCCGTTTCGTCCATATCGATATCGGACGAACCCTTCGATTGAATAAACCATACAAAATATGAGCCGCCCAGCATAACAGGGAGCATTACTACGCGATCCATGTACTCCTCTGCGATGTTCTGGACGGCATAAAGCAATAACGTCTGATCAGACAAAGTGTATTCCTCATTCCATCGGTCAACCCGGCCGCAGACAAGAATGACATTTGACTCTGGGTCGAGCGACGTATCCAATTCCTTAAGACTAAAGCCGTGATTTTCGTGCACAAGTTCACCTTGCTCCAACATGGACATAAACCATTCTCGACGTAACATCGGCAACATACCTTTTAATTGGCCTCTCGCGCGGATCAAAGCGTTCTCATTCCGCTGGTCCTCCTGAATTGCGCTCATTGCGCGGCGAATGCTCTCCACGATCGCTTCGTCGCCCTCCGTCTTCAGGATATAGTCGACGCCACCGCTTCGCTGCGCTTGCTGAGCGTAATGGATATCGCTAATGCCCGTGAGGAAGATTACTTTGCACCGCGGCCAGCGAGATTGTATCCATTGTTGCAATTGCAACCCATCCATCTCCGGCATCCGTATGTCACTCAGAACGATATCCATCTTCGTGCGGGACATCCAACCGATCGCATCCTCCGCGGAATACGATCGGTAAATGTCCATATTAAGGTCCGGCAAGTCGTTAAGCATCTCGTAGAGCCCGTCAACGGTAAAAGGCTCGTCATCAACGATGAGTACTCTAAGCATGTGACGAAGTCTCCTTAAGAGGGATAACAAGAACGATTTTAAGTCCACCAAGCGTTCCGCGGCTTAACTGAAGGCCGGCCGAACCGCCATATTTAATCTGTAATCGCCTATGCACATTGATCATCCCCGTAGTCGTCGTAACGTCACTGTCATTGAGCAGTGCTTTCAGTCGAGCAACTTGCTCCTCCTCGATGCCTCCGCTGTCTTCGACTCGAATGTGCAATTCAGAGTCCTCAATATGGAAGTCCACCTCAAGCTGCCCACCTTTCGCCCTTTTCTCCAACGAATGGACGAAGGCATTTTCGATGATTGGTTGCAGAATGAGTCGCGGCACTAAGATTTGCTCCGCTTGCTGCGGCAATTCAGCAAATTTAATCTCGATGCGGTTGGAGAAGCGAATCGACTGTATTTCCGTATACGATTTCGCGTGAGCGACCTCGCTATCCAGTGAGACTTCTTCGGCACCGTCTCTCGTAATGAATTGGAAATACTCGCCTAAATGTTTCGTTACTTTTTCAATATTTTCGTTCCCCTCCTGTCTCGCCATTCGATACAGAATAAAGAACGTATTATATAGAAAATGCGGATTTATTTGTGACTGCAGATGCCTCAATTCCGCTAAGCGTGCGCGATATTGTTGTTCGTAAACTTCATGAATCAGTCGCTTGAGCTCTTTCACAGTCGCATTTAGTCGTCTGTACAAATACCCGAACTCGTCTTTGAACGGATAATCGATGGAGAGTTCGAACTGCCCCTGCTCGATTTTCCGGAACGAACGGACAAGTACCTTAAGTGGGCGATGAATGAGGCGATACATTCCGAATGAGAACGCAATAATAATCAGTACAGATGCTGCATACATGGCGAACATCCAATAGCGATAGCGCTCCAGCGGCTTCTCGACCAAATCAGACGGGACCATCATGATTAATTTCGTGTTATAAGAATCGGACCTTTCACTGGCGATCAGATATTTGACGCCGTCGAGAACTATCATTTTGGACGGTTCCTCCTCCAAAGTATCCTCTTCCATGGGCGAAAGAGCAGCAAGCTCGTCTTTACTCGGTTTCCTAGCGCTGGCGAATGTCGACCATGCCATTGTATTGCTAACAAGTACCGCCAAGCTGTCATCCGGAGTAAATTGCTTAAGCTTTGACGAAATCTCGGCATTCGATATTTCTACAGCAAGCAGAAACAGTGGAGAATTGTTGACGAATCCATACGGGACGCAGATATAGACTCGGTTGTTCCAGAAGGTGAAAGGTGAATTTAGGGGATCAGCCGGTTGAGACAAATCCCGGAACATCTCATCGTCGAATTCGGTGATCGCGTTCGCATTGGATGCTACGGTCCTATCCATCATCGGAATAAAGGCCATCGCGTTGTCGATAAAACTGCTTGATCGTTTCAATAGGTCCAATCGTTTTTTCAAACGGAGCACCGATTCGGTACGTTCGATGTCGGGCATAATCTCCGAAGTTGTACTGAGCTTCATTAAATCCTCGTCGTTCATATACTCCCGCAGCATTGTAATCGCTCGTTCGAAATCGCTGTCCAGAATGTCCATGTACAATTCAACGCGCGAAGATAACGATTTCGATATCTCTTCGCGGACAATGCCTGCTCCGGACTCGTTCATTCTTAACCCTACAAAGAAAAGCGGCGTCAATACCACCAGAAACGTAAGAGCGATCTTCGGGAGTATCGGTAACGAACCTAACGTTCGGATTAATTTCATGTGCTTCCGCCCCAATGAATAATGGATAAAGGGAAAGCCGGAATCGGCTTTCCCATAATGATTTGTTACGAAACCTTATTCATTTTGCGAAATTATTCCAATCCGCACAAGTGATCATTCGTTAGAACTTGGATGGCTCGTGCACGACGACTCGAACGCGGCCCAGGTTCTGGATATTCGCGAAAGGCGTTTTCGTATCGCCTTCACGTTGAGATGTCGCCCGAATGGACGGGAAGTAAGTCCCTGGCTTCGTATAAGTGTATTTCACTGAAACCCCCACCGTCTGATTGGGGTTTCCGAACGACGACGTCTTGAATTTGCCAGTTCCAAGGAAGTCCCATTCCGTACGCACGACCTTGCCAGCCTTCGTCGGAACTTGAATTTTGGCCACGAACGTCACGGTCTGGCCGGCTTCTATATCAATTCGAGAGCCACCGTTCACAGTCAGGTCGACGACAGGTTGGATACCCTGGCGCGAAGAGGCGTTCTTCGACACTTTGAGCTGGTTGTCCGTCAAGTTATAAAGAGTCGATTTCGCCGGCACTACGCCTTTCTCTACCCACGCACTCACGTCCCGAAGAGCCTGCTGGACAATTCCGTCGAACTGCACAAGACGTGCCGTGCGGGGGCCATTCTCAATGTGATCCGCATTATCGTTGTACCAAAGCCGGAAGTTGTCGTCATATCGCTCGCCAAGATATTGTTTGACTTTCGCGCTGTACCAATCCGCATGCCACGGGTAAGCGTCGGTGTCAAGCAAGTTTGCAACGACAATGACTTTGGTTTGAATCTTGCCGGTGAACGATTCGCCTCCAGTAACACTTCCGCCAATGAGCGGCCCAATCTCCATGGGGCGCTGCGGGTAAAGCGGATTTCCGTCAGCTGCTCGGAACTGGTCCCATCCAGAGAAACCAGCCTGTTTCGGAACCTGATGACGATGGTAAGATGTCAATGCAAGGTTCCAAAGGTTATCGATTTGCAGCTTAGCGCCGGTCTCGATCGCTTTTAACGCGCTTGAGGTGTTACCGCTTCCCAAGGTGAGTAACTTCGTGGATGCATTCAGGGAACCCGTTAACAGACCAACCTTCGTACCATCGGCATTGTAGACAGTATAGTCCAACTTAAATTTTGATTGTTGAGTCGGCAAGTTTTCGAGCACGAAGCTTGTTGGTTCGTTCTGTGCATTTCGATTGACTTGCCCAATCTTTGTGGAAAAGTCGATCTTAGCGGCGCGGAACAGATCGACAAGGGCAGACTGCTCCGTGCCAAGATATCCCGGCTTACTCCAGAAGTCGTCTGCGTAAGTGGAATCGATCATTCGAACCGTACTTCCAAATCCTAAAAGACCATCTGCATCATTCAATCCGAGCACATATGAATAATCCTCCCAAGCTCGCAACGGCACGCCTAGCTTCGTAACCTCAAGCAGTACCGCCTGTTCCGTTTTATTGAGTACGGCGTATGGGTTTCCGCTGCCACCAGGGCTCACTGCATCCGCAATCAAGGGCGCTTTGTCTTCCAGCACGAAGCGCGCAAATGCCCTTGCGAAGAAGTTGTTCGGGATTGCTGTGGGTGCACCAGGGATATACGGTACGGCGCCGTCCCAGACGCCCGAAGTATTCTCGATCGCGCCGATCGTCTGATAGGAACCGCCGCTGCCACCGTAAATATATCCATAGATCCGTTTGGACGTGCCATAGTACTTCGCCGCGACGGTCTTGGAGAACTTAACCGCGGCCGCATCGACCCTATATCCGCCTCCGCCGTTCGTCTGCACGGTGTACGCCCCACTGTCCGCGCCAAAGCTGATAGTTACGTCGGTGGCGTTCTCATCCTGGAGCGGATACACCAGATTGAACAACCGACCCTGCCATTGTTTCTTGGGCGGAAAGTAGAAGTTGAACTTCTTATCCGTCCCCTCGAAGTGACCCGTAACCTTGTGATGTGGGACGGGAACGGTCTCATCGCTCTGACTGTCGATGATGGGACGATTGTAGAGCGGATCGACACATTCAGCAGTCACCCATACTGCGCTACCTTTATCTAGTGGGGCGCATTCCGTTTGTGTCGGCGCAGCAGAAACGCTCATGTTCGACATCCACAATGTACAAAACATGACTGCGACTAGTGCAAGCTTAGGCACATGTGATCCTTGGAGGTTCACCGTACGTTTTGTAAACTGCATCTTTAACTCCCCTTATCGTGTTCTAGTAAGCGCTTTAGGTTTGTTGCATCTTCATTTCTTAGCAATTGGCAAAAGAGAGTGAGAGATCTCCTTGAACTGAGTATATGAGTCGGGAGGCGTTTGCGTATATGAGACACTTTTTGGATTGTGATCTTCTCTTTGTAAGATAGCGAATATCTAAATTTTCCGCTTTTCTTGAGGACCACTGAAAGCCAAAGCACCCTCGGCGTTGCTGACGCATCAAGGGGTGCTTTGAAAGTGCGAAGAAGTGATGCGGTGCCTATGGTATGAGAGCAATGCGAGAGACCACGGGTTGTCGATCCTTAGTTTAGCTCCTGTACCAATATCGCTTAACACGATGTCCGGATTCTGGCTTCCAATCGTGAAGATCTTCGAGTTCAGATCCATCGTCCCGGAACGGATACACCTAATGGAAGAAACGGCCCTGCTACTTCTCTATCGGGGGAAAGTAGAAGGTGAACTTCTTGTCCGTACCCTCTAAGTGACCCGACACCCTCCGATGTGGGACCATGGGGTGATGAGATCCATCTCGCTGTCGATGACTGGCCGATCGTACAGCGGATCGATTATGTCGGCGGTGATCCATAGTGGCTCGTTATTGCTACTGGTCATGTTCATTTCGCTCCCATCAGTGAAGTGATTAGTATTTTTATCGTCATCTTCATTTTTGCCGCTTGACAAAATCTTCTGTATCCATTTGCTGACCATGCAGTTTGCACTATGATGACTCTACAAACACAGCTCATTTGGATGATTCAAGACATCTCCCACTGCGGAGGCAGCTCGCTGCCAGGAGCAACCATTCACGCGGTCGTCTTCGGTCGAATCCGATCATCTGCTAAGCCGACAAAGTCCCGAATTTCATTAAGCCGTCTCCGCACTTTCGAACTGACTGTTGTACAACTCCGAGTAGAAACCTTGCAGCTTCAGTAATTCCTCGTGCGTCCCCTGCTCGATGATGGACCCTTGGTCCATGACGAGAATCAGGTCTGCGTCCCGGACGGTTGACAGCCGATGCGCGATAATAAAGGTCGTGCGGTCCTGCATCAGGCTCTTCATCGCTTGCTGGATATACGCTTCCGTTCGGGTATCGACGTTGCTGGTCGCTTCATCAAGCAGCAGAATGACGGGATCTGCGAGAATTGCCCTCGCGATGGTGAGCAACTGCTTTTGGCCTTGCGAAAGACTCCCTCCTTCCTCATTAATAACCGTATCGTAGCCATCCGGCAGTTGTCGGATGAATACATCCGCATGGGCCAGCACGGCGGCCTCTTGGATCTCCACTTCCTTGGCTCCCGGTTTACCGAAGGCGATGTTGTCGCGGATGGTTCCCGTAAACAGCCAGGTGTCCTGTAGAACCATGCCGAACAGGCTTCGTAAGTCTTCTCTCGTCAGCATGGCGATATCGAAACCGTCGACGGTAATTCGTCCGGCGTCGACTTCGTAGAACCTCATCAGCAGGTTAACCATCGTGGATTTTCCGGCCCCGGTCGGGCCTACGATAGCTACTTTGGCACCCTGATCCACGTGGAGGTTCAACGATTCGATCAGTCGCGTTTCTTCCTTGTAGCTGAAGTCGATCCGTTCGAAGCGAACCTCGCCCCTCGGCGAAGGGATCCTGGACGGCTTGCTGGACTCAGGGATCTCCTCCGCCTCGTCCAGAATCTCGAAGATCCTTTCGGCGGAAGCGACTCCCGATTGGATCATATTCACGATGTTGGCCGCTTGCATGAGAGGCTGCGAGAAACTTCTCGAGTATTGAATGAAGGCTTGGACGTCGCCGATGCCGATGGCGCCGCGGGTGACCAGAAAGCCTCCGAGCAGGCAAATCGCGATATACCCCAGATTGTTGATCATCGAGATCAGCGGCATCACAAGACCGGAGATGAACGGAGCTAGCTTTCCCGCCCGATACAGCTCCTCGTTTTTCTTCCGAAAGGCTCGGAGGTTCTCTTGCTCCGTTCCGTACGCCTTGACCGTCGAGTGAGCCGAATAGGTCTCCTCCACATGGCCATTTAATTCTCCCAACGA
The DNA here is from genome assembly GCF_012849095.1 of Cohnella herbarum. Taxonomy (NCBI): domain Bacteria; kingdom Bacillati; phylum Bacillota; class Bacilli; order Caryophanales; family Paenibacillaceae; genus Cohnella; species Cohnella herbarum. Next base: position 4,422,259 of record NZ_CP051680.1, read on the forward strand.
CCTCTGCATTGCCTGGAAGTGTGGCATCGATCTCTTGGCGATAGTCTTCATCCCGAAGAAGCTGAGGGGGAGCGTCACGAGCACGGCGACGGTCATCCAGAAGTTTACAGCCAGCATCATGATGACGATGCCGACAATCGTAATGACGGACGAGAGGAACTGCGAGACGACCTGCTGAAGCGTATTGCTGACGTTATCAACATCGTTGACCGCGCGGCTGAGAAGGTCCCCGCTCGACCGGGCGTCGTAATAGCCTAGGGGAAGTTTGGCGAATTTATGGTTTAATTCCCTCCGTAGATCGAATACTGTCCGCTGCGCCAGATTGCCGGCAAACCATAGCTGGACATAACTGAACAGCGCGCTGAACGCGTAGAGAATGGAGAGTAGGACGAGTATTCGGGCAATGAAGGCCATGTCGATGCCCGGCGATTCAACGCCTTGAAGTCGGGCCAATGCTCCGTCGAACAGCTCCGTCACGATAAGTCCCGTCAACTTAGGGGCCGCGATCTGGAACAGCGTTCCCAATAGGGCGACCGCAAGGACTAGGCCAAGAGAGGAGCGGTAGCGTCTCAGGTATACGATCAGCCTCGAAACCGTATGCTTAAAATTTTTAGGCTTCATGCCGACTCCTCCCCTTCCCCGTTCTCCTGCGACTTTACGATCTCGCGGTAGTCCTCACTAGTCTCCATCAGGTCGCGATGCGTTCCTATCGCAGCGATTCGTCCTTCGTTCAGAACGATAATCTGGTCCGCGTCAATCACACTGCGAATCCGTTGCGCGACGATGAAGAGAATCGAGCTGCGAGCTTGGTTTCGAAGATGACTTCGAAGCTCGGCTCTCAGCTTCGCATCCGTCTTGTAATCGAGCGCCGAGAAGCTGTCGTCGAACAGATAAATCCGGGGGTTGCGCGCCAGCGCGCGGGCGATCGACAGTCTCTGCTTCTGTCCCCCCGATAGGTTTGTGCCGCGTTGGGCGAGCAAGGAGTCGAATCCCTCTTCCTTATCCATGATGAATCTGGCGGCCTGGGCGACCTCAGCCGCCCGACGGACATCCTCGTCGCCGGCGTCGGGAGTGCCGTACCGAATATTACCAGCGATCGAGTCGGAGAAGATCTCCGCCTTCTGCGGGACATAGCCGATTATCTCCCTCAGCCCGAGAAGAGGAAGGGTGGCCACATCGATTCCCCCGATGAGGATTTGCCCTTCTTCAGGCTCGAGTAACCGGGGAACCATTTGGAGCAAAGTCGACTTGCCGGCTCCCGTGCCACCGATAATCGCGGTTACCTCCCCTTCGTTCGCCCGGAACGAAATCCCGCTCAGGACGGTCCTCTCCGAGCCGGGATATCTATAGGAGACGTTTCTAAACTCCACGGACAAGGAAAGGCGATCCACAAGGGTCCGATCGTCTTCCGTCCGGTTGCCACATGGCTCCGATGGCATATCGAGAAGCTCGTTGAGCCGCGCCGCGGATACCATCGCCCGGGGAAGAGAGCCGAAAAGGAAGGAGAACATGACGATCGACATCAGGATAATGCCGGCATATTGGATGAACGCCATTAACTCCCCGACTTGGAGATTGCCACCACTCACCCGCTCCGCGCCGAACCATAGGATGAGTATTGTGGAGAGGTTAAAGGACATGGAGATAACCGGCATATTCAGCGACATGATCCGATTCGCAGCGATCGACTGATCCCGCAGCGACTCGTTCGATTCGGCGAATCGCTCACGCTCCCAGTTTAGCCGATGGAAGGCCCGAATGACACGCACGCCGGTCAGCGCCTCGCGAATGACCAGATTCATCCGATCGACCCTCTGCTGAATGGTCCTGAACACAGGGAAGGCCGCTTTCATGATGAGCAGGATTCCGGCGATAAGAAGCAGGATTCCGACGAGCAGCACGGAAGACAGCTTCACGTCTTGGGACAACGCCATCACGACACCGCCGATGCACATAATCGGAGCCATCAGCATGATGCGAAGCATCATCTGAAGAACGTTCTGAACCTGGGTCACATCGTTCGTCGTCCTCGTGATCAACGAAGAAGCGCCCAGCCGATGAAAGTCGGATACTCTCAGCCCCTGCGCTTTGGCATAAGTCCTTTCCCTGAGAGAATGTCCGAAGCCGGCCGAGATAGAGGCGGCCAAGTAACTCGCCATCGCCGAACCGACCGCACCGAGAATCGCGATGGCCAGCATAGCCGATCCCACCTTGTAGATATAAGACAGGTCTCCGTCAACGATTCCAATGTCGACGATGTCCGACATCAAGGTCGGAAGGAAGAGCTCGGAGCCGGTCTGAACGATAGTGAGAGCAATGACGCCGACGATAAACCAGCGGTAATGGTTAAGCTCGCGAAATAGCTTAAACAAGTTGATCCCTCCGTCTTTTGCCTTTTCTATTAGTTTAAAGAAGCTTCCACTGCTTCTGCTAACAGGATTCCGACAAATTTACTAGCTATTTCACGACTTTTTTCTTTGCATGGGCCGCCCAAGCCATTAATCGCGGTTTCATTCATTGCGAACGAAGAAAGCCGCATCTCCTTCCGGGATCCGGCCATCTTCGTTCTTATTATTGATTCGCAGCTACTAAGCGGCCTGTTTGGATCAGTTGCTTCGATTAATATCCAAAACACACCAAAAATCCGCGATCGCATTCATATCAGCGCCGCGGATTCAGTCCTTTATTCCCTAATAGTAGTGTTGCCGTTACCCTCATCGCGATAAACTGCTTTCCAATCAAATCAATGCGATCCTTCGTAAGTTTCAGAAAGCCTGCTAATTGTCATATTCCATGTATCGATTATTTCAACGTAATAGCGAACACCATGACTTTGAGTGCCTTTTATGAATCATTCAAAGCAACGAGAAGTTCTTCCAGATTTTCCTTTGGAATCACTCCTTGACTTTCTACAATTCTTAATTTAAGGCTGTGCAAGAGAGCATCCATGTCCATGCCGAATGGCGCGTCAGTTCTAGTGCTGCCGAAGCCCATCCCCATTAAAATCTTGGACACAAGCTCAGCCCCGGCAGTTTCTGTACGGATATCGCCAAGTGTTGAATCCAATGTAAATTTTTTACGTACGTTGGTGGTTGAAAGGACGACAATCGTATGGCTCAATTGAATGTCCTCCGAAGATTTCCCAATGAGAATCTCGAACTCTCCACTTTCCACATACCAGTCCTGTAAGTCGACATGATAATAAGCAAATGCACGTTTCCCTAGTCTAAAAGTAACCTGCTTCTCTTCTCCGGGCTCCAGAGTCACTTTTTCGAATCCTTTTAATTCCTTGATTGGTCTGAGCACACTGCTCTCTATATCCTTAACATAGAGCTGTACAATTTCTTTCCCTGCTCTATGCCCCGAATTTCTCACATTAACGGTTACTTCTAGTTCTTCCGCATCCGTGATTTCCGACTTATTGATCCGCAGATCGGAATATTCGAAGGAGGTATAGGAGAGACCGTGGCCAAACGGGAACAGAGGCTTCGTATCCACTTTGTCAAAGTACCGATATCCAATGAACAAGCCCTCCCGATATTCGACTTGATGCCTCTCTCCAGGGAAGTTAATAAAGGAGGAAGTATGGCTCAGTTTCTCCGGGAACGTCTCCGCCAGCTTGCCCGATGGATTCTGAACCCCAAATAGTAAATCTGCTACCGCGCCCGCCATGGCTTGCCCGCCCAGATAGGCTTCGAGCACTGCCTGAGAGTTGTGAATCCAGGGCATCTCTACCGCGGAACCATTTAACAAAACAAGAATGATCTTCTCTTGAACAGTGGATACGGCTTCGATCAGCGCAACTTGGTTATCAGGAAGCCCTAGGTGCTTTCTGTCGACGCCTTCGGCATCGTACTTCTCTGGCAAGCCGACAAACAGAATCGCTGCATCTACTTGGCTGGCGACCTTCTTCGCCGCCTCGATCATTTCTTCGTTCAACTCATCATTCTCAAGAGAATATCCCTCTGCGTATAGCAACTCAGCATCCTTGGCAACCCTTTGGATTTCCTCATATGGAATATCCAACTTCGTAGGCTGAACCCGGGAGCTTCCAGCCCCCTGATACCGGGGTTTTTTCGCAAAAGCGCCTAGGACCGCGATAGACCCCTTCTTATCTAGAGGAAGCACGTCATTCTCATTCTTCAAGAGAACCATACTCTCCGCTGCTACTACTCTTGCGAACTGATGATGAGCTTCTTGATCATAAGTTGCATTTTCTTTTTGTAAATCCACTGCTCGGAAGATGACGGTCAGAATGTTTTCCACTGCAGCATCCAGCGTGTTTATTTCAATTGAGCCTTTTTGGATAGCTTCAATAATTTTGCGGCTTCCAACTCCATTGCTGGTAGGCATTTCAAGATCTAATCCTGCGGCCAAAGCAATCTCTCTTTCGCTCACCGCACCCCAATCGGAAACAACGAAACCTTCAAAGCCCCATTCGTTCCTTAGGATCTCCGTTAGCAATCTTCTGTTCTCCGAGCAGAATATGCCGTTAATTTTATTATAAGCCGACATAATCGTCCAAGGTTGGGCATTCACAACCGCACCTTCGAAGCTTGCCAGATAAATTTCCCTGAAGGTTCTCTCATCGAGAATGACGTCAATATTAAACCTACGAGTCTCTTGATTATTCACGGCAAAATGCTTGAGGGACGTTCCCACTCCCTGACTTTGAACTCCTTGAATATGCTTAGTGGTTAACTCCGAAGACAAGTAAGGGTCCTCCGAGAAATATTCGAAGTTTCTACCACACAATGGAGATCGCTTGATATTAGCCCCCGGTCCGAGGATGATCCCCACCCCTTCCGCTTGGCATTCTTCGCCAAGTGCGACTCCTACCTGCTCCACAAGCTCACGATTCCATGAGCTAGCCAGCCCCGCTGCAGTGGGAAAGCATGTGGCCGGAACACTTTCATTCAAGCCCATGTGATCCTCCGCACCGTTTTGCTTCCGAAGCCCATGTGGCCCATCCGTCATCATGATCGATGGAATACCATGCTTCGGCAACGCAGTCGTGTACCACGCTCCGACGCCGGAACAAAATTCTGCCTTCTCTTCCAATGACATCCGAGAAATTATTTCTTTAATGTTTCTTTCCATATTGAACCTCCGTCCAATTGGCACCGATGCCATATTTTCATTGAACTTCTTGCCCATATTGACTTCTGTATTCCGATGGCCCCATCTCCGCGTATTTCCTGAATATCTTTGTGAAATGGGAAAAATTGGTATATCCCACAGACGATGCCACCGCACTGATCGGGATCCTGGTTTGACTCAACAATTCCTTGGCCAGCTTAATTCTCTCCGATAGGACATAGTCGGACAAGGAGTAGCCCGTCTCCTTCTTGAACAGTTTGGACAAATGATCGGGATTCAAAAACACCTGCTCCGCCATCTTCTCGCGGGACAAGTCCTGATCGATATTCGTCGCTACATAACGCTTGATGTTCTGTACGACAGACTCGGACTCTCTGATCACTTCCGTCTGGTGCAGTGCTTTGTCCACCGCATGACGAACCCAATTCATCATATCGTTCACGGAGCGCCCCGCCGTTTCTGACAAGCGCTTTGATTCTTCATCACCAAACAATTGGTGTGCTTGTAACTCGTTCATATTCAAGTAAGAATACAAAGCCTGTAGGAAATCTTGATGAAGTTGATGCAGAATACGCGCATCTAACTTGCTGTGCTTTATGAGATCGTCCAGAACAATGTCCATTCCTTGGACAACTGCCTCATTTGTCCCCTTCTTCAAGAGAGATAACCATAAGTTCAAGTCCGGCAAAATAATGGATTGGTCACTCTGCATGGTTCCATCTTCCCCGAACACTTGGTTAAAATAAGCCACATTGTTCCGATCCTTCGTTTTCAAAAATCCCACCTTGTCCGCCACACAATGTGCTTTGACTGGCTGCCCAAAATAACATGATAACGCGCAGTAAAAATGACGATTGCAAAAATGGATATACTTGCGACTTTGATCCTGCAATTGCCCGTAGTCCCATTGCCTCCAATTATCCGAAAAAAACAAGATAAGGAGTTGATCCCTATCCAGCTGGAATACAATGCCTTCCCGATTTTCAATTAACATCTCTTCGGCTGTTTTCTTCAGCGCATATTCCAGAATCTTCGCGTCCCTTGGTTTTAACGTTTCACGCCAATGCTTCACAGAGATAAGAATCGGCAAGAAGATTGAATTCTCTGTAATCGGAATTTGCTGTCGCTCGACCTGCTCATAAATGGCGACAGGGTCGTTCGGGGTCGTATGGTTAATGAGATCCAGCCAGAACCGTTCGATAATCAACGAATGATGCCTCATCCAGAGCCGATGGGACTGACTGTTTCTGTTCATTTCGCTTTGCTGCTCAATGAGATTCTGTGCTCTGCGAATGACAGCCTCAAGATCACTGGTCAGGACAGGCTTCAATAGATAATCCAGACAGCCGAGTTGTAGCGCTTCCTTCGCATACTTGAAATCGGCGTGACTCGTGAGAAAGATGGTGATCGTGCTTGGATGGTGTACACGTACCCAAGAAAGCAGCTCAAGCCCGCTCCCTAGCGGCATCTCGATATCGCATAACAGAATATCGATGGATTCACATGTCAGAATATCCTTGGCCTGCCGAATATTGAATGCTGTGAATAAGCCTTCGATCTCCAGTTTCTCCAAATCCAAATCTGCTTTTACACCCTCGATTGCATGAAGTTCATCATCGACGATCAGCATTCGATAGGTCATGACGACACCCCCAAATTCGATTCGGTAGGCACAATCAATTCAACGATCGCGCCGCCGGTGTCTGAATCATTACGAAATCGAAGCGTCACATGATCTCCGTACAAAAGACACAACCGTCGGCGTACATTCCATATGCCGATTTGTTCGCCCTCCTCGTTTTCCATGTTTCGTCCTGCCTGCAATTCCTGCAGCACTTCGTTTGAAAATCCGTTCCCGGTATCACGAATCTGAATAATCATCTGAGACACAGCAGCTTCGTCCGGCATGTCGATCTTCACCGTAATATGAATCGGCTTGTCCATTGTAACGGCATGCTTAATGGAATTCTCGACGAAGGATTGAATCATCAGTGGCGGTACGGGTACCTCCATTAAGAAGTTGGGAGTTGCGATATCCCAAGTCAACTGTCCGGGAAAGCGTAAGCACTGTATGCGTAAGTAATTGCGGGTATGATCCAATTCATTCTGCAGTTTAACAAAAGAAGTATTGCTGCGAAATAAATAGCGGAAGTAATGAATCAGCGACATGGACATTTCCTTGATCAAATCGTGTTTTTTTACTTTTGCCAGATTGTACAAGATATTGAGCGCATTCAGAAAAAAGTGGGGATTCACCTGCAATTGCAGCCTGCGAAGTTCTTCACGTTGCTTGTTGAGTTGCTCTTCAAAAACATTGACGCGCAGCGTCTGTATTTCGGTCATCATAGAATTGAACGATTCGCCCAACAGGTTAAACTCGTCTGAGCTGCGCTGCATATTGACACGAACGCTCCAATCGCCGCCTCGCACCTTCCTCATGGCAGACAGTACTTTGTTTAGCGGTACCAGAAATGATTTTCTTAGCAATATCAGCCCGACCGGAATAAAGACGATGGCTGTAATCGTAATGATCCAAATGATTGTTTGCAGATACGGAAGATTCGCCAAGATATGCTGGTCGGGAATGAGCGCGACAAGACTGAAGCTGGCTCGTACGGCATGCGTGCCCACGACAAGATACTTCCGATTCTCGCCCGACAAGTAATAGTTGTTTAGATTTCGGCCCAATTCTATGCCTTCATTCTGTACAACACTTGTGCGAGTGATCGGTTTTCCCTCGTCATTAATGAGCAAAACCTCACCGTCGTCCCCCACTTTCAACAACTGTAGCTGCGAAACGAGTCTATCCGTGCTGATCCATACACCTAAATAGGCGTCTCCTGCCCGTACAATATCGAGTAAATAATGATGTTGATTGATTTGAATATTCTTCCAATTTCTTGTGAATTTTCCGGATTTCCGCTGCTGTTCAATCAATTGGATCACTTCAAGTTTGACGTCTCGGTTCTCTCGGGTTAGACTGTTTCCAAAGTTCAGGATGTCCATGTAATCGTGCCGCTTACTCTCATAGACAAAAAAACCGGTAACGCTTCGATACAAGGAAACATCCTTGGACAGCAGGTAGAACAAATCACTCTTCGCCATATAATAATTGTCGTCAGTATCGGCAATGGATAGCGAGAGCAAATCGAATTTATCGGAAAGCGTAATCATATACGCATCGACATCGTTAAGATTTGAATCAATCTGGCTCATATATAGCGATAAGGAACTTTTGTAGGAATCAGCTACTTGTTCCCGTACAACATCTTTCGCATAGTAATTATTATAGATGAGCATGCCGACGAGCGGGACGGTCATGATCAATACACTCATGGATAATTTGATTCGAAGTGAATGCAAGGACCAATTCCGTTTATGGCTCATTAGGTCATCACACTCCAGAAATGCAGTTTTTCATATGATTTTATCATAATGCAGACTAGAATGGGCCGGGTCTAGAGATCGACTCGGCTCCATTCACTTCACTATTTAGCAACTGCCCACTTGTCCAGTTGATTCTGCTCTTCCGCGATAATTTTATCAATGCCGGCAGCCCTCAACTTGTCTCTGAATTCCTGCAGCTTCTTGTCTGGATCAACCGTACCCGACTCCAACGCTTTACGATATTGAGTGATCACGTTAGTCACGGCTGTCATTTCGTTTTTGACTGGCTCCGAATTGAAGGAAAATCCGAGTGCTTTCGATTTGATCGCTTTCTGGTTCGCTTCCCGTGTTAAACTCCATTTATTCGGATCCTCAGTCTTATATAAATACGTATTAAAAGGATTGCCGATCAGCCAGGTTTGATTCGTCCAACCTACCGTTTCCCGCGTTATGCCTTCTGGATAATCTACCAGATTGTCGGCTACCTTCACATAATGCTTGCCTTCGACGCCCCACATCAATAGATTGGCGAGCGCGGGGTCGGTGTACATCAAATTCATGAACATCATGGCTCTTTCCGGATTCTCAGAATTTTGGGAAATGGCCCACAACCCAGTAATAATCTTACCAGTCGTTATATAGTTACCCGGCAGTAATCCTGCAAATACCAACCCTTTACCAATTTGTTGCGATTCTGATTGGACATGACCTACCTGATTGGCCCAGAAATAGGAGAATGCATTACCAGCCTTCACAAAGTCCGATCCTGTGACGTTGCTCGTAGCGGCATCTTTATTAATGTAACCTGCCTTAAACCAGCTATGAATCTTCTTTAGCGTATCTTCGTACCATGGCAATTCATACAAGTTCTCTAGTTTCAAATCGTTGCCGTAATCAGGCAAGACGCCGGGACCGATCGGATCGTACGGATGATATTTGTCGATTGGAGTGGATAAACCCACCGCCAGCGGCGTAATATTCGGTTCGTTCTGTTTAATCGTTGCAAATACTTGATCTAGATCGTCGATGCTGTCTATGGACGCAACGTCAATGTTATACTTCTCAACAAGATCCTTCCTCATCATAATGCCCGACTGACCCGTCGTGGAATCTCCAAGATTAGGGACGCCATAAACTTTCCCGTCCACCTTCGCGGCATCCAGAAATGCTGAATCGAACTCCGCTTTCAAATCCTGACCGTATTCGTCCAGCAGTTCATCCAGAGCTATAATCTTGCCAGAAGTCACATCGCGACTATAAGCTTGTCCAAATTCAAAGAACATATCCAGTTTTTCGCCACCCGAAGTCATCAAGTTTAACTGTTGTTGCCAAGCACCGATGCTAATCGGAAGCAGTTTCACGGTTGCATTAATTTTCGGCTGTGTAATCTTGTTGATCTCTTCTTCGATTAAAGCGACATCTTTCGGTACGGCCTCGAATGCAGGTATTGCCATTGTAATTTCATACGGGTCCTTCGTTGCATCATCGGCGCTCGCATTTGCGCTTTGGTTGGCGCTATCATCCGAAGCTGCCGCAGGTGAATTGGATGGTTGTCCCCCTTCGTTGTTCTTGGATGAACAAGCAACGAGCACACTCATTAGCATGACTACGGAAAGCAACAGACTCAATACCTTATTTCTGTTCATGGTTTTTCCCCCTGCATGATGTGAGTTTTGAAACTGCTTACATAACCATCATATCGTGATCCTCGGGAAGCCACTAACACTTTGACGACATTACGATTAGTGCTTTCACGACATTTTAGGAACGGCCTTTATATCCATAGTCAGGAATGGACTTCCACCTCTTGCGCAGTTCATGCGCCGCCATCTTTGGTTTGCGTTCGCGGGTGAAAATCCCTTTCTTATTGCCCTGCACGCGAATAATGCCTTGACTTGTTTGGAAATCTGCAAAGTTCCATACCTGTTCCCCCGACGAAATGCTCGAATTCATCGAACACCTCGTGGTTCGCCCGATAAAAAGCCACTTGATATTCTTCTGTGAACATTACTGGATCGACATCATGAAGGTCGGCAATTGTATCAGTGCCATACTCCATCATTATGATTGGCTTACCCGGACAGCGCTTCATCCATCCTTTCAACTCTTGACGCAAGCTGGACTTGGCCTTCTCAAAATCGCCTCCGAAGATATACCAGCCGTAATAGCGGTTTAATGCCAGCACATCCACCAACTCCGCCACTTTGTCTTTGTCTGGGGTGGCCATCATATAGTTAACAATCATAACAGGCCTGCGCTGTGGATCGATCTGTTTGGCCAGTTCAACCAACGGGAGGAAATATTCATAAGCGCCATCCTCCTCCGATGCCGGTTCGTTAGCAATACACCACATAACGACGCATGGATGGTTCTTATCACGGGCAATCATCTCTCGAACGACTTCCTGGTGATGATCCTGTGTTCGCAACTCTTCCCACGTATGTCGCATCACCCCACGCTGGGGTGTTACATTGAAGTTCTCCGACTGCTGGCGTCTCGTCTATAACGACAAAGCCTTCGCGATCAGCCAGCCTCATCATTTCTTCTGAACCATCACATTCGCCGCTTCGTTCAAGCCCCTTCCGTTCAGCGGCGTGTCTTCATGCTTGCCGAAACCTTTGAAATAGAACGGCTTATTATTGAGCAGGAATTGACCATCTTTCACCTCAACTGTCCGGATACCAATCGGTTGGTCATACACATCGATCGTTTGGTCATTGTCTTGCAAATCGACACTTCCAGTTTAAATTTCCAAATTCCATTCAAGTCGATCATACTGCGAGTTTCCGAAACGATGGGATAAAGCATTTATTGTTTGTTTCCTTTCAATGTCGATTAACTTAACCTTTAACGGCGCCGATCATAATCCCTTTGACGAAGTGCTTCTGGAAAAACGGGTATGCAACCAGAATCGGAAGAGAGCCAATCACTGCAATAGCCATCTTGACTGAATCGCTTGGCAGTTGCTTCATTGCATCGGAAGCTCTCGAAGAATCCATTGTTGTAATGAACTGGATGTCCTGCATAATACGGTTAAGCAAGTTTTGAATGCTGAAATAATGAGGATTTGTAATATATACCATTCCGTTGGCCCAATCGTTCCAGTACATAATGCATGTAAACAAACCAATTGTAGCCAAAATCGGAGTCGAAATCGGCAGCACGATCGACCAGAAAGTACGGTACTCGCCCGCGCCGTCTATTTGCGCCGATTCAATCATTTCGGTCGGCACCGTAGTCGCGAAGAATGTCCGTGCCAACAGGATATAATAACCATTCGTAAGTAAACCCGGAAAGATGAGCGCCCAGATCGTATTCTTAATATCGAATAGCTGTGTGTACACCAGGTAGCTCGGAATCAATCCGCCGTTAAACAACATTGTGAAGAAAACCAGAAACATGATCAGGTTTCGATGCGGCGTCACTTTTCTGGCAAGCGGATAGGCCAGCAGCGTTGAAATCGCCAGGCCGATAGCGGTGCCGAATACGGTAACAAAGATGGAAACTCCGTATGCACGCACAATATCGGTTCCTCTGTCCATCAGGTAATCGTATGCTGCCCAACTGAACACTTTCGGGAAAAATGAATATCCGTCTGCAATAATTGAATTCTGATCCGTTAAGGATGCGGAAATAAGTAACACGAACGGAAGAATACATACGAGCGAAAACAACAATAATGAAACATGGCTGAATATTGCAATTCCTCTGCCATCTTGTCGCATATGGGTCACCTCCTAGAATAATGCGTTGTCCTTGTTGTAAAGTCTGACTGAGTAATTCGCAATAATGATGAGGACAAATCCGACGATCGACTGATAGAGGCCTGCCGCTGCAGTCATGCCAAGATCGCCGCTACCAAGCAACCCGTTGAACACATATGTGTCGATCGTTGCCGTCGTGTTGAATAGCGGACCGGCATTCAGCGGAACCTGGTAAAACAGGCCAAAGTCGGAATAGAAAATCCGTCCCACCGAAAGCAATGTCAGCATAATGATGACCGGCATTAGAATTGGCAACGTAATCTTGAATATTTGCTGCAAACGGCTTGCCCCGTCCATACGCGCTGCTTCGTAATATTCCTCGCTGATACCCATCAACGCAGCAAAGTACACGATGCTGGAGAACCCTGTGCTCTTCCAGAAGCTAATAATCGACAAGATGACGGGCCAATATTTGGCTTCACTGTAAAACATGATTCCATCCTCGATGCCGAACCACGGCAGAACCGTCCGGTTAATGAATCCAGACTCGGCGCCCAGCATGGCGTAGACCAGATAGCTGACAATTACCATCGAGATGAGGTGAGGCAATGTTATGATAGCCTGATAAGTTCGGAGTAGCAACTTCTTGCGAATCTCATTCAGCAGAATTGCCGTCGCCAGGGCGAGCACCGTCCCGACGGTGATGAAGAAGACGTTGTACAAGATCGTATTTCGCGTAATGATGTACGCATCCGACGTTTTGAACAAATAGGTGAAATTGTCGAATCCGATCCAATCACTGCCAAAAATCCCCTTGGCAAAGTTGATTTTCTTGAACGCAATGATGATGCCAGCCATCGGAAGATAGTTGTTGATCAGCAGGTAAAGTAACCCGGGTATCATCATGATCAATAGAGGTGCATATTTCCTGATTTGTGAAGTCTTCTTCCTCCTTCCGCCCTCAACTACATCTATGGGTACAACTTGTGCCATAAAAGTTCCCCTTCCTGTTGTCATGTTCGGTATTTCATAGTCCTATCATAGGAGATGGAGCCCTGACTCACTAACGGTATCACGACTTATCAATAGCAGTTTCACGACATCTTTCTTAAGGAGGGATCCAACTGGCAAAGAGTGAGCACCCCGTTTTTTCTCACAGGGTGCTTTGATCAATTTTTATTACACATTCTGGATTCGTAGAGCAATGTATTGCTTGCCCGGAAGCTCGACAATACTATTATGATCATACGTTCCCTCCAAAGGAGTGATCGTCATCTCCCAAGTATCGATCAATTCGATTTTATATTTCTTACCCTCCATTAAATCAAGTTGTTTTACAGCAGGCCTGTATATCCCTAAATACACCAAATAGTATTCCCCTTCCTTGCCGAGACATGGGAAATACTCCCATTGAGGTGGGAAGGATATACGTTCACGGTATTCTCCGGGAATGCTCTCTATAATATCTTTCAGGAATGCGATTCTATCTGGGCTTTTCCCATGAAGCTCCCCGCCTTTTGACCACCATAAAATCTCATCTGGATGAAGATAAGTCTCCCCATGCCCCACATATCCGCCACTCAAAAAACCATCCCAGAATCTTCTGGTCATTTCCTGTTCAGTTATATTTCCCCACATCAATCCGATGTTTCCTTCATAGGAGCACTCGTCTACGACAATAGGTTTATTGTATTGTGTTTTCCACTCAAAGATGTACCTAGGGTCATGGTGCTGAACGCTTGCATGTGTGATTAACGGATGGTTATGATCATAGAACTGTCGGCAGTTGTGGATAGACCGAAGATGATCATAGGGGTCGTTCCCCGCAACTGTTTTGAGGATCGTGTCCCAGTCTTCCAAACTCAAATTTTCCATTAGATCGTATTCATTGGCCATAGACCACCATACGTTTCGGTAAGCTGACAACCGAGCGGTCAGGTAACGTAAATATCTAACATTGACATCCATGCCCATTTTATCGAAGCCCCATCTTGCATTATCATAGGGATGGAATAAGATGATATCCGCTTCTATTCCAAGATTTCTAAGATCATCTACTCTCTTTTCGAGATGCCGGAAAAAATCTGGGTTAAATCTTGTGAAATCCCAAACTTCCTCCTTAGAGCCGTCAAAGGGGTACAAAGCCGGATCGTTATTATTGTATAGATAGCGTTTCGGAAACACACACATTCTCATTTTGTTAAATGGAGCTGATTTCAGCGTTTGAAGCGTTAACTCTTCCAGTTCATCCTCTTGATGAGTCCATACGTAGCAAGTAGTTCCAAAAGGAATGTATGGCGTACCATCCGCGTAAGCAAAGTGATAGGTGTCGCTTACTTTTACCGGACCATGATTGCTTGCAGACGGCGCAATGCATTCAAACTTTCCGGTCAATGCCTTTAATTCTGAACAGTTGCTGTTCGTTTCATAGGACCAAACACCGAGTTCACTTGGCATAAATCGAATCTTATAGATGCCACTTCCATCATAAAAACCAGGAACGTCAATACTGCTCTCATTCCTCTTGAATGTAGCGCTAAAATCTACATCCATAAAAGGATTTCCTTCCTCCGGTCCCTTCATGCTGATTTCAAACAAATCCCATTTTTCTACTTGGTTCAACTTGTATCATCCTTTCCTTATTATGCTTTCGCTTTCTTAAGCGGATTAGAAGACATCTCGCAAAGCAGTTTTCCGACAACCGTTGCAAGTCGGTTATGATGCCGTCGTACCTCCGTCGATGACGAGTTCCGTCCCCGTAACGTAAGATGTTACGTCTGAAGCCAGATATAACACACCAAAGGCGATATCATCCGGAGTGCCGAAACGGGGCAACGGCGTTTTTTCCTCAAATTGCTCCTTCAACTGTTGATGATGCAGAATCCCCTCAGTCATCGGTGTTATGATTAAGCCCGGATAAATCGAATTTACTCGGATGCTGTCTTTAGCGTAATCTACTGCCGCTGCTCTAGATATTGCGCGAATCCCGCCTTTGGATGCGGCATAGCCGTTAAACCCTCCACCGACCATTCCGGCAAGGGATGCGATGTTCACGATTGATCCTCCCCCGGCTTTCTTCATGATTGGAATAACGCTTCTTATGCCGAGATAACTGCCTGTCAGATTGATCTCAAGCACTCTTTTCCATTCTGCCATCGTATCTTCTTTGTTACTGACGCCCGCGCTGTTAACGAGCACATTCACGGTGCCATGCGCATCGATTGTTTGTTGCACGACGTGCACCCAATCCTCTTCTTCGACCACATTGTGCAAAATGCCGATTGCCGACCCATCGGTGAGGGAAGGCCTCCTCCCGTGGCCGCCAAGATGCAAGCATAGGCGAGTATCATGGCGTTCGGCCGGATTCTTCCCATCGTGACGAGCGCGGCGGCCAGGTGACCGCCGGCGGAGAAGCCGCACACCGCCACCTTCTCCGGGTCGCCCCCCCCCTCCGCGCTATTCGCTGCTCCAGTGCTTCTTCAGCGTCATGCAGCGGTTTGGGGAAAGCCGCGTTCTGGTTCAGCGAGTACCTGAGTACGAATGCATGTTATCCTTCCGCCAGGAAGGCCATCGCGACCGGTTCGGCTTCCCTGTCCGAGCAAGCCCGGAAAGACCAAGACTGCCGGCCGCGGATAGGTGTTACGCATCTCGGGCGAATTATCCAGAAGGTAGGTGGTTAAAGTGACGCCGTCATTCGTTAACTGAAGTGTTGAGGTTCTCATCGCTCTTCCTCCCGTTCTTTGGGTAAGTTCTTGTCATCTAACCGGCAATTCCTTCAGTTGGCTGTCCAACTGATCGAGCATGCTCTCTTCCATCGGATAGTAGGCGGAGAGGCTGCGGAGAGAGGCGAGCCCTATCGATCCGCTCAACGTATCCGGATTCAGTTCCATGCCGGGAGGCAGAAGTTTTGCGATCAATTCGTTTGCTGCCGGATGGCGAAGCAGTTCAATGAGTGGCGTCTTCGTACTCAAACGTTTGATGTAACTCTTGATGGGAACGTAGTGTATGAGATAGCTCCCGCTGGTCAATTCCAAATGCGTTTCGTCACCTTGCTGCGTGCCGGCAATGCCGCTTAAAGTTAAGGACTGTCCGTTGATTTGGATCTTCGTCATATCCGCATAAGGAAGACGAACGGCTGCCGTCGCGTTGAACGGGATGACGAAATGGAACGTGAGCCGGCCTTCCTCATCGAACGCCCACTCGCTCTTATACAATCCCGCGGAAGATTGAAGCTCCGTTTTGGCCCACTGCAGACGGAAATCCGGCTGCGGAGCCAGTTCGGCCCTCCGGAAGCCCGGCGCGTCTTCAACGGGATTGATCCCGGCGATCGAGCGGTACATCCACTCCACAATGGCTCCATACGCGTAATGGTTTAGCGAATTCATGCTCGTACCGCTGATCTTCCCGTCCGGAAGAATCGAATTCCAGCGCTCCCAAATCGTCGTGGCGCCCAGCTTGACGGCGTACAACCAGCTCGGATAGTCGTCGTTGAGCAGCAGCGTGTAGGCAAGGTCGTTGCACCCGTTTTCGGACAAAACGCGATTCAAATACGGAGTGCCCACAAAGCCGGTTTTCAAGTGGTTCCGATCGATTTTCAACCGCTTGCGCAGCCCTTCCACGACTCTCGTCTTGTAAGCTTCCGGAACCAAGTCCATGTATAAAGCCACGGCATAAGCGGTTTGCGTTTCCAGCGCCAAACGGCCGTTCTTCGAGAAAAACTCGTCTTCGATCGCCGTTTTCACTTCCTCCGAGATCAGGCCGTAGTATTCGGCGAGATCGTCTTTCCCCAGTACTCTAGCGGCCTTGGCCACCAACTGGGAAGAATGCCGATAATAAGCCGATGCGATGAAATCCGTATCCGTTCCGCCCATCGACGAATCCGGGTTGCTTCCGTCCAGCGCCAGCCAGTCGCCGAAGTGGAACCCTACGGTCCACAGCCTCCGTCCGCCGGATCCCTCATCCGCGCGGATGATAAAGTCGACCCAGCTCCTCATGCTCTCGAACTGCTGCTCGAGGATCGCTTTGTCGCCGTTATGGAGGTATACGTTCCACGGAATGATCGTCGCGGCGTCAGCCCACGCGCTGGACCCGCCTCCCTGCACGTTGGCGGCGGGCACGACCATCGGAACCATGCCGCCGCGTTCTTCCTGCTCGAGTCCCATGTCATAGCCGTACTTGCCGAAGAAGGCTTGCGAATCCATGTTGAAGCAAGCCGTGCCGGAAAATACTTGCGCGTCTCCCGTCCACCCCAACCTCTCGTCACGCTGCGGGCAGTCCGTCGGAACGTCGAGGAAGTTGCCTTTTTGACCCCAGAGAGCATTCAGGAATAGCCGGTTCACGAGCGGATCACTTGTCTCGAAACTGCCGATCTCCTCCAGATCGGAGTAGAGGACGCATCCGGTGAAATCGCTCGGATTCAGTTCTCCCGGCCATCCCTCCACTTTCACGTACCGGAACCCATAGAATGTGAAGTAAGGGCGCACGACAGCTTCGTTCCCGTCGGCCGTGTATGCGTATTCCGCTTTCGCGGTACGCAGGTTTTCCCGGTAGAAGTTTCCGTCCTGAAGCACTTCTCCGTGATAAAGCTTGAAAACCGTGCCTTTGGGAGCGCTCGTGCGGAAGCGGATCCAGCCGACCATATTCTGCCCCATGTCAAGCACCGTTTCCCCGGCAGGCGTCCGAATGACTTCGATGGGTTTGAGTTCCTCTTTGACGACGACAGGCAAGCTTAGGCGGGCCTCTAACCGATCGTAACCGAAGTCCCCCTCCCTAACTGCGAAAGTCTCTGAGGACGTGAAGGTCGCGTCATAAATTTCCCCATCGTACAAGTTGCCTCCCAATATCGGGCTCTCGGCTGCCGTCCAATCCGTATCGGAGCCGATAACGGTCGTCGATCCATCCTCATACGTCACTACGATCTCGCACAGGAGAGTGAACTCTTTACCGTATAGTTCAGCGGAATACCCGTCAAAGCCGAATCGGCCTTTATAAAGCCCGTTGCCCAGACTGACCGAAACCCGGTTCTCGCCTTGCCGAAGCAAATCCGTCACGTCGTACGTTTGATACTGAAGCCACTTTTGGTAAGCGTTGAAGTGCGGAGCCAGGTATTCATCCCCCGCCTTCGCGCCGTTCACCCGCATTTCGTACAACCCCAGCCCGCATACGTAAGCCCGAGCGGACGCGATCGGTCCTGTCAGTTCAAACGAACGGCTTAGAATCGGGTGAACATCCTTGTCCATCTCGGGCACGATCCATTTCCCGGCCCACGGCTCATCCAGTTTGGCCGTTTCGAACCATGCGGACTCACTGACGGCGCGGTCGCCGTTATCCGCCCAAACCTCCACTCGCCAGTAATACCTGGTTCTCGGTTGAAGCTCGATCGGGAGCTCAAACGCAAGACTGTCAATATCCTCCCGTTTGCCGCTGTCGTAAACCGTTGTGGTAAACGATTCATCCCGTGAGACTTCATAACGGGCCGCGACCTGTTTTTTGGCGTCGGTCTCGGTAACGACATAAGAGAACCTTGGCTTGCCCAACGAGAATCCTAACGGGTTTACGATACGATTCGTTTTCATACGGATGATTTTCACGGTCACTTCTCCCATTCTCATTTGCTTCAATTTGCCTTACGATGCTCCAGATCGACCAGATTCGAGAATATTGCTTTTCTAACGAATAAAAGTACAACAATATGGAAATGACGACATAAATGCCGAGAGGATTGTAGAGGTTGAACGCGACGATCATATGTTTCGCAGATGGGCTCTGTACGGCGGCGCCTTCATTGTAATGCCCCAACGCCAACAACCAGCCGATGATTGCCGCCGAAGGCGTTTACGCTGTTCGTCAGCCCGACGATACGCTTTCCGTGTTTCCATTCGCGATATTCGATCGTATCCGAGCTGAGAGGGCCGAGCACAATCATAAGCGGGATCATGCCGAATGCTTGAACAAGCGACCCGGCGATGCCCCGCGCAACGCTTTCCGGATTCAGCATGCGAACCAGAATGCCAAACGTCCCGATCACGAGGCCGAGAATGGCAGTATTACGCTTGCCGAGCCTCTTCATAAGCGCTCCGGACACCAAGAATACGATCAACAGGGGAATCAGTCCGACACCCACCATGATGCTGACCAGGTTCACGTCGCCCCAGACATACTTGGCGTAATACATGCCCACTGTCCCGGATAAAGCGAATAAATCTGCGCCAATAATCCCGCGGCAAACAGAATCAGCCAGTAACGGTTCGTAAAAAGCAGCTTGAACGAAGACGCCAGCGATAATGCCTTCTTCACTTCGCCGGCCTCTTTAAGCTGCTGCGTATTGTACTTCTCCTGCGTTGACCGGAAGGCGACATAAATCCCCGCCACGGCGATAGCGCCAAAGATCGCCGTGAGCAGCGTCACCACGCATCTCCCGCCCCCCATGGCATTTTCGATCGGGATGAAGCCAACCGCCACGATCATGCCGGACAGATAACCGAATCCAGCTCGATAACCCCCCATTAACCCGCGATCGTCAGGGTTTCTTGTGGTGTTAAACTGCCGTATGGCATCGAGATTGGCGTAAAAACAAAGACATAAAACAGCACGTTTGTCGCAACGGCATAAGCGATCTTCGCGTCTCGTCCCATATCGGGCACCGAAAACAGAAGCAAAACGGAGACAAATAGCGGTAAAATCATCCACAGCAGCCAAGGCCGCGCCTGCCCGTATTTAGAACATGCGAGACTGCAATCTCCTCGGTCACAGCCGTCAACTTGTCAGCTCGGACATCCGTCAGCACCACTTTGGCGCCTTCTTTGGCCAGCAGAATCGCACTTGCTCTGCCGATTCCACTACCCGCCCCAGTAATGACGGCTACTTTCCCTTGTACGCGTCCCACTTTGTATGCCTCCTTCTATTTCAAACGTGATAACAGTCTGTCCACGATTTCTTCTGCCCGCACCGCACGTTCAGTGTCAAAGTAAAATATTTTGCGTAGCGGCATGCCCATCACCATCAGAGCATCGTCTCCCAGAAGCGCATGTTCGACTTGCTCCTTCATCTTCTCCTCGGCCAGAACCTCAAAAAAGATACGTCTCCCTTCCTCCGACGCAACCCAATCCTTCACCAGGCTGTCTCCAGTCAACTTCAGTTCCACGACGTCTGTAGATTGGACAGTCACAATTCGCTTTAATACGATCTCTCTTGAGGATTTGCCTACGCGAAGTTCGAACTCCCCCGTCTCCATGACCCATCTCTTCAAGGTGGGATCGTAGTAGGAAAAGTCCCGTTTCTCAAGGTGCATCCGGACAGTGCTCGTCTCTCCGGGAAGCAGGCGGACTTTAGCGAAGCATTTCAGTTCATGCTCAGGCCGAACAATTCTCGACTCCCGATCATTCACGTACAACTGCACGATTTCTGAACCTTCCCGCTTGCCGGTATTCGTGATATCCACCTCGACCGTCAAGCCGTCCAGATCCTGCAGGTAGTCGCTACTCGTTCGCAGGTTCGTATATTCGAATGACGTATATGATAGACCGTGTCCGAATGGGAAGAGCACTTGCATTTTCTTCTTGTCATAATAACGGTAGCCAATGAAGATACCTTCCCGATATTCGACCTTGCTATCTGTCCCAGGGAAGTTCAAATAGGACGGATTGTCCTCCAGTTGATGCACAAACGTCTCTTGCAGCTTTCCGGACGGGTTACATTGACCGAACAAAATATCGACAATCGCCGAGCCGCTGGCCTGTCCGCCCAGCCAGCCTTCCAATATGGCCTTCGCATGGCCGATCCACGGCATCGCTATCGCCGAACCGTTGCTCAGCACGACCACGACACGTTTATTGACTTTCGATACTTCGGTCAGCAGCCGCACTTGATTGTAAGGCAGTTCGAGGTGCGTACGGTCGTACCCTTCCGATTCGAAGCGATCCGGCAAACCTAGAAACAGCACGGCGATTTCGGACGCCCGGGCCGCTTGCACCGCTTGTGCAATAAGTGCTTCTGCGAGAGCATCCCCTTCGTCTTCATACGAGTAGCCTGCCGCATAAGCCATCTTAGCCTCGATTACGATATGCGATTTCATCTGCTCAAGCGGAACATCGAACATCGTCGCGTTGACCTTCGAACTGCCTCCCCCTTGAATTCGAGGCTCAGCAGCCATTTGCCCAATGACAGCCAATGACCTCACCCCGTTCACATCCAGCGGCAGCAGTTGATTCTCATTCTTCAACAGCACGATGCTTCCTGCCGCCGCTTTCTTCGCCAGCCTATGATGCGCTTCGTAATTGATCTCCTTATTTGGATTGCGCTCCTCCATCGACCGAAACACAACTCGAAGAATTCTACGAACGGCATCGTCCAATAACGTCTCATCCAGTTGGCCTGAACGGACGGCTTCGACAATCTTCTTGTCGTTCGAAGGTGACGGACCAGGCATCTCCAGATCAAGTCCAGCCTTCAGTGCCTCAATCCGATTACTCGTCGCGCCCCAATCGGATACGGTTAGACCGTCAAAGTTCCATTCGTTCTTGAGAATGTCCCGGAGCAAATACGTATTCTCCGTCGCATAAGTACCGTTCACTTTGTTGTAAGCGACCATGATGGACCACGGTTTGGCTTCTTGAACGATCTTCTCGAATGCAGGCAGATAGATTTCCCTTAGGGTTCTCTCGTCGACTTCCGAGCTAATGCTCATCCGTTCGTGTTCCTGGTTATTACAGGCATAATGCTTGACGCAAGCGCCGACACCTTGGCTTTGCAGCCCCTTGACATAGGCTGCTCCAATCTCGCCGGCTAGGTGCGGGTCCTCCGAATAGTATTCGAAGTTTCTGCCGCCCAAAGGCGACCGCTTCATGTTCACGCCAGGCCCTAGCAAAATTTGCACATCGAGTGCCTTCGATTCCTTGGCTAAAGCCTCACCGACTTCGAACAACAGATCGGGGTCCCAGGACGACGCCATGGCCGAAGCGGTCGGAAAACAAGTAGCCGATCGATTATCGTTCACATCTTTCATACCGAAATCATCGTCTTGTTTCGGCTTCCGCACCCCATGGGGTCCATCGCTCATGACCATCGACGGAATGCCAAACCGATAGATCGCTTCCGTCTTCCATCTGTTCATGCCGGAACAAAGTGAAGCTTTCTCTTCCAAAGTCAATTGTTTAATCGACTCCTCAATCCGTTGATCCATCCGCAGCATCTCCTCCCTTTTCATTTATCATAGCCTCCGGGTAAATACCGGACTATCGTTTTTCCGATCACTGCTATAACACTTTAACGACTTTCTATTTGCTTCACTCATAATAAAAGAGGACGCCGTATGACCGGTGCCCTTTTCAAATTTGAAAGATTAAGAACTTAATGGGCAAGATGATTCCATCTCCAACATTAGCTTCCGCTAATGCTTCGCGAAGAGACGCTTCGGTCAGATTATGCTAATCGGATGATAGTTCGCGTCCTTCAATATACGCGCCCCGATAATTAATGTCGTAAATTATCAGTCCACCGATTAACGAATTCATCGAAGCGTAGACGCTCATCAGCCTCGCCATCGTGCATACGTTAAGCATAAAAAATTCCCAACCCGACAGATAGGCAATGCGGATTGGGAAGGGAAGGCGTTTATTTCGCACGGGTCATGCGGACAGCTATGAATGGCTTACCGGGCAATTCGATTCTAAAGCTGCCTTCGTAAAGCCCTTCAAGCTTCTCGACGGTCATATTCCAGGTATCAATCACTTCGACCTGATACCGGATTCCAGGTGTGCGGTTAAAGTTCCGGAAGCGAGGCTGGTTGAAGCCGAAATAGAACAAATAATAATCGTCCTTGACTCCGGCGCAAGTCACGTCCCATTCAGCCGCGAGAGGCTCCAGTAGACCGCCAGGGCTTTGCTCCGTAATTTTTCTCAAAAAGCCGATCCGGGCCGGGCTAGTACCCGTCAGCTTGCCCCCTTTTGACCACCACAGCACTTCCTCTGGATTCAGGTACGTCTCACCGTGACCGACGTAACCACCGCGTAATGCGCCTTCCCAGAACCGGCGCGTCATCTCTTCGCCGGTGATGTTGCCCCAACCTTGGTCAATATCTCCCTCATACGCACACTCGTCGATGACAACCGGCTTGTTCCATTTATTACGCCATTCGCTCGTCACTTCGGATGTCTTATATGCATCGATACGTTGAATGCTGCAATGTGTCACCCAAGGTTTAGAGTAGTCGTAGAAGGTTAAACCATTGTGGATCGAAATCAGATGACCTACTGGGTCGTTCTCCGTTACGATCTTAGCGAATCTCTCCCAATCATCGGCTTCCTTGGACCAAAAGAAATCGTACTCGTTGGCCAGCGACCACCAAACATTCCGGTATGCGGACAATCGAGCAACGATATAACGCAGATAACGATCGTCCGCGGCTCGGCTCATTTCGGAGAAGCCCCAGCGGTCATAAGGATGGAACAAGATGAGATCAGCCTCGATGCCCAGCTTACCGAGATCAGCAATCCGGTTTTCTAGATGACGGAAAAAATTTGGATTAAACCTCGTATTATCCCATCCCGACTCCAAAGAGCCTTCGAATGGGTAATAATCAGGTTCTTTCGAATTGAAAATATACGACTTTGGAAACACGCACATACGCACCTTATTAAATGGGGACATACTAAGCGTCGCCAATGTCTGTTCTTCAAGCTCTGTACCCTGATGCGTCCACACATAGCAGGTCGTACCTACCGGAATATAGGCAGATCCGTCTTCATGGGCAAAATGGTACGTATTCTTCACGCGGACGGGACCATGGTTGTCGTTGGATGGCGCAACGCTACGGAACGTTCCTTCGATCCCATCCAACGACCGGGCGGTACTATAAGTCCGGAACATCCATTCGCCCTGGTCATCCGGCATAAACCGAATACGATATATCCCATCCCCGTCGTAGAAACCTGAAGTCCGCACGGAACGGTCTCCTAAGCGGAATTCGGCCCCCAATGGGACGTCGGTAAACGGATTGCCATGGCTTGGACCATGCAGCTCGATTTCGTATACGCCCCATTGCTCGGTTTGCGAAGAAGCCGTGAAGGAGGCAGAACCTATGGGCACGCTTGAAGGCTCATATTGTGGTGACGGAATGCTTTCTGGTTCCTCTTGAATGGCTTGCTCCACCGAGGGCAACTCGGCCAGTTCAGTGAGAACATTGTTGAGCCAACCCGGCAGTTGCGCATCCCTTAGCCCTAATTTACCAAGTTGTTCCAGAGTCCACCACTTTAGAGATGATGCATTATGAAGAAATGCATCGGGGTCACCGGGAATATGTCGGAGCAAGATTTGGCAGGCAGCCTCGTTTTTCATAATTAAGCCGACTTTAGTAGATAGGTTAAAAGTCATGGTTAGCTTATCCTCCCTTGATTGCTTTCATAATGACGAACGGTCATTTAGAACTGAAGCCGCGGCGCGCTGCCATCCGAAATATAACTTTTCTCTCACTGCGGGTTCCATCGAAGGCTCATACAGAGTACCAGTTTTCATTTGACTTCGGATATCCTCGATCGAGCGCCAAAAGCTGACGCCAAGTCCCCCCATGTACACGGATCCCATCGCCGACAACTCATCGATCTCGGATTTCGACACGGGATGATTAAGCATATCGGCCTGAAACTGCATCAGCAGCCGATTGCTGGATGCTCCGCCGTCCGCGTGAAGCTTCGTCATGGGGATTCCCGTCTCTCGCTCCATCATGTCGGCAGCGTCGCGCACTTGGTAGGCGATGCTCTCGACCGCCGCGCGAACAATGTGAGCTTTACCCGTTGATCGATTCATGCCCGTTATTGCGGCTCTCGCGTAAGGATCCCAGTACGGGGCGCCTAATCCAACGAATGCAGGCACAAGATAAACGCCTTCATTGTCCTTCGTCTGCCTTAGAATGGCATCCAATTCCTGAAACGAATTGAACAGCCCCAGATTGTCTCGTACCCATTTAATACTGTCGCCGGAACTACGAATGACGGCTTCAAGAGCATACGTTACCTTGCCTCCTCTTGCCCAAGCGACGGCAGTCACTAGACCGCTATCCGACGTAGCTGGTTTTTCCCCCGTATTCATGAGCACCGAAGTTCCCGTTCCGTAAGTCGCTTTCGCCATTCCGGTTTCCAGGCACATCTGTCCGAACAAGGCCGCCTGAGAATCCCCGATGATACCCGATATCGGAATTCGGTCCGTGAACAGATCCGAATCTCCTGTATACCCGAAGACGTCGTCGGACGACCGAACTTCTGGAAGGAGGCTAGCTGGGACTCCAAACAGACGACACATGTCTTCGTCCCACTGTAAGGAATGAATATTGAAAAGAGAAGTGCGACTCGCGTTCGTGAAGTCGGTCGCGTGCACTCGTCCACCCGTTAGCTTCCATATGAGCCAACTGTCCATTGTGCCGGCCAGTAGCTTTCCTTGCGCTAAAAGTACTTTAGCGCTTTCGACATTCTCGAGCATCCATTCCCATTTGGAGGCTGAGAAATACGGATCCAGCATTAAGCCTGTTGCAGACCTCACGACCTGTCCATGACCAGCTTCTTGCAAGAACGCGCATTTATCAGCAGTCCGTTGGCATTGCCATACAATCGCGTGACAGATTGGCTTACCGGTCGTACTGTCCCACATCATGGCCGTTTCACGTTGATTCGTAATCGTCATGGCGGCTAGGCTAGCGGGCGTTATCCCCGCCAGTGTTAATACTTCCCGGATCGTGCGTTTGACGTTGTCATAAATTTCGAGCGGGTCGTGTTCTACCCAGCCCGGTTTTGGATAGATTTGCTTATGTTCGGCGCTGCACTTTGCAACGACTTGCCCAGCGTAGTCGACGAGCAATGCCTTCGTACCGGCCGTGCTCTGGTCGATCGCCAATATATAATTTCGCATAAGAGGCCATCCTTATCTACTCAGCATTTCCAGGGCGATCTTCGTGATGTTGGCTGCACTGATCCCGTAATGATCGAACACCTCGGACGTTTTGCCGGCAATAGCAGGTTCATCCGGAATTCCTAAAATCCGCATCGGCACCGGCCGTTGTTGAACAATGACTTCCGCAACCGCAGCGCCCAGCCCTCCATGAATGCTATGTTCTTCGACCGTGATGATATATCCGGTCTCCTCGGCCGCCTTAAGAATCGCCTCTTTGTCCAGAGGCTTGATCGTATGCATGTTGAGGACACGGCAAGATACGCCAGCTTCCTTCAGCGCAGCTTCCGCATCCAGCGCGACTCGAACCGTTTCTCCTACGGCAATAATTGTGATGTCACGACCTTCCCGCATCGTGACCGCTTTGCCGAGTACAAACTCGTAGTTCTCGGATTCGTATGAATCCTCGACAGGGTTACGCCCGATGCGTACATATACACCGCCTTCATACTGGACAAGCGCCTCCGTCATCTTCTTCGTCTCGTGCCGGTCGGCAGGTAGAACCACGGCTAGTCCTGGAATGGCGCGGGCTACTGCGATATCCTGGACGGAATGATGCGACATCCCCAGCGCACCGTAGCTAACACCGCCGCTGATCCCGACCAATTTAACGTTAGTAGCCGAATAAGCTACGTCTACTTTGATTTGCTCAATGCTTCGCATGCTGAGGAAGCAGGCTGGCGACGTTACGAATGGCTTCTTGCCGCTGTGAGCGAGTCCTGCGGCAATGCCGACAATGTTCTGCTCTGCGATACCGACCTCAACGAACTGATCCGGATACGCTTTGGCAAACGGAGCCATAGCAGCCGATCCGCTAGAATCGCTGGCCAACACCATGATATTGCGATCTCCTTTGGAAAGCTCCAGCAACGTATCGCAAATGACTTGCCGGTTCGGAATCGAATTCGCCATGTTTATTGCACCTGTCCTTCCTGCTTATAACGTTCGAGCGCTGCCGACAACTCCGCCAACGCCAGTTCCAACTGCTCGTCGTTCGGTACGTGATGATGCCAATGCGCGACGTTCTCTGCGAAAGAAACACCTTTTCCCTTAACGGTATTTGCCATAAACAAAGTCGGTTTGCCCGACACTGTCGGAACCGACTCGAATGTACGTACGAGAGCGTCCATATCGTTGCCGTCGATGGAAACGACATTCCAACCGAATGCAGCCCACTTCTCTTCGAGTGGCTCCAGGCCCATTACTTCCTCAGTCGAGCCGCTGATCTGCAGCCGGTTGCGGTCTATGATTGCAACGAGATTTTCAAGTTTATAATGCGCCCCTGCCATCGCGGCTTCCCAAACTGAGCCCTCAGCTTGTTCGCCGTCCCCCATTAAGCAATATACACGGTAGCCTTTTCCGTCTCTTTTACCCGCGAGCGCCATTCCGACAGATATAGCTAGTCCATGGCCTAGAGCGCCTGTGTTCATCTCGATGCCGGGAACTTTGTTATTCGGGTGACCGATTAGCCTAGTACCGTACTGGCTGAAGGTTTTCAACTCTTCTTCTGGGAAAAATCCCAGGTTGGCAAGGATGCACCAGAGCGATTCTACCGAATGGCCCTTACTGGCAATAAAGCGGTCACGATCTTCCCATTTGGGACGGGTTGGATCGATTTTCATGACCCTATAATAAAGAGCGGTTAAGATATCGGTATTGCTCAGCGATCCCCCCGTGTGGCCAGTTTTGGCATTATGGATCATCTTAAGCAGAGCCATTCGTATTTCAGCGGCTTTCGCCTTGAGTTCAATAATATCCATTGATAAATGCCTCCTTTAATTACAATCCAGCGCCACGCAACCATGCCTGAATCTGCTTTTCGGTCGGATCGACTGGATCGGGAGTAAGTCCCGGAATATACTGACAAGCTTCGTATAGCGCAGGAATGGCGTTCGCGTGGATGCCTACGGAATGATGGACATAAGGTCCCTTGACCAGTTTTTCTTCCCACAGCGGCCAGTCATTCACTTCGACCCATACATATGATCCACGGGTGTAAGGCCCCTGAATACCTCGTGCCTTGCCGAGGAAAAGCTGATATTCTCCGTGGTCGCCATCGAAGCGAGCCAGCGTCATATCTCCGCCTTTTATTTCCCCTTCATGCGTTCCCGGAGCATGGTCATCGAACAAAAAATGCTTGCGTAGCTTCGGTTTGTCTTCGACCGACAAGGATACCGGGAAATTGCCGCAGTGGAACAGCAGCTCTCCGTTCGGATTCTCCGGATGGCGGACCGTCAGGTCGGCGAAGAAGGTCGGATGCTGATTCATCGTAGCCGCCTGCACCATGACCGAAGTTATCGCTCCGTGAATGTCCGTTTCGCATGTGACCGGGATCTGCTCGTCGGTCAAGATGGCATTGGCCAAGCAAGGCATGATGCCCATGGCATCCTGGAGGGAAGACCAGCATTGGATTGCGATCGCGGTGCTGCCCGTGCTTAGGGCGTATTGCTTCATCGCGACTTTCAGCGCCGCGATACGCCTAACGTCCGCTTCAGTCACTTCCGACCAGTCCAGCTTTGCCTTGATGTAATCAATCGCCTCGGCTAGCTCCGAACTGTTGCCTTTCTCGATGCGCTGGGAAGCGCGTTGGATATCCACTAGCGTGATCGGATGGATTTCGATGCCGAACCGCTCGAGGAGCTCTCCTTCATTGCACATCATGGTCAAGAAGGAAGCCGGCCGCGGTCCGATTTGCAGGATGCGAAGGCTGCGGAATTTACGGACGACATTCGCGGCCGCAATGAAGTTGGTGAATCCTCTTTCGAATACGGGATCATTCACGCGGCTGTTCGTGACATAGGTAAAAGGAACGTTAAAGCGCCGTAGTACCTTCCCGGTCGCGAACAGGCCGCATTGCGTATCGCGAAGGCGCATACCATCCTCCAACGGTGCCTCGTCGCGCGGCCCCCAGAGAAGCACAGGCTTGCCTAATGCTTTGCCTACGCGAGCTACCGTATCCTCCGTGCCAAAATTACAGTGCGGGAAAAAGACGGCATCAACATTTTCTTGTCGGAATCGGTCCGCGATCTGATCCGCATTGATGTGATCGTCGTATAGTAGACCTTCATGGTTAAGTCCCTCCAAGTCGACGATGTCGATATCCATCCCGAAGCTCTCGATCTTCTCCTTGATCAGCACTTTGTAACGGAAGGCATCTTCCGCGCTGAATACGAAACGGCGCGTTGGCGCGTAACCTAACTTGAATTTTTTCATTTATGCCCTCTCCCTTAACTTAACTTAACTTAACTAAACTAAACTAAACAAATTTACGTGTTTAATGACTACGCATTCAATTTATCATCTAAATCATAGATGGTCAACGATATTTAGTTGTTTTTAGTCGAATATTTTATTTAAATCGAACTAAATTTAGTAAACAATCAATACTTGTTGCATCTAAACCGTTTGGATTGTACACTAAACTTACTTAACAAAAGGATAGAGGGAATCCAATTGAGAATTGACGACATTGCTAGGCTGGCGGGGGTTTCCAAGGCAGCCGTTTCCTTGACACTCAACGGGAAACCCGGAATCGGACCCGAAACCCGGGAACGTATTCTCCAAATCGCCAACGAGCACGGTTACCAACCCAAAACAAAAACCGCCCCGCGCGATCCGCAGGCCGGTTCGTTTACATTTCTTGTTTTCACCAACTCAGGTATCGTACTGGAGCAGTATTATCAGCAGCCGTTCTTCCGAGAGCTGATTCAATATATTGAGGAACGTTGCAGGGCTCACGGCTATTCGCTGCTCTTCAGCTCCGTAGACATGTCGAAATTTCAAGATGAAATTCGTTTGATTGCTGATGATAGACGCAGCGACGGCGTTATTCTTCTCGGAACAAATTTAAACAAAGATCTCCTGGGGCAGGTCACAAGCGGCTTGAGTACTCCGCTGGTCGTTCTGGACACCTGTTTAGAGATGCTTCCAATCCCTTTCATTCAAATCAATAACGTGATGGGAGGATATCAGGCCGGTACGCACTTGTGTAGACTCGGCCACCGAGACATCGGCTACATCGCATCGGATATTCGTATCCGGAATTTCGACGACCGACGGATCGGATTCGTTCAGGCGCTACGAGAATCCGGCGTAGAATTGGCCGGGGAAACTGTATTTTCCGTCGCCCCTACGATCTTGTCTTCCCAGGATGCCTTGAAGAAACAGCTCTCCGCGTATTTGGACAAAGGTTTGCCTTTACCAACCGCCTTATTCTGCGAATGCGATTATATCGCGATTAGCGCTATCAAATCGTTAAACGAGCTCGGATATCGAGTACCGGAGGACGTCTCCGTTGTCGGCTTTGATAACATCACCGAAGCTCAGATCGTCTCGCCCGAACTTACGACCGTCCATGTAGAGAAAGAGCGCATGGCTCACTTAGCGGTTGACATCCTCATGGAGTCCATTGAATCGGACTCTGCTGTGACATCTAAGATCATGGTGGATACGCACTTTATCGAGAGACTTTCCTCAAGGTCACCTGCACAGGCTGTAAGTTTGACGAATAGATGATCTGCAATCGTCCGATAGACTGACGAATAACGAATAACGAGGTCTTCCATTGAGTTTCTGGATTAATCCTGAAAAGACGGAAGGGCTGTCGTACCTGCGTACGATAGCCCTTCCGTCTTTTTATCCAAATAAAAAAGTACCCAGGATGAATACCGGGTACCCTCAATGTTCCTTCAACCTTTTATTTGTCATTCCAAAAATATGTTTGTTATTTCAAATCTTTATTGTCAACTTCAAAACTTAATTGTAAGTCAATATTTATCACCCAACACTTAACCGCCCCTACTCCACCGTAACACTCTTAGCCAAGTTCCTAGGCTTATCAACATCATGCCCAAGCGCTAGCGAGGCATAATACGACAGCAGTTGCAGCGGAATTACCGACAACGCCGGAGTCAGCAACGGCAACGTGCGGGGAATCGCAAACTGGCGATCAACCGACTTCGCCACTTCCTCCTCGCGCCCTTCATTGACGATTCCGAGAACATCCGCGCCGCGCGCTTTCGTTTCTTTAATGTTGCTAAGCATCTTCTCGTATAGATCCTCTTGCGTCAGAAGCGCGATCACCGGAGTACCCTCTTCGATCAGCGCCAAAGTTCCGTGCTTCAGTTCACCTGCCGCGTAAGCCTCGGAGTGGATATACGAGATTTCTTTCAGCTTCAGCGAGCCTTCCATCGCCACTGCGTAATCGACGCCTCGACCGATGAAGAACAGGCTGCTGTGGTGGGAGATCGATTCCGCGACTTGCTTGATGACTTCCGATTGCGCGAGGATTTTCTCCACCTGTTCAGGCAATGCCTGCATCGCGGCCAGCACATTCGCCACTTCGGCTTCGTCCTTCCGGCCAACCGTTTGCGCCCAATACAATCCCAACAGGAAAAAAGCAATAAGCTGTGACGAGTAAGCCTTCGTAGAAGCAACGGCAATCTCAGGTCCCGCCAACGTGATAATTACGTCATCGGCTTCACGAGCGACGGAGCTACCGACTACGTTCGTGATGGCGAGCACTCGAGCTCCGCAACGTTGCGCTTCGCGCAACGCGGCTAACGTATCCGCAGTTTCCCCCGACTGGCTTACCACGATAACTAATGTATCCGGCGTAATAATCGGCGAACGATAACGATACTCGGAAGCGACATCCGTCTCGACCGGAATCCGAACGAGCGACTCGATCACGTTTTTCCCGACAAGTCCCGCATGTAGCGCCGTTCCGCAAGCTACGATGTGTACGCGATTGATCCCTTTCAACTGTTCGGCTGTCATCTTAAGCTCAGGCAATTCAACCGAACGGCCATCCTCGCTAATGCGACCGAGCATCGTGTCGCGATACGCTTTAGGCTGCTCGTGGATTTCCTTCAACATAAAGTGATCGTAGCCCGCCTTCTCCGCGGTCATCAAATCCCAATCGACATGGAAAATTTCCTTCGAAATGAAATTTCCTTCAATCGTAAGCAGCTCCACGCCATCGCGCGTCAGAACGGCCATCTCGCCGTCGTTCAGAATATAGATGTCGCGCGTATGCTCCAGAATCGCCGGAATGTCCGAAGCGATATATTTCTCGCCTTCGCCGACGCCGATAATGAGCGGACTCGCGTAACGTACCGCAACTAGCCGATCCGGTTCGTGCTCCGTCAACACGCCGAGCGCGAAAGCTCCGCGCATTTTTTTAACGGCACGCTGTACCGCCTTTACGATGTCCCCGTCATACTCGACCGAGATCAGATGGGAAATGATTTCCGTATCCGTCTCGGACAGGAATTTATGACCGGCTTGCACGAGCTCTTCCTTAAGCTCCAAGTAGTTCTCGATAATCCCGTTATGAACGACGGAAAATTTCAACGTATTGTCCGTATGAGGATGAGAATTCACGTCCGATGGTTTACCGTGAGTCGCCCAGCGCGTATGTCCGATTCCGACCGTTCCGCGCAGCGGATCACCGCTCAAGCGATTTTCCAAGTTCACAAGCCGACCGACCGTCTTCGTGACTTCCAAGCCTTGCTCCGTCTGAACGGCGATGCCCGCCGAATCGTAACCCCGGTATTCCAACTTCTTAAGCCCTTCGATCAAGATCGGCTGTGATTCCCTAAATCCGATATATCCAACGATTCCGCACATATTTATATAAGCCTCCGTTTTGGTTTCTCAGGTTATTTTTCCAGAGACACCGCAACCAAGCCGATATTGAGCGGCATAAGCCGTAAAATAATAATGTTCAAATAAGGGTTCGCTCCCTACCCGAACTTCCCACGTCATGCCCCTCTCGCGACTGGTTACAGCCGCTGGACATCTCTATTGGTTCTTACTTAATGTTCCTAGTTACCTCATCGTATCGGATCTTTGTACGCCCGGTTGCCCGCTGCGTTTTGAATTCCGATTGTCGGCTCCGATGATAAGCCGGAAGGTCCCCGCCGAATATTTCGAACACCTCCACCTCGTCAACTTGCCCCCTGCATGGTCGACACGCTGAAGTTTGACGCTCGGATCAGCTTTCCCGTCCCTGATCTTTGCCCTTCCCCGTTCTCCCAGGATTCAACAAGTTCTGGCGCTTTTCTTGCTATTTCTCCACTACCCTGCCCTTCTGTTCCGGAATCTATCCCTTATCTTATTCGTTTTGAAATTGTCTTGCAACCTTTCCGTCATTATTTCCTCGGAAATGACATTTTTCTTATTTTCCCCCTTCCGTTCTCGGTTCGATTGATGCAAGCGGGTTCGGATGTTATAGTGTGGGTGGCTTTCGCGAAAAAAGACCGTAGAGGACGGAGTTTATTTCTGACGCATTACAGTGACCTTGATCAAATTGGAGAGGTGTATCTATGACTACGAACGCTCGAATTGAACGTATATTAGAACTCGCTCGGCAGCATGACCTGAATATCTCGTCGACTAACGCCGAGATTAATGAATCCGGGCTCGATTTTCTCGCGGTATTCGGCCAAACGGACAACGGGGATGCTTGGGTGATCCGTGAACCCAGACGGCCAGATGTTGTCGCATCGGCGGTATATGAGAAGAACGTGCTTAAGCTTATTCAGGAGCGACTGCCGGTAGCCGTTCCCGATTGGCGAATCTGCACGCCGGAATTAATCGCTTACCCGCGACTGAACGGTACCCCCGCAGCCACCATTAATCCCAAGACGAGTAATTACGATTGGGTGATCGACCCGCAATCGCCTCCAGAGGTCTTCATTGAGACGCTGGCAAGGGCAATGGCTGCTCTGCATGAAATAGATCACGAGACCGCACGCGAAGCCGGAGCGAGGGTCAACCAGCCAAAAGAAGTACGCCGCGATCTAACCGACAAGATGTATGAAATCAAAAGAATCTTCGGAGTAGCGGAAGCCCTCTGGCAACGTTGGCAAGCTTGGTTAGCCGATGACAGCTACTGGCCTCCGCATTCCTCCCTGATCCATGGCGATCTTCATCCCGGTCATATCGTCATCGATTCCGATGGCCGGGTAACCGGGTTACTCGATTGGACCGAAGCGGAGGTCGCCGATCCCGCTTCCGACTTCACGATCTACTGCGCGGCATTCGGAGAGTCTGGTTTGGAGAAGTTACTTGAGCAATATGAGAAGGCCGGAGGTCAGGTGTGGCCACGGATGCGCGAGCATATTGTCGAGATGCTGGCCGCATACCCCGTTCTCATCGCCAGCTTTGCAATGAAATCCGGATTGGAAGATTATCTCGCTATGGCTCGGCACTCCCTCGGAGTGAACGAATTCGGGGAAGAGCTCCCTTCATAAGAGTCACACAAACAAAGCTCCTGTTCTCAGGAACGGGAGCTTGTTTAATGCGATTAGATTCCAATATAGAGTGTTGCCATAACGTTATTACACCCATGTAAATGCAGCTCAGCCACAATAAAGTGATGCCATAGCGCTATACTCGCTCATCACCACCAATATTGGCTTTCCTTAAAGTAATAGAGTGATTCTGTAACGTTATTGGTAAAAAACCGAACGCACTGAGTCCGAATAGAGTGATGTCGTAACGTTATCAGCCGCCATACTGCTCACACGGCACCGCTACGCCCAATTACAGCTCAGGCTACACCAGCTCCGCCTTCACCACGTCGACGATCGCCGCCACATGGCGCTCGATCTCTTCCCGCTCCGGCCCTTCGGCCATAACGCGGATTAACGCTTCCGTGCCGGACGGCCGCACCAAGACACGCCCGTTATCGCCTAGCGCGGTCTCCGCCGCCGCAACCGCTTCCGCTATCGCCTCGTTACCCGGATAGCGGGATTTATCGGCTACCCGTACGTTCACTAACACCTGCGGATATTTCCGCATCATTCGTTTCAGCTCGCCCAGCTTGCGACCCGATCCGACGATCGTATCGACTAGCTGAAGCCCCGTTAGAATGCCGTCTCCCGTCGTGCTATGATCCAGGAAGATGACATGACCGGATTGCTCGCCGCCGAGGTTGTAGCCCCCGTTAACCATCTCTTCCATCACGTAACGATCGCCGACCGCCGTCTTCGCCGTGCGTAAGCCGAGCGTCTCCGCCGCTTTGAAGAACCCGATGTTCGCCATGACCGTCGTCACGACGGTATCGTGCGCCAATTGTCCGGACTTGCGCATCGCATCTCCGCAAATGCAGAGGATGTAGTCGCCGTCCACCTCTTCGCCGTCCTCGTCGATCGCGATCAGTCGATCCGCGTCGCCGTCGAATGCCAGGCCAAGATCGGCTCCATGTTCCTTTACTTTAGCCGCGAGCATCTCCGGATGCGTAGATCCGACTCCCTCGTTAATATTCAAACCGTTAGGCTCCGCTCCATACGCGATAACCTCGGCGCCAAGTGCCCGAAATACTTCCGGCGCCAACTCGTAGGCCGAGCCGTTGGCGCAATCAAGCACAAGCTTAACGCCCGCGAAAGAGTGTCCTACCGTCGTTTGCAAATATTCAAGATAACGCGACTTAGCGCCAAGATCCGTCGTCACCGATCCAATGCCGCCGCCGACCGGACGCGGTAAAGTATCTTCCTCCGCATCCATTAAGCGCTCGATCTCCGCTTCCGTCTCGTCCAATAGCTTAAAGCCGTCCCCGCCGAAAAACTTAATCCCGTTATCCGCAACCGGATTGTGCGAAGCGGAGATCATGACTCCCGCGTCCGCTCCCATAATCCGGGTTAAGTATGCAACCGCCGGCGTGCTTACGACGCCTAATCTGATAACGTCCGCACCGATGGATAATAATCCTGCCGTTAACGCGCTTTCGAGCATCGGTCCCGAGATTCGGGTATCGCTTCCGATTAGCACTTTAGGACGTTCTGCCTTACCTGCCAATACGACTCCGCCGCAACGTCCGATTCGATAAGCCAATTCCGGCGTTAATTCCTGATTCGCGACTCCGCGCACGCCGTCCGTTCCGAAATATTTCCCCATAATCTTCTATTCTACCCCTTCATTCTGATCTACTGCGGCACAGGTTCCTGAGTCTGCTCGTCGTCTTCCTCTACGATGTTGCCGCCGACGGCTTCTTCGCCGTCCGTTGTCGTTGCCGTTGCCGCCGCTTCATCCTTAATCTCGACCGTAATGCTTTTCGTACCGCCCGCTTGCTCCATGAACCGCTCAAGACTAACGATCAGCGGTACGGTATAGATGCCCGGTCCGCGACCGCTGAGATCGGCGATTACATCCACGTCGCCCGGACTCAAGCGATCCAATATCGCAGGAGCTCCTTGAATGGTGATATCCGCCCTGCCCGTCGAAGGATCGGTTATCGTTGCTAACAGTCCTTCGCCCAATCCGCTTAGAGAGATCGTAAGACCCTCAAGGGTTCTCGTCGTGGACAACAACACCTCGATATTGATGCTGACTTCCGCCGGCGAAATCTCGATGATCGGCGCCACGATCTTGAGCGGTACGGACACTTTGCCCGAATTCCTCAAGCTGTCTAATTGTACTTCGACCTCAAGGAACTCGATCTTGTCCAACGCATCCTGCGGGCCGTATAACGTCACCTGCTCCACTTCCGGTTTGAACGAAGAAATACTTAAACCCGCGGGCATATGCCCGATTAATTTGAACTGCAACGGAACCGTCTTGAACGGATTTGTGATCGGCACTTCCACTTCCAATACGGCCGGCTCGATCACGGCTTCTTCGATGACTTTGCCGCTTTCGTCGTATGCCGCCAACTTGACGCTCTTATTCTTAATCGTTTCTTTTTCTCCGTCGATCTCGATCGTTGCTCCGACGCTAACGACATTCGTCAGTTGGCTCTTAGGCAACGTGACATGAACCCGGTTGCTCGGCTTGATAATCGGAGTACCAACCTTGTAGCCTTTCGCGGGATTCCCCTTGGTCTGAACATCGACCTCGAATTCCTTCGTCTGGAGCGCTTCTATCTTCACCAACACCGATGTCGGAGACATCGATACGAGAGTAATTCCTCTAGGCAAATTCTCTTCCAACTGCAGTGTATGCTCTCCTTCGCCTACGGTTCTTAAATCGACGCGCAAGCGGTAATCCTTCGACTGCGCCGTCTTCAAGTCGCTCTTCGATCCCTTGACCGTTAAATTGACCTTCAACGGCTCCATGCCGATCAGAACGTAATTTCTTTCATCCAGCCCGTAAGGCTGAATGGTAACCCCTTCGATCACCTTCGTATCGTACAAAGAAGACACGTTGTTCGGCGTCGATTCGTCCGGATCGAAATGCACGACCGCCCACATGAGGATCGCAACGGCGAGAGCGATTAGTTTGGCTGCAGTCGGATTATTCAACCATTTATCCACGGTTGCCACCTTCTTTCCGTTTCCAGAAAGCCCAATCCGTACTCTTCCCCTTGAACTGCGGACGCAGCTCTTCGAAAAGCTTGGAGATCAGCGACTCTTCCTTAATATCGCGAACGATCTGCCCGTTAATGGCTAGCGAGACTTGCCCCGTTTCCTCGGAGACGGTAACCGTAATCGCATCGCATACTTCGGTGATGCCGATTGCCGCACGATGCCGCGTTCCCAATTCCTTGCTGATAAAAGGGTTCTCGGACAACGGCAAGTAACAGCCCGCCGCCATGATCTGATTGGCGCGGATAATAACCGCCCCGTCATGCAGGGGCGTGTTCGGGATAAACACGTTGCTAAGAAGCTCCGAGCTCAGCCTTGATTCCATCTTGATTCCCGACTCGATATAATCGTTCAATCCCGTGTTTCGTTCGAAGACGATTAACGCCCCTATTTTTCGGCGCGCTAAATAATTAACCGACTTAATGACCTCGTTGATCTGATGTCTCGTATCCTGTTCCTCCGGGGAGGAACGGGTGAACAGCTTGCCTCGTCCGAGCTGCTCGAGAGCTTTCCTAAGCTCAGGCTGAAAAATAATCAGAACCGTAACGACGCCGAAGGTGAACATCTGATTCATAAGCCATTTCAGCGTATACAAATTCAGCCATGTGCTCAATGCCCATGTGATGACAAGCAGGAAAATGCCCCTCAGCAATTGAACCGCCCGGGTGCCCCTCACCATCTTGATGAGTACGTAGATGATGTAGCTCACGATGAGCACATCGATGATATCTTTAATGGAGTTTTTTAGTGTCAGCCCGGCAAAATACTCCAAGACGCGACCCCCCGTCCCGGCGCTGGATTTAGTTGCGACGAATATTGTCGGAAAAGTTTATTGTTTCTTTCTTATTATCTTTCTCTACTGTTGCCCAGAAATCCTGTCATTTACACAAAAAAACCTCTCCATTGTTCCAGAGAGGTTCTTTCGTTCAATCCGGAGCGCATAACTCGGCGTGTCAATCGCTGTCGATTAGAGTCAGGAACCATAGGCCAACGTTCCAAAAAATGAACTTACCTTGTACCAGAACCAGTCTACGGCACGATCGATCGTCTTAATCTCGCCGGCGATATGCGCCGTCGATGCCAGTGGAGTGAGGTGTCCGTCAATGACCGTTAGATTGCCATCCAGATCGCCGAGTACCTGTACGTCCCCATTAACGACCGTTAAATTCCCGGACACCTTCTGGCCTTCCGGTACGATTACGTTCTTGCCTTCGATGATGACATGCTCCAGATCCGGACCGGAGACGGAGAACTCTTGACTCTGATTCCACATAGACACGAAGCTGGACAACATGACGACCATGAATATCGCGGCGGCCGACACCGCCGGATGTCTTCGTACCCACGAAGTCCAAGCCGCTGGGCGTCTCCGGCTAGGCAGCGACTTCATAATCCGAGCGCTCAGATCGTCCGGCGCCTTCTCTATAGGTAAAGCTCTTACAAGCGCATCGGTGCGCTCTAATGATTCATAACGAGTATAGCACGACGGGCATTCGCTCAGATGCTGTTGCAACTGCTTCATTTCCTCGCGTGCCAGGTCCCCATCCAGGTGATCATGCATATACACGACGGCGACGTTGCACTTCATATCAGCCATCCCTTTCCTCTGCGGAGATCAAACCCCACTATCGATGCTTCTATACTGTACGTGCAGCTAAGCAACACGGTTTCACTTATTTCAATGAAATTGCTACAGCTTGTGCTCCAGTTTCTTCCGTAGAAACTCTCGTCCGCGATGGACTCGCGTTTTTACCGTCGTTACCGGCATCTCAAGCACGTCCGATATTTCCTGCAGGGATAGATCTTGCAGGTATCGCAAAATCATCACGGATTTATACTTTACGGGCAATGTCGAAATCGCTTCGTGAATAAGCCTCTGCGTCTCGGAGAGCAGCAGCTCGCTTTCCGGCGTTCGATCATCGCTCGGCAGCATGGCATAGCCGTCCAACCCTTCGTGCTCGGACGATTCCGCATCCAAGGAATAGATCGCTTTCCTTTTCCTAAGTCGGTCTATGCATAAATTCGTGGCAATCCTATAAATCCAAGTGGAAAATTTCTGATTCTCGTCGTATCGATCCAGATTCTTGTACACCCTTAAGAATGTTTCCTGTACGACGTCCTCGGCCTCTTGCCGGTTATTCGTCATTCGGTATGCGAGGTGAAACAGCTTGTCCTTATATAGATCCACGATCTCCGCGAACGCGCGTTGATCCCCTTTCCGGGCTAAACGCGCCAGCCGCGTTTCAACTGGCTTCAAAGTTACGACTCACCTTCCTTTCCGACTGTGACAAGCCCCGGAGACTTTTGTTGTGCGGCCATGATTCCCGCTATGATCAGTATGATTCCCGCCCCTTGCCCTATTGTCAGCGGTTCGCCTAGAAGGACGGAAGCAGCGAGTACGGCAGCCGGAAGTTCCATCGAGCCGAGCAATGCCGCTAATCCGCTGCCTACCTTGGGTATTCCGTAATTAAAACAGAAAAAAGGAAACGCAGTCCCAAGGAAGCCGAGCAATAGCCCCCAGCCCATCAACGATACATCGAAGCTTTCGGCAATAGTACCTGGCGTTTGGAGCAAAATCACGAATAGGAGCGATGCCGTAGACATGATCGTCGATTTCCCGATCGGATCCATTTGCTGGGGGAGAAATCCGGAGAGGAAGAAAAACAAGCTATATGCGACGGCCGACAATAGACCGAACACGACGCCCCATCCATCTATTTTACCGAAATCGTCCTGCAGAACTCCAACGGCTAACACCGTTCCGATAGCAATACACAGGACGGCGATCCATTCTTGGCGCGTGGGCCATTGACGTTTGCGAATACTTTCTAGCAGAATCGTAATCCACGTAAACTGAAAAAGCAAGACAATCCCCAAAGAAGCGTCCAAACGCGACAAGCACTCGTTGTACAAAACGGTAGTAAGCGACAACCCGATGACTCCGGTAGCTATCAGCATTATCCAAGCTTTCCAATTACCCGCCAGCACAAGCTTGCTTCCGCGCAGTCTCGCGACGCCAAGCGCAAGCCACAACAATACCGCTCCGGAGAATACTTGTTGGAAAGTGAGTTGATTAACGCCCCAACCATCGGCTATGGCCAACTTGAACACCGCCGACAATAATCCATAGCTTGCCGCGCCGACCAGCACGAGTACTATGGCTAAGATCGGCTTTTTCGTTCCGTTCATGGTTTGACCTGCTTCCTTGAGCACGAAGGGCCCGGGGACTTAACCCGGGCCCTTCTTCGTTCCTTTATAATCAGCCCGTATTGCGGAGACCCGCAGCAATGCCGTTGATCGTTAACAATACTTCGCGGAGGAGTTCCGCGTCGTCTCCGTTCTGAGAACGCAAGGCGCGCAATTCGGTTAATAATTGAACTTGCATATAGCTTAACGGATCGACGTACGGATTGCGAAGCCGGATCGATTCCTGGATGACGGGAACGTTATCGAGAATATCCTCTTGTCCCGTAATCGTCAGAATCATTTCCGTCGTCTTCGCGTACTCTTCTTCGATCTGAGTGAAGATCCGGTCTTTGATCGTGCCGTCCTCGATCATCCCCGCGTATTGGCGGGCGATCATGAGATCCGCTTTGCCAAGCGCCATCTGGAGATTATCAAGCAAGGAACGGAAGAACGAATACTCGCGATACATCGTGCGAAGCGTTTCTAGACGTTCTACATCGCCGTTCACGTACGTTTGGAAGGCCGTACCCGCTGCGTACCATGCCGGTAACAAGTAGCGGCTTTGCGTCCATGCGAATACCCACGGAATCGCGCGCAAGTCTTCGAAACGATCGCTTCCTTTCCTTTTCGAAGGACGTGAACCGATGTTGAGCTCTCCGACTTCCGGAAGCGGCGTCGATTCCTTGAAGAAGGTCATGAAGTCCGGATCGCGGAAAATAAGATCCTGATACTTGGTCTGCGCGTCTATGGAAATGCCGCGCATGATCTCTTCCCATTGGGTCTCGATCGAACTCTTATGCTCGGAGTACTGGGATAAATACGCACCCGTGATCAGAGCGCCGGTTGCTTGCTCCAAGCTGCGATAGGCAATTCCCTTCATCGAGTAACGGGAAGACAACACTTCGCCTTGCTCCGTAATCTTGATGCCGCCGCCGATCGTGTGAGGCGGTTGAGCCAGGATGCTGCGATTAAGCGGCATTCCTCCGCGGCCAAGCGCGCCTCCGCGGCCATGAAAGAACTTCAAGCGAACGCCGTGCGCTTTAGCCGTCTGGGTCAAGTCGTTCAGCGCTACGCGCAGTTCCCAGTTGGCCGTAACCATGCCGCCGTCTTTATTGCTATCGGAGTAACCGAGCATAATCTCGTGCAAGTCTCCCATAGCCGTCAAGCATTCGCGGTAAATCGGCAACTTGAACAGGGTTTCCATAATCGCCGGAGCTTCATGCAAGTCGTCGATAGTCTCGAATAACGGCGCGGCTTGAAGCGTGCTCACGATCTTGCCGTTCTCGTCGCGGCGGAATAATCCCGCTTCCTTAGCGAATACCATAACTTCAAGAATATCGCTTGCCGCTTCCGACATACTGATCAGGTAACTCGTGATGCAACCATTTCCGAATTCTTGTTGCGCTTTATAGATCGTATGGTAAACGTCCAGACACTCTTTACTGGAATCGCTCAACTCGATCTTATCGTTCCAGATCGAACCATCGCTCTCAAGCAGTCCGTTCAACAGGCTGATTTTGTCCTGCTCGTTCAGCTCGGCGTAGTTACTCGTAACTCCCGCTTTCGACAAGAGCTCCGTCATGGCGTTCTCGTGCTCTTTACTATGCTGACGCACGTCCAAAGCCGCGAGATGGAAGCCGAACAGTTCCACTTGGCGAACAAACTTCTTCAGATACGAATTCGCGACGAAGTCGGCGAAGTGATGACGCAAGCTTCTGTCTAGAATCTGGATATCCGAGATCAGATCGGCAACCGTATTGTACCGTTGCTTGGTGCCTTTGAACTCGTCTTCCCTCATGTTCTTCAGCTTCTGAAGCATATATCTTAGCTTGACCCGGTAAGGTTCTTTGTCGTTCGTCCAAGCCTCTACCGTGCGAAGCTCAACGTTAGCGTTATCTTCGCGAATGGACCCGAGCAACTCGTCCGTTACGTTAACGATCGTCGTGCTGAAGCTTAACTGGCGGCTTAGCTCGCGAATGATATTCTCGTACTTATAGATAACGAGGTTCCGCTGCATATGCAGCGTCTTCCAGGTCACTTCCGCGGTTACGGACGGATTGCCGTCGCGATCCCCGCCGATCCATGATCCGAATCGCAAATAAGTAGGCACGTGCCAAGAAACTTCCGGATAATACTTCTCGAGGCAGCGTTCCAACTCTTCGTAGACATCGGGAAGAACTTCGAATAACGTTTCATGGAAGAAATACATCCCGTTACGCACTTCATCCAATACGGTAGGTTTACGGTCGCGCAACTCATCGGTTTGCCATAGCGTAAGGACCTCGTTGAGCAACTTCTCGCGTAATTTCTCCCGTTCGCGATAGGTTAGATTCGGATTATCCAATTCCATAACCTCATCCGCGATACGTTTATGAATATCGAGCACGTCCCGACGGGTAGCTTCGGTCGGATGCGCAGTCATGACTAGCTCAAGCGAAATATCGGTGAGCATGTTCCGAACTTCGTCCACCTCGAGCTTCTTTTCCTTCAGATCCTGAATGACGCTCTCGATCGAACCGGGCTGTACCGCTTCCCCTGTCGAACGCTCGTAATCGCGTTTGCGGCGGATGCGGTGATTCTGCTCGGCGATATTGACCAATTGAAAGTAAATTGCGAATGCGCGAATAACTTGATGCCTGATTTCCGGTTCTAGAGTTTTAACGGTGTTAATAAATCCGTCGTACAATTCCGGCAAATACTCGGCTCTTAGAGCTTTGCTCATTTCCCGTATCTTCTCAACATGTTCTAGCAGTTCCCGACCACCCTGATGCACGAGCACTTCGCCAAGAATATTACCTAGAAAGCGCACATCTCTACGCAGCAGATGATTGGACGGAGAACGTTGACCCGTAGCCAATTCCGACATCTCTTTCACTCCAAACGTTGCATTTCATCAAAAAAACCCTTCTTACTATGATACTACAACAGACGTCGAAAATCTTCTTTTTCTTCATCATTTGTTCATAATTCTTAGGTT
Source organism: Cohnella herbarum (assembly GCF_012849095.1). Classification (NCBI taxonomy): domain Bacteria; kingdom Bacillati; phylum Bacillota; class Bacilli; order Caryophanales; family Paenibacillaceae; genus Cohnella; species Cohnella herbarum. Next base: position 4,465,857 of record NZ_CP051680.1, read on the forward strand.
TCAACGACTGGAAAATGGTGTAAGTAATATGTAAATCCTTTAATATCATTATTCGTCGGCCATAATCTTAATGAAGGAGTGAGTCGCAATGAAAAGAAAAACCTTACCTCTTAAAGAGTACTTGGTCATTCTTACGTTGGCCACTGCGGTTAAGATGGAACGGGAATAAGCAGCATATGAAAGAGTCCTCGGGTAAGACTACCGGGACTCTTTTTTCATTTTTTCCGAAATATAACAAAAAAAGCCCTCTTCGAGAGCTTAAAGCATTCGTCATATGGAGCGGGTGATGGGAATACTCAACATCTCTGATTAAAATGTTCCCATTCGGGAACGAGTGGAGGTAGATGTTGACGCGCGTCCTGATTAGATCATTCAAGTTGTATTCACGGACGGTCGAACCCTATTTCTGAGTTCGTTTCCCATCCGGGAAGTATATTCATATGGAGCGGGTGATGGGAATCGAACCCACGCTATCAGCTTGGAAGGCTGAAGTTCTACCATTGAACTACACCCGCGTGCGGTACAATAGGTGGTCGGGACGACACGATTCGAACATGCGACCCCCTGGTCCCAAACCAGGTGCTCTACCAAGCTGAGCTACGTCCCGACAGTATGAAGTAAATCCCTTAAAAAAAAGCCCTAAGGCTTAAGAAATAAAAATATGGAGCGGGTGATGGGAATCGAACCCACGCTATCAGCTTGGAAGGCTGAAGTTCTACCATTGAACTACACCCGCACGGTGTAAAAAGATGGTCGGGACGACACGATTCGAACATGCGACCCCCTGGTCCCAAACCAGGTGCTCTACCAAGCTGAGCTACGTCCCGACAGTAAGTATGTTGTTGTAAAAATGGCGCGCCCTGAGAGATTCGAACTCCCGGCCTTTTGATTCGTAGTCAAACGCTCTATCCAGCTGAGCTAAGGGCGCAAATCTTGGAGCGGAAAACGGGGCTCGAACCCGCGACCTTCTCGTTGGCAACGAGATGCTCTACCACTGAGCTATTTCCGCAACCTGTGGTAATAATGGTGCGCGTAGAGGGACTTGAACCCCCACGGTCGCCCGCCAGATCCTAAGTCTGGTGCGTCTGCCAATTCCGCCATACGCGCATAATAACAATTGTACCATTTGTGAAAATGGTGAGCCATGAAGGACTCGAACCTTCGACACCCTGATTAAAAGTCAGGTGCTCTACCAGCTGAGCTAATGGCTCAAAAAATGGCTGGGGATCAAGGATTCGAACCTTGGATGACGGAGTCAAAGTCCGTTGCCTTACCGCTTGGCTAATCCCCAACGGTAAGCCAATCTTAAAGATTATGGTGGAGGCTGACGGGATCGAACCGCCGACCCTCTGCTTGTAAGGCAGATGCTCTCCCAGCTGAGCTAAGCCTCCGTATGATGGTGACCCCTAGGGGATTCGAACCCCTGTTACCTCCGTGAAAGGGAGGTGTCTTAACCACTTGACCAAGGGGCCGTGAATGGTATTGGATCTGGAGCTCTCAACCGGGATCGAACCGGTGACCTCATCCTTACCATGGATGCACTCTACCTACTGAGCTATGAGAGCATGGTCCCTATACCTATACACAGCGATAGAGATTAAAGCTTCCGGCCTGGCAACGTCCTACTCTCCCAGGACCCTGCGGTCCAAGTACCATTGGCGCTGGAGGGCTTAACGGTCGTGTTCGGGATGGGTACGCGTGGAACCCCTCCGCCATTATTACCAGACCGGATCTTAAACTCAAGGCTTGCGCCTTGAAAACTGGATGCGAAGTAAAGCGGTCAGAAGAAGGTGAGTATCATTGTCTTGCTAGCATCATTCGTGACGACTAAAGTCGCACGAGTTCGTTTAGGATAAGCCCTCGACCGATTAGTACCCGTCAGCTCCACACATTGCTGCGCTTCCACCCCGAGCCTATCAACCTGGTGTTCTTCCAGGGGTCTTACGAATTGGGAAATCTCATCTTGAGGCAGGCTTCGCGCTTAGATGCTTTCAGCGCTTATCCCTTCCGCACTTGGCTACCCAGCGGTGCTCCTGGCGGAACAACTGGTACACCAGCGGTGCGTCCATCCCGGTCCTCTCGTACTAAGGACAGCCCCTCTCAAATTTCCTACGCCCGCGACAGATAGGGACCGAACTGTCTCACGACGTTCTGAACCCAGCTCGCGTACCGCTTTAATGGGCGAACAGCCCAACCCTTGGGACCTACTTCAGCCCCAGGATGCGATGAGCCGACATCGAGGTGCCAAACCTCCCCGTCGATGTGGACTCTTGGGGGAGATAAGCCTGTTATCCCCAGGGTAGCTTTTATCCGTTGAGCGATGGCCCTTCCATTCGGTACCACCGGATCACTAAGTCCGACTTTCGTCCCTGCTCGACTTGTAGGTCTCGCAGTCAAGCTCCCTTATGCCTTTGCACTCTGCGCGCGATTTCCAACCGCGCTGAGGGAACCTTAGAGCGCCTCCGTTACTTTTTAGGAGGCGACCGCCCCAGTCAAACTGTCCGCCTGACACGGTCCCTCTACCGGTTAACGGTAGTAGGTTAGAACTCCGATACGATCAGGGTGGTATCCCAACGGCGCCTCCACAGAAGCTTGCGCTCCTGCTTCATAGGCTCCCACCTATCCTGTACAGACCGTACCAAAGTTCAATATCAAGCTACAGTAAAGCTCCATGGGGTCTTTCCGTCACGTCGCGGGTAACCTGCATCTTCACAGGTACTAAAATTTCACCGGATCTCTCGTTGAGACAGCGCCCAAGTCGTTACGCCATTCGTGCGGGTCAGAATTTACCTGACAAGGAATTTCGCTACCTTAGGACCGTTATAGTTACGGCCGCCGTTTACTGGGGCTTCAATTCATAGCTTCGGGTTGCCCCTAACCACTCCTCTTAACCTTCCAGCACCGGGCAGGCGTCAGCCCGTATACTTCGCCTTACGGCTTCGCACAGACCTGTGTTTTTGCTAAACAGTCGCTTGGGCCTCTTCACTGCGGCCCCCTCGTGCTATTCACACTACCGGGGCACCCCTTCTCCCGAAGTTACGGGGTCATTTTGCCGAGTTCCTTAACGAGAGTTCTTCCGCGCGCCTTAGAATTCTCATCTCGCCCACCTGTGTCGGTTTGCGGTACGGGCACCTTCTCCTGGCTAGAGGCTTTTCTTGGCAGCGTGGGTACATGACCTTCGGTACTATGATTTTCCCTCCCCATCACAGCTTGAGGTTACAGTGTGCGGATTTGCCTACACACACCTCTTACTGCTTGGACGAGCTATTCCATCAGCTCGCGTCGTTCTCCTCCTGCGTCCCCCCATTGCTCATAACGGATTACGGTGGTACAGGAATTTCAACCTGTTGTCCATCCACTACGCCTTTCGGCCTCGCGTTAGGTCCCGACTTACCCTGGGCGGACGAACCTACCCCAGGAACCCTTAGGCTTTCGGCGGACAGGATTCTCACCTGTCTTTTCGTTACTCATACCGGCATTCTCACTTGTATACAGTCCACCGTTCCTTCCGGTACGACTTCAACCCGTATACAACGCTCCCCTACCCAAGCGCGCTTGCGCGCGTCTGCCATAGCTTCGGTGGTGTGTTTAGCCCCGTTACATTTTCGGCGCAGAGTCACTCGACCAGTGAGCTATTACGCACTCTTTAAATGGTGGCTGCTTCTAAGCCAACATCCTGGTTGTCTTCGCAACTCCACATCCTTTCCCACTTAACACACACTTGGGGACCTTAGCTGATGATCTGGGCTCTTTCCCTCTTGACGACGGATCTTAGCACTCGCCGTCTGACTCCCGAGTATACATACATGGCATTCGGAGTTTGACTGGACTTGGTAACCCTTGGCGGGCCCCGCACCCAATCAGTGCTCTACCTCCATGATGCTAAACCTCGAGGCTAGCCCTAAAGCTATTTCGGGGAGAACCAGCTATCTCCGAGTTCGATTGGAATTTCTCCCCTACCCCCACGTCATCCCAGAGCTTTTCAACGCTCACGAGTTCGGGCCTCCAGTGAGTGTTACCTCACCTTCACCCTGCACAGGGGTAGATCACACGGTTTCGGGTCTACGACCACGTACTTAGGCGCCCTATTCAGACTCGGTTTCCCTTCGGCTCCGCCTCATCAGCTTAACCTTGCACGTGAACG
>NZ_CP051680.1:4472500-4552500 GCF_012849095.1 Cohnella herbarum
TCCGCCACTAACCTCTTCAGGAGCAAGCTCCATCAGAGATCCGTTCGACTTGCATGTATTAGGCACGCCGCCAGCGTTCGTCCTGAGCCAGGATCAAACTCTCCATAATAGAAGTTCGATGGCAGGGCTTCCAAAGGAAGTCCCGAGAATCGAATCTTCATAGTTATTGAAGCCTTTGAGGCTCAATCTGTATTGCTGGTTTGCCTTCCAATGACCGAAGTCATCTTCCGACGTTTGTTTGTTTCTTACGCTCAATGTTCAGTTTTCAAAGAACAATTTTGTTTCGTTTTTCGTTGTGCACCGCGCTAACGGCGACTTTTATAATATACCACAGCTGACTAGTACTTGGCAACAGGTATTTTTTAGTTACCGTTGTTGTCCGTTATTTCCTTCGTCCGCTTGTCCCCTCAAAAAGTGGGGCGAATGATAATTTAACATATAGGAGGCCTACAGGTCAAGCATTAATTGCAAACTTTCTATCTTTGCGATTTTAACCCCACTGCGTAACGGGTTAACTCCCTAGGAGGTGCGATGCGCGCGTACATGCGGAAGATGATCTTGTAGCGCTTGGAGATCGCTTCCTTTACCGGACCATCCAATCTTCGATCGCTCATATCCAGCAACATCTCATCCATCTCTTTACGCAGAAGGTAATCGAATTCCTTGCATTCCTTTTCCGTGAACATCATACCGAGCATAGAGTGCGGACCCTCCCGTGAAGAAGCAGCGATTTACCGTCATCTCCCGCATAGCAAGGGAGCTTCTTCGGCATGTCCTACTGTTATGCTCTTTTTTAATCTTCTTTATGACAAATTCATCCGTTAACGCACAACTTTAACTCATTAACCATAAGGTGACCGTGCTTTCGACAACGGCTCCGACAAGCAGGAATACGACAATGAGGATAATTGCCGGGACAGATCCCGTAGCCGTTCTTACGAAAGGTTGCCAAGCTTGTGATTTACCCAACGCGGATCCTACGATTCCCTTAAACAATGAAACCCCGAATCGCATGCCGAACGCGCAAGCCAAGAAAACGGCGCTTAATTCGAATATTCCATGCGGCAAAATCCCTTTCACGACCAGCATAAAGACATTTTCGCCCTTAACCGCATACTCGTTCAATAGGTACCCCATGATCATCCCGTTCGAAACTAGCATAACAATCGGCATAATGCCGGCTATCAAGCCCAATCCCATTACCATGATCACATTGAATACATTGTTCAAAGTAATCCGATAGAACGCCGTAAGCTCGGGATTGCTCGACTTGTCGATGTCTCTGGCAATCGCTTCGATTCCTTTTAACTGTTGTTCCACGAATTCTTGAGGCGCATTCGGCGTCCCTCCGATCACCATTCCGGCAAAGAACAGGATGATCGAGAAAATAAAGTACGGACGAATCTCTCTCCACGTCATCAATAGCCCTTGGCGCGAAAACATGTTCCACGACTCCCATCGGTTCCGAATAATGTTATCTTTATTGCTTGATTCCTAGCCTTATGAATAACTCTATGGGTCAAGCATACATTGATAGTAACCAAGATCAACGACTTGTCCGTCCTTAGGACGCAGATAGGCGTAATCCCTTACTATGGAAAGGAGCAGATTTACCTATGAATCATTTTTTCGTATTTAACGGGCGACGCATCAAACGAATCTTCTTCCTTACTGTTGCAGCAATCCTCTCGATCGCTGTGATCTGGGTCGAGAAAAACAACCTGAGCGTGTTCGCTCCGCACCCTCCCGCAGCGGTGTATAACGTACCAACGGAGCGCAAAGTCGTCGCCCTTACGTTCGACATCAGTTGGGGAGAGAAACGCGCCGAACCGATTCTGGAAATTCTCAAAGCGAAGAACGTGCAGAACGTCACCTTTTTCTTATCCTCGCCTTGGAGCAAAACCCATCCGGATATCGTCAAGAAAATAACGGATTCCGGTTACGAGGTTGGCAGTCATGGCCACAAACACGACAACTACAGCCAATACAGCGACGATGAAATCCGTAAACAAATTTCAGTTGCCGACGGAATCCTTAAAGATATGACCGGCAAATCACCGAATTTAATCCGGATGCCGAACGGAGATTTCGACAAAAGGGTGCTTAGAATCGCCGAAGATCTTAATTATAAGGTCATTCAGTGGGATACCGATTCATTGGATTGGAAAAATCCGGGCGTGGATACGATCGTCAATCGCGTCGTAAACAAAGCGCATCCGGGGGATATTATTCTTCTGCACGCCAGCGACTCCTGCAAGCAGACGCATGAAGCGTTACCGATTATCATCGATCAATTGCGCGCCAAAGGATATGAATTCGTAACGGTGTCCCAAATGATTAGTCAGACCGAGACGAACGGCAAAACCGTGGAAGATAGATCCGCATGGAACGAATTGACTTCTCCGTACTTTACTTAGCCGCGGCTGCCGTCACGGGCGCCCCTGCTTGCGCGGGTTTCCCCAATATCCGATGCAACTGCATAATCTGATAAGCATTACAGATAAACAAAGGAACCATCTGATACAGAAGCGACGAGATATCTCCGGTCTTGAAGACGGGCACGGACTCCATAGCCGTAATCGCCACTAAGAAGAAGATCGTCGGTATCCAAGCTCCTGTCGACGTTTGACTCACCTTCATCCAGGCAACCAGCACCGATCCGGCGATAAGCGCCAGCGGCAGAAGCAGATACGTTAAGCTCGGGAAGTTCGTATCATACGTCCAATACGCGATCTCCGCCAATACAAATAAGGCTATGAACCCTTGAATGGCTACCCAGGAATAAGGCCGCTTAAATATACTGCGAGCAATATAATTCAGCATCATGTAGGCGAAAAAGCCCATATGAGCGAATGCGCCGAACGTCATTCCGATCAAAGCCATCATAAGTACGTAGGATAACCAACCACTCGCCTCGACATTGCGAAAATCGGGGTTGAACAACTGGATGCATACGCTGCCGACTACCGTAACGACCGCACCGATGAGAATGGTGATGCCGAATAATTTCATCCATTTACGTAAATTCAAATCCGGAAACCTCCTCTATATGATCAACCTTCATTTTACCATGAACCAGATAAAAAGCCATGAATAAGGCCTTATATTCACAAGGTTGTCGAAGCATACTACAGCCATCACCCTACGGAAGGGAGCTGATCGGTATGCTACCACGATTGCGACGGTATGGATGTATATTGGGCATGTCTTTGCTCCTCACTTCATGCGGAGCCGAATCCGGCGGCAACAACGGCGGAGGCCAAATGAGTTATAAAGAAGTAAAGTCCATGGTTATCGATATTCTCGGCTCCGAAGAAGCCCAGAAAGCGATGGAGAAAGCTTCGACTGCCCAGTATGGCGAAAGTACGCTGCAAATGAAAAGCATGACGCCTTCAGACCAAGCTCAAGTCAGAATCGCCGTTAAAGACGTCCTTACGGCACCGGAATACAAAACCGTCCTAGAGGCGATTATGAAAGACGCCAAATTCGCCGGAGAATTCGCCAAAGCCGTTAGCAAGGACAATAAGCAGATCCACAAAGATTTAATGAAGGATCCGTCTTATCAGAAAGAACTCGTCGACATGTTCAAGACTCCGGAAATGATGAAAATTCTTTCCGAATCGATTAAAACGCCCGATGTTCGTAAAGTCATCATGAGCTCGGTTACGGAATCGATGGAAAATCCGCTGTTCAAGCTTGAGATCATGAAATTGCTGCAATCCGTCGTTAAAGAAGAACTTACTCCTAAGGCCGAGAAGAAGGAAGAAAAGAAAGAGGGTCAGAGCGAGGATAAAGGCGGCGAGGGTGGCGGCGAATCGCAAGAAAGCGCCCAAAGCAGCGGCGAGAGCTCCGGTTAAAGACAAAACGGTTGAACGAGGACAACTCGTTCAACCGTTTTGATTGTTATGGCTCGTTATTTACCGCATCGATCGATTACCGCTTGTGCCAAAGACAAGTATTCCTTGCCGATATCGGTATCTGCTTTGTACACGGATGGAGAGTAATCGGACTCCAAAGGGTGGTTATCCGGCGCGCCTAACGGGAATTGCGCAAGCAGCTCCGTGTTCAAGGTTTCGGCCAATTTCCCTCCGCCGCCGCGACCGAATACATACTCTCTTGCCCCGGTTTCTTTGCTCTCGAAGTAGGACATGTTCTCCACGACGCCGATAATATCGTGATTCGTTTTGATTGCCATCGCACCCGCGCGAGCCGCAACGAAAGCCGCGGTTGCATGCGGCGTCGTAACGATAATCTCTTTGCTTTGCGGAATCATCTGATGCACGTCCAGGGCAACGTCTCCCGTCCCCGGCGGTAGATCCAGCAGCAAGTAATCCAATTCGCCCCAATCGACTTCAGCGAAGAAATTACGCAGCATCTTGCCGAGCATCGGTCCGCGCCAGACGATCGGATTGTTATCTTCTACGAAGAAACCCATCGAGATGACTTTGACTCCGAACCGCTCCACGGGTTTTATTTTATCGCCGATCTGCTCCGGACGCTCTTCTATGCCCATCATATCGGGAACGCTAAAACCGTAAATATCGCTATCGATCAGTCCTACCCGTTTGCCTTGCCGCGCTAAGGCGACTGCCAGGTTAACGGTAACGGTCGATTTGCCTACGCCGCCCTTGCCGCTCGCGATCGCAATAAACTCGACGCCGCTCTCCGGATGAAGGATCGTATGTTTCTCCAACCCTTCCCCATGTCCTTTGATCGGAGCTGCCTTGGTCTCCTGTTTAGCAGGTTCGGCCTTATTCTGGGAAGCCGGCTGAAGCTTCGAATTCACGTCCGATTTCTCATGCTCCGTCATAGCGCGAAATCGGAAATGCGGGTTGCTAATGCTTAAGCGATTCAAAGCTTGGATAAGTCCTTGTTCGACTAATTCGACTTGCTCCATGCTATCCGGATGAAGAACGATCGACATCGATACGCTCGCATCCCTGACAACGAGGTCCCGAACCAACCCGAGGGCGGTTAAACTTTGTTTGACCGTAGGTTCAAGGACTGGCTGTAAAATTTCGAGTACGGCTTCTCTGGTGACCACGATTTCGACCCCCATGTTCATATTATCATTGTCTATTATAGCACAGGCTCATCCGTTTCACCGGACGTATATCTCAGAATCCCTCTGTAGATGGACGCGGCAACTTTACGTTGGTACTGTTCGTCCGCCAACAGATTCGATTCTTCTGGGTGTGACAGAAATCCGACCTCTACGAGCGCCGTCGGCATTTCCAACGTTTTCAGCAAGTAAATCGTATCGGCGTTCTTCGCAATCCGTTGCGTGTTGCCTAACATCCCCCGTAATTCCGACTGAATGATCGCCGCTAACCTCTTCCCTTCCGCGTTTTTCGTGGAATAAAAAGTTTGAGCGCCGGACCATCTTGGAGACGGAATACTGTTCATATGTACGCTGATCGCCAGATCCGCTCTTTTGTTGCGCACCTTGTCGGCCCGTTGCAACAGATCCTCCGTCTTGCGCTTGGAATATCCCTTAGTCTCCGGCAGGGCGAGATCGTAGTCCCCTTCGCGCGTTAACAACACTAGAGCTCCGGCTTGCTGCAGGTAATCCCTCAAATAGAGCACGATCGCAAGGTTCAGGTCTTTCTCGATGATCCCGTCGCGACTCGACGCTCCCCCGTCCGCCCCGCCGTGCCCGGCATCGAGGGCAATAACTTTGCCGGATAAAGGCAACGTCCAGTGACTCCACGTTCTCGCGGAAGGAATCTCGCTTAGGAATACGACCGCGGTTAACAGCATTAAACAAACGACTATCCCGATTCTTAACAATGCGCGTCGGGTCATCCAGATAACCAACCGCTTACGCCGACGCATTAACGACCTTAACCGATATCCGATTCCAGTAAACAATAATATCCACCTCGTCCCAGGGAAAGCTCCCTACATCATATGGGACAAGATGGATATTTATGATTTAGATTGCGTATGTTTTGCTCGCTTCAGCCATGCCTTCGATCAGAATAGCCGCGACTTCCGGTCTGGAGAATTCCGGAGGCGGGCAAATTCCGTCGCGCAGCAATGCTCGCACCTTCGTTCCCGACAACGTTAAGTGGTGTTCCTTATCATGCGGGCAGGTTTTGCTTGAGGCCATATTACCGCACTTGGTGCAGTAGAAGCTATGTTCGAAATATAGAGGCGTAATACCTAGCTCCTCTACAGCAAACGATTTAAGCAAATCTTGCGCTTCGTATGTGCCGTAATAGTCGCCTACTCCGGCATGATCGCGGCCTACGATGAAATGCGTGCATCCATAGTTCTTGCGAACAAGAGCATGGAAGATCGCTTCGCGTGGGCCGGCGTAACGCATAGCCGCAGGGAAAACCCCTAGGAATGCGCGATCTTGCGGATAATAATTTTCGAGCAGCGCCAAGTAGCTTTTCATGCGCACGTTGGCAGGCACGTCATCGGATTTCGTCTCGCCCACGAGCGGGTTTAAGAACAATCCGTCCACGATTTCCATAGCCGCTTTCTGAATATATTCATGCGCTCTGTGCACGGGGTTGCGGGTTTGGAAACCAACGACGGTTTTCCAGCCCTTCTCCGCGAAGATGCGCCGAGTTTCCGAAGGGTCAAAGTAGAATTCGTTGAATTTCTCCGGTACCGGCCGGTTCAATACGGTAATCGATCCTCCGACGTAATTATCGGGACGATCGAACAGTTTAACGACGCCTGGATGCTCCATATCGTCGGTTTTGAAGATTTGCACGGCTTCATGACGCTTATTCACTTTATAGATGCTTGCAATATCAATGACAGCGTACACGATTCCGTCGTTCTCTCCGACGAGAGCCGCTTGTTGTCCAACGGAGAGATTGGAGGCTTGATCGTTCGTAACGGCCAGAGTGATCGGAATACTCCAGATCGGACCGCTCGCAAGACGCATATTGTTCACGACGGAAAGGTAATCGTCTTCGTTCATAAAACCGGTCAGCGGGCTAAACGCTCCGACGCCGATGAGATCCAAGTCCGATATCGTCCACGTGTTCACCGGGATAGATACCATCTTCGCAGCTTGAGCGAGCAAAAGATCGCGTTCTTGCCCCTCTACTACCCTGTTAACCAATTGTCCGCCATGCGGTTGAATTGCGCTCATGATCTGAGTAGCTCCTTCTAAGCTTTAATATTAAAGTTTCCGGCATTGCTTATTTGTGTAATCCGCATTCGGTTTTCTCATTGCCCGCCCAACGTCCCGCCCGCGGATCTTCACCCGGCATTACGGGCTTCGTGCAGTGTTCGCAACCGATACTCGGAAAATTCTGATCGTGCAGCGGATTATAAATAATGTCGTTAGCTTTAATGTAGGCCCATACTTCTTCCGAAGTCCATGAAGCGATCGGATTGAACTTAACAAGTCCGAATTTGGTGTCGTATTCGACCTTCTTCGCGTTAGCGCGAGTAGGCGCTTGGTCGCGGCGAATGCCGGTAATCCATGCTTCGTATTGCGAAAGAATTCGTGTCAGAGGTTCGACTTTACGCAAGTTGCAACAGCCGGTCGGATCGCTCTTCCATAGCTCTTCCCCATGTTTTTCGGCTTGCTCTTCCGGAGTAAGCTTCGATTTGACTTCAACGAATTTTAAATTGTATTTCTCGGCGATCCGATCACGCGTTTCATAAGTTTCCTTAAAGTGAAAATCCGTATCTAAGTAGAAAATATCCGTCGAAGGGCTAATTTTCTGAATCATGTCCACAAGCACGACGTCTTCAGCGCCGAAACTGCAAGCGAACGTGATGTTGGGAAACGTCTCGATCGCCCAAGCGATGACCGTTTCGGCCGAAGCATTCTCGAACTCCTCCGCTTTTTGGCGAATGAGGTTTTCTTTTTCGATTAAATTCATCAAAATGACCTCCCGTGAAATCCTACTATTTAAGTATGAATACATTATATTATACGCTCTGAGACTCGATTGTTCAATCTATTCTTGACTTGCAATTGTTGCTCATTTGCAAAAAAATGCCTCTCCCACCATTGAAAGTAATGGGAGAAAGGCATCGTTTGTTGGATCGATAATATTAACGTTTCGAGAATTGAGGAGCGCGACGAGCGGCTTTCAATCCGTATTTTTTACGTTCTTTCATACGTGGATCACGAGTCAGGAATCCAGCTTTCTTAAGAGCAGGACGAAGCTCGGGATCTGCTTTCAGAAGCGCGCGGGAAATTCCGTGACGGATTGCGCCGGCTTGACCGGAAGTTCCGCCGCCATGAGCCAATACGAGGATATCGTATTTGCTGACTGTGTCAGTCAGGTTCAGCGGTTGTTTAACGATCAGCTTCAACGTTTCAAGGTCGAAGTAGTCGTTGATTTCACGTTTGTTGATAACGATGCGGCCTTCACCCGGCACGAGTCGAACCCGCGCAACGGAGTGCTTGCGGCGACCCGTTCCTAAATATTGCACTTGAGCCATTCGAAAGTCCTCCTTTTTTTATCCGCGAAGTTCGTAAACTTCAGGCTTTTGGGCTTGATGTGGATGTTCCGGACCAGCGTAAACGTTCAGTTTACCTTGAAGCTGGTGACCGAGCTTGTTTTTAGGAAGCATACCGTATACAGCCAGTTCGATAATACGAGCAGGTTTTTTGTTGATCATTTCCTGCGCCGTAGTCGTTTTCAGACCGCCTGGGTAGTGGGAATGCGTGTAGTATTTCTTCTGTTGCAATTTCTTGCCTGTAAGAACGATTTTCTCTGCATTGATTACGATAACGAAATCACCTGTGTCGATATGTGGGGTGAATTCAGGCTTGTGTTTACCGCGGATCAGAGCAGCCGCTTCGCTAGCGAGACGACCAAGCGTTTTGCCTTCGGCGTCGATAACATGCCATTTGCGCTCTACTTCAAGAGGCTTAGCCATATAGGTTGTACGCATGAAACATCCTCCTTCGGGTTACTTCCCTGCTTTTTTATGTGATACAGCAATTACGTTCATTTCATCATCTTAGATAGTTAGGTATTACGAAGTGAGATAAGGTACTCGGATGAGAAGTCCTTTCCTTCAAACTCACCAAAAGAGCGACATTTCTACGCTGGGGCCGTGGGTAGCCACGCAGAAAGCACAAAATTTATTGTACATGAAATCAGGCTAATATGCAAGTAATTAATTATCCAGAAAAGGCTCGCGCATGCTGCCTACATCCAGTCCATCGTATACGACATCCCATAGGGAAAGTCCTTGCGGGACGGCCGTCGGTCCGGCTTTCGCCCTGTTACGCGCCGCTAGAATAAATCCCATATCCTCCGCCGTTCTCTTGCCTTCTCCGACTTGAATCAACGTGCCGGCTATTATCCTTACCATGTTGTATAAGAAGCCCGTTCCCGTGACGTACAGATGGATAATCCCGCGCTGCTTCCCCGGATAATGTCTCTCATCCCATTCCCGGTTATCGTCATTGGCCAAGTAGGTCAATTGTGAAGTTGATTCCTTTTCCACTTCAAGCTTCACTTCCAGGATTGTTCGGATATGACTCGGCTTAGTAGATAGCGGAGAAGTGAATGAGGAGAAATCATGCTTGCCTAACAAATGTTGAAGACCGGAATTCATTGCATTGAAATCAAGCGGCGTTGGATGATGGAACTCATATCGTCTACGGAATAGATCGGGAATCCGGTTGCAGTTGATCGTATAACGGTACGTCTTCCTTAGCGCGCGACGTCTGGAATGAAAATCTTCCGGAACATTGAACGCACGCTGTACGACGATATCGTTCGGCAACCTCGTATTCAAAGCAATCGTCCACCGTTCGATCGGAATGGAGGAGGACGTCGGAAAATTGACGATCTGGCATCTTGCATGCACTCCGGCGTCCGTTCGTCCGGAGCCCGTCAGCTTCACGCGTTCTCCGGACAAGAGAAAGATTGCTTCTTCCAGCTTATCCTGAATCGTATTGCCTTTCGGCTGACTTTGAAATCCGGAATACTCCGTCCCGTCATAACTGACGATGAGAGCGATATTACGCATCATCTCATCCCCCTTACCGCATGCTCTTCAAGCAAAAACCAATTCAATCTTACCTGCCGAACCCCACAAAAAAAGGATGATCCGAATGCGTGATTCGGTCCATCCTTCTTTGCTCCGTTCTTACGCGCGATCAACGAGCTCAAGATACACCATAGGAGCTGAATCTCCACGGCGAGGTCCCAGCTTCAGGATGCGAGTATATCCACCCGGACGTTCCGCATAGCGCGGAGCCAACTCGGAGAACAGTTTTTGGATGGCGTCTTGTTGACCGTCAAGGCTCTCGCGACGCACGAATGCTGCTACCTGACGACGAGCGTGCAGGTCTCCGCGTTTAGCGAGAGTAATCAATTTCTCTGCGATAGAGCGCACTTCCTTAGCTTTCGCTTCGGTCGTTTGAATACGCTCGTACAGGAACAGGTCGGTACACAGATCACGGAAAAGAGCTTTCCGCGAGCTGGAGTCGCGACTCAGTTTTTGATAAGCCATTTGTTTTCCCTCCCTCTGGTGCGAACGATGAAGCAGTGCCTAAAGCGTCTGCGTTCGGTCGTCACAAAGTGCTAGCTAATAACGATGCTACTCCTCGAAACGTAGACCCAATCCGAGTTCTTCAAGCTTCTCTTGAACTTCTTCCAAAGACTTGCGGCCCAAGTTGCGGACTTTCATCATGTCTTCTTCGGTTTTCGTGATCAGCTCTTGAACGGTGTTGATGCCGGCGCGTTTCAAGCAGTTGTAGGAACGGACGGAAAGATCGAGCTCTTCGATAGTCATCTCGAGCACTTTTTCTTTTTTGTCCTCTTCCTTTTCCTTCATCGTTTCGGTATCTTTTGCCTCATCCGTAAGACCTACGAACAAGGATAAGTGATCAGTTAGGATTTTCGCGCCCAAGCTAACCGCTTCTTCGGGACGAATGCTGCCATCGGTCCAAACTTCAAGCGTAAGCTTGTCGTAGTTCGTTACTTGACCAACGCGCGTATTCTCGACCTGATAGTTCACGCGGGTAATCGGCGTATAGATCGAGTCGATCGGAATAACTCCAATCGGTTGATCTTCCTTCTTGTTACGATCCGAAGGGACGTAACCACGTCCGACTCTGGCGAATATGCGCATGTGCAGACGCGCTCCAGAAGCCAGCGTAGCGATGTGCAGGTCCGGATTCAGGATTTCCACGTCGCTATCCGCGCGGATATCACCGGCCGTTACTACGCCATCGCCTTCCGCATCGATCTCAAGCACTTTTTCCTCGTCGGAATGAATCTTCAGCGAAAGACGCTTCAGATTGAGGATAATTTGCGTTACATCCTCAATAACTCCCGGAATCGTTGAAAATTCGTGAAGTACGCCGTCAATCTGTACCGATACAACGGCTGCGCCCGGTAAGGACGACAACAGAATCCGACGTAGAGAGTTACCTAGCGTCATCCCATAACCGCGTTCAAGCGGCTCTACGACGAAGCGGCCGTATCTCTTATCATCCTGAATTTCCACAGAATCGATTTTCGGTTTTTCGATCACTATCATAACCAAAACCTCCTTCAAAACGTCGCTGACGTTGCCCTTTGTTCACCCATGCTAAATGGTTCAGCCTTTAATAAGGAGAAGTGTTTATGGGGTAAACCATGTAGTATGCCTAACCGTTACAACCATTATTCTCAAGTTGTTCTTGTTTGATACCACACATGCAACGTTGCTATACGCGGCGGCGCTTCGGAGGACGGCAACCGTTATGCGGGATTGGAGTTACGTCTCTGATCATGCTGACTTCAAGACCTGCGGCTTGCAACGAACGAATCGCAGCTTCGCGGCCGGCGCCAGGACCTTTAACAGAAACTTCAACCAAACGCATTCCGTGTTCCATCGCAGCGCGAGCTGCAGATTCGGCTGCCATTTGAGCAGCGAACGGCGTGCTCTTACGGGAGCCCTTGAAACCAAGGTTACCGGAGCTTGCCCAGGAAACCGCGTTACCGTGCGGATCCGTAATCGTCACGATTGTATTGTTAAACGTGGAACGGATATGTGCAACACCGGTATCGATGTTCTTCCGATCACGACGCTTCGTACGAACGACTTTCTTGCCTTTTTGTGCCATGTTTGTTATCCCCCCTTATTACTTCTTCTTGTTCGCTACTGTACGACGTGGACCTTTGCGTGTACGTGCGTTGGTCTTCGAACGTTGTCCGCGAACCGGCAGACCGCGGCGGTGACGGATGCCTCGATAGCAGCCGATTTCAATCAGCCGTTTGATGTTTAGTGCAATTTCGCGACGCAGGTCGCCCTCGACCTTTTGTTCTTTGTCGATCGTTTCGCGAAGACGAGCGAGCTCATCCTCCGTCAGATCACGAACGCGAGTGTCGGGATTGACGCCCGTGGATGCAAGAATCCTCTGGGAAGTTGGTTTACCAATTCCGAAGATGTACGTTAGGGCGATTTCCACGCGCTTGTCGCGCGGGAGGTCAACACCAGATATACGTGCCATAGTTAGGGGCACCTCCTTCTATATTAGCCTTGTTTTTGTTTATGCTTTGGATTCTCACAGATAACCATCACGTTGCCTTTGCGGCGAATGACTTTGCATTTTTCGCAAATCGGTTTGACCGAAGGTCTCACCTTCATGATAATACCCTCCTTAAAGTGTGGCTGATATAGCGCGTCCTGACGTCGCAGTTCAGCCATCACGTGTGTGACTGATATGGCGCGCCGTTGGCGGCGCATGTCAATCATCACGAATGCATCCAACGTGGCGGCGCCTTGCGATCGCGTGTTGGTTAACACGAATACGATCGAACTGGAATATGTCTGTTCAGAGCTGTTCGACCGTCACGTGCATGGGTAGACCGAACGAACTTATTTGCGGTAGGTGATACGGCCCCGCGTTAGATCATAGGGTGACAACTGGATTACCACTTTATCCCCCGTAAGAATCCGTATGAAATGCATCCGAAGCTTTCCGGAAACATGTGCAAGGATTTGATGTCCGTTCTCGAGTTCCACTTTGAACATGGCATTCGGTAGCGGTTCAATAACCGTTCCTTCCACCTCGATGACGTCCTCTTTGGCCACCGTCATTCTCCTTTCTCTACAGCATGCGTTTCGAGCCGTTGTTCGATTTGTCCGATAGCGTGCCTAAGCTTCGCGTTCGTAACGCGACCGGTTTCGCGAATACTATTCGCTACTTCCTCGCTTCGGGTCCCGATCGGTTCGAGATGCAGCACGTTTTTGCGTTTGGGCCGATCGAAGCGCCGTTTATCACCGTCAGCCACGAGCGCGAATCGCTCATCAACGAGACCAACGACGATGATTAACTGCCCTTCATCTCTTCCACGCCGGCTTCTCACGATGTCTCCGGGCTCCAACTTAACGTTTACCGTCATAACATTCACCTAGCTTTACGCACGGGTTAGAATTTCGTACCCGTCTTCGGTTACGGCAATCGTATGCTCGAAATGCGCGCACAGCGATCCGTCCACCGTGACGACCGTCCAATTGTCGGACAAAGTCTTCACGTATCGTTCCCCCACGATCACCATCGGTTCGATCGCGAGTGTCATTCCCGGTTTCAACCGCGGTCCGCGGTCGGGAGCACCGTAATTCGGAATTTGCGGTTCCTCGTGCAGATCGGCTCCTACGCCGTGTCCGACGTATTCCCTCACTACGGCGAATCCCGCCTCTTCGATCACTTTCTGAATGCCATGGGAAACGGTAAACAGCCTCACGTCCGGTTTAACCAGTTCCAATCCCGCGAATAACGATGCTTCCGTAACGTCCAGGAGGCGTTGCGCTTCTTCGGAGATTCGACCGACTCCGTATGTCCATGCGGAATCGCCGTGATAGCCTTGGTACTGTGCGCCGATGTCGATGCTGATGATGTCGCCTTCTACGAGCTTCCGCGGTCCGGGGAACCCATGAACAAGTTCCTCGTTCGTCGAAGCGCATATGCTGGCCGGAAAACCGTTATAACCTTTGAAAGAAGGAACAGCACCTTGGCTGCGGATGAAAGTATCGGCTATCCGATCCAATTCAGCGGTAGTTACACCAGGCACGACCGCCTGTTTCATCAGGCGATGCGTCTCTGCTACAATCCGTCCCGCCTCGCGCATCAAGTTTAACTCTTTATCAGACTTGATTACGATCATGGCCGATTACCCTCTGAGAAGGGAAGCGATATCGGTCGTAACCGCATCGATGTCCTTCTCCCCGTCTACTTCACGGAGCGAACCTTTGTCGCCGTAATACGTTAGAAGCGGTGCCGTCTTGCTCGTATACTCATCAAGGCGAGTGCCCACTTTTTCTTCCGTATCGTCGGAACGCTGATACAGCTCTCCCCCGTCTTTATCGCAGATGCCTTCCTGCTTAGGAGGGTTGAAAATAACGTGATACGTCGAGCCGCAAGATTTGCAAATCCTTCTCCCCGTTAAGCGGGCCAACAGAAAACCGCGATCCACTTTGAGGTTAATGACATGATCAATCTTTCGTCCCATTTCGGCTAGCATTCCATCAAGAGCTTCGGCTTGCGCGATTGTCCGCGGAAAACCGTCCAACAAAAACCCGTTGGCGCAATCTTCTGCAGCCAGACGATCGCGAACGATGCCGTTCGTCACTTCATCCGGAACGAGAAGGCCTTGGTCGACGTACTCCTTGGCCTTCTGTCCGAGCGGCGTGCCTTGCTTCATGGCTAAACGAAACGCATCACCGGTAGAGATGTGCGGAATGCCGAATTGCTCGACGATCCGTTCTGCCTGCGTTCCTTTACCGGCGCCAGGAGGCCCCATAAACAAAATGTTCATTGTTGTTCCTCCTGCCCGTCTCAGTGATTACTTGTTGATAAAGCCTTTGTAGTGACGTTTGATCAGTTGGCTCTCGATCTGTTTCATCGTCTCAAGAGCAACGCCGATAACGATCAACAACGAAGTACCGCCCAATTGTACGGATTTCGGCAAGCCTGCCAACGAACCGAAGAATACCGGAAGTACCGAGATTAGAGCCAAGAAAACCGCGCCTGCCAGCGTAATGCGGGTAATTACGCGCATCAAGAAGCCAGCCGTCGGCTTGCCGGGACGAATACCCGGAATATAGCCACCGTTCTTCTTCATGTTATCCGCAAGTTGTTGCGGATTGAATTGAACGAACGTATAGAAGAAAGTGAATCCGATGATCAACAAGATGTACAATACCATGCCTAGCGGCTTGTCATAGTACATATGGTTGATAACCCATTGCGCCCAATCTTTGTTCGCCCAGAACTGAGCGATCGTGATCGGGAACATCAAGAGCGAAACCGCAAAAATTACCGGTATTACGCCCGCGCCATTCACTTTAAGAGGAATGTGCGTCGATTGGCCGCCGTACATTTTCTGTCCGACAACCCGTTTCGCGTATTGTACTGGAATTTTACGTACGCCCTGTTGGATGAAGATAACTCCCGCGATAATCAGAACGATTACGAGCAGGATAATAACCACCTTAACGATGCTAAGGAACAATTGACTGGAATCCGTAAATTGATCCGCATAGATTTCGCGAGCGTGCTTCGGAATTGACGCAACGATTGCCGCGAAGATCAAGATCGAGATACCGTTACCGATACCCTTCTCGTTGATTTGCTCCCCCAACCACATTAGGAAGGCGGTACCCGCGGTCAATACGATCGCAATCATAAGATACGTTGCCGTATTCGCGTCGATGACCATATCGTAGTTATACATCCGGTTAAAGCCGATAGCCGTTGCAAAAGCTTGGATAAGCCCCAAAACAATCGTTCCGTAACGAGTGATCTGAGCGAGCTTGCGTTTACCGTTCTCGCCTTCCTTCTGCCATTCCGAGAACTTCGGAATAACGTCCATGGAAAGGAGTTGAACGATGATCGAAGCCGTGATGTACGGCGTAATCCCCAGAGCGAAAATGGAGAAGTTGAACAAAGCACCGCCAGAGAAGGTGTTCAGAAGGCCGAACAGGTCAGTGCCTGTTTGGTCGGCCATCGTGAGAACGTCCTTGTTAATGTTCGGAACCGGAATAAAGGAACCGATTCGATATACAAACAGGATGAAAAGGGTGAACAGGATCCTTCTGCGAAGGTCCTCGACTTTCCAAATGTTAGTTATGGTCGCGAACATTAGATCACCTCGGTTTTACCGCCGGCGGCCTGAATTTTTTCTGCTGCAGACTGAGAGAACTTATGAGCTTTAACAGTCAGCTGCACGTTCAGATCGCCATTGCCCAGAATTTTAATTCCGTCTTTTGGATTTTTGAGAATCCCTTCGTTAAGAAGCAATTCTGGAGTCACTTCTGTACCAGCTTCAAAACGGTTCAGCTGATCAAGATTGACAATCGCAAAGACCGTTGCAAAACGATCATTGTTAAATCCGCGCTTCGGTACCCGACGGTACAATGGGTTTTGTCCACCCTCGAAACCGGGACGTACACCGCCACCGGAACGAGCGTTTTGCCCTTTGTGACCGCGACCTGACGTTTTGCCGAGACCGCTACCGGCTCCGCGTCCTACCCGCTTACGGGTAAACGTCGAGCCTTCGTTCGGAGATAGCTCATGCAATTTCATCGTACGTCGCACCTCCTTGAAAATTATGCTTGATTTACTTAAACTTCTTTGACTTCTACCAAATGGATAACCGTATTGATCATGCCGCGAGTCGCGACATTGTCTTCTCTTACTACGGACGTATGCAACTTGCCGAGGCCCAGAGATTTCACCGTTGCACGTTGATTCTCAGGACGGCCGATCAAGCTACGAACGAGGGTAATTTGAAGCTGTGCCATCTGTTTCCCCTCCTTAACGGAATAGCTCTGCTACGGTTTTGCCGCGCAGTTTCGCTACGTCTTCGGCGCGTTTGAGGCGGGATAAACCTTCCAACGTCGCATTGACCATGTTAATGGAGTTGGAGGAACCCAGCGATTTCGTCAAAATATCGCCGACTCCAGCAAGTTCGAGCACCGCGCGGACAGGACCGCCCGCGATAACGCCCGTACCTTCGGATGCTGGTTTCAGCAGCACTTTGCCGGCGCCGAAACTTCCCGTAACGGCGTGTGGAATTGTCGTTCCAACGAGTGGTACGAATACAAGATTTTTCTTAGCGTCATCGACGCCCTTACGGATTGCGTCTGGAACTTCGGAAGCTTTACCGATTCCGGCGCCAACCCATCCTTTGCCGTCTCCGACAACGACGAGTGCGCTGAAACTAAAGCGACGTCCGCCTTTGACGACTTTGGAGACACGATTGATTTGAACCATTTTTTCGGTTAGTTCCAATGTATTCGGATCTACACGCAAGTCGTTTACCTCCTTGTGAAAAAGTAATTAAAACTGTAATCCGGCTTCGCGTGCAGCGTCCGCCAGTGCTTGAATACGTCCGTGATACAAGTAACCGCCACGATCGAACACGACGTTATTGTATCCTTTATCAATTGCGCGTTTAGCGATCAATTCGCCAACTTTGCGAGCAGACTCGACGTTGCCGCCGTTACCTACTTCAGCAAGCTCTTTGTCAACCGTAGATGCGCTAGCAAGCGTTACGCCTTTAACGTCATCGATCAGTTGAGCATAGATATGCTTGGAAGAACGGAACACGGACAGACGTGGACGTTCGTTAGTCCCGCTGATTTTCTTACGTACCCGAAGGTGCCGTTTGAGACGAGCTTTATTCTTATCGGCTTTAGTAATCATCCGCATGGTTCACTCCTTTCGTGTTCGTTGCTTAAAGTGCAACCGTTATAAGCAACGTTCGTTGCGTTCGGTTGTCACGTGCGGCATTAAGCCGCATTAAGCTTACTTCTTCTTACCGGCCTTACCTTCTTTACGAATAATGCGTTCGCCTTCGTACTTGATTCCTTTACCTTTATACGGCTCCGGAGGACGAACAGCGCGGATCTTAGCAGCAATTTCACCGACGGCTTCTTTATCGATGCCTTTAACGATGATTTTGTTTTGTGCCGGCACTTCGAATTCAATGCCGCTAGCCGGTACGATTTCGACCGGGTGAGAGTAACCAACGTTCAATACCAGCTTCTCGCCGGATTTACTAGCACGGTAACCTACACCTACCAGATCAAGGTTTCTGATGTAACCTTCGGTTACGCCGTTTACCATGTTGGCAACTACGCTGCGAGTCGTGCCGTGCAGCGAGCGGTGAAGTTTGTTATCGGAAGGACGTTCAACAGTAATAACATCGGACTCGTAGGAAACCTTCATATCGCTGTGAAGTACGCGGGACAAAGTTCCTTTAGGTCCTTTAATCGTAATTACGTTGTTGTCCAGGTTCACGTTCACGCCGTTAGGCACCTGAATCGGTTTGCGTCCAATACGGGACATAGGTACACCTCCAATCGTGTGACAGTTAAATTACCAAACGTAGCAAAGCACTTCTCCGCCGGACTTCCCTTGACGGGCTTCCTTATCGGTGATGATGCCTTTAGATGTGGAAATGATCGCGATGCCGAGGCCACCCAACACACGCGGTACTTCAGTAGATTTCGTATAAACGCGCAAACCTGGTTTGCTAATGCGTTTAAGACCCGTGATAACGCGCTCGTTGTTCGCACCGTATTTCAAGAAAATGCGGATCAAACCTTGCTTGTTATCTTCTACATATTCAGCGTCGCGGATAAAACCTTCACGTTTCAGGATTTCAGCAATTTGCTTCTTAACCGTAGACGCAGGCAATTCCACCGACTCATGACGCACGAGATTCGCGTTGCGAATCCTCGTCAACATATCTGCAATAGGATCAGACATAACCATGGGGTAAACCTCCTTCCCGAACTAGGCTGATTACCAGCTCGCTTTTTTGACGCCAGGAATCTGGCCTTTATATGCCAATTCACGGAAACAGATCCGGCAGATCTTGAATTTTTGCAAAACGGAATGCGGACGTCCGCAACGTTCGCAACGCGTGTAAGCCTGGACTTTAAACTTCGGCGTACGCTGTTGCTTGATTTTCATCGACGTTTTTGCCACTTGCTTTCACACCTCCATTAGAATACCTTTTGCTCATTGACCGGGCTATCGTCACTTCGCAAACGGCATACCCAATTGGGTGAGCAGCTCACGCGCTTCTTCGTCCGATTGTGCAGTCGTTACGATGACGATATCCATCCCGCGAACTTTATCAATCTTGTCATACTCGATTTCCGGGAAAATCAATTGTTCTTTCAAACCGAGCGTGTAGTTTCCGCGGCCATCGAACGATTTGGTCGATACGCCGTGAAAGTCACGTACGCGAGGAAGAGAAATGTTGAACAATTTATCCAGGAAGTAATACATCCGTTCGCCACGAAGCGTTACTTTAACGCCGATCGGCAAGTTCTCACGCAAGCGGAAGCCCGCGATCGATTTTTTGGAGCGAGTGATTACCGGCTTTTGACCAACAATCTTCTGCATGTCCTCTACCGCGAAATCCATGATTTTGGAGTTCGAAACCGCTTCGCCGACACCCATGTTCAGGACGACTTTCTCGATTTTCGGCACTTGCATGACGGATTTGTAGCTAAACTTCTGCATAAGAGCAGGAGTGATTTCATTCAGGAAACGTTCCTTCATTCTTGCTGCCATGAGTCACAGTGACCTCCTTTCCGTTCTTACTGCGATTAGTCGATCAGTTCTCCGGAGCGTTTAGCTACCCGGACTTTTTTGCCGTTATCAAGCGTTTTGCTGCCAACGCGAGTTGGTTTGCCGCTTTTAGGATCGATATGCATCACGTTAGACACGTGAATCGGCGCTTCGCGCTCGATGATACCGCCTTGTTGGTTCGTTGGGTTTGGACGCGTATGGCGTTTCACCATATTGACGCCCTCGACAAGTACGCGATTTTCGCGCGGATACGCTGCGATAATGCGGCCTTTCTTGCCTTTGTCTTTGCCCGAGATGACGATGATGTTATCGTCTTTTTTCACGTGCAGTTTATTGTTGTGCGATTCAAGCACTTTTTTCAGACGGGGCATGGGTACACCTCCTTGAGTGTTTCTCCATCGGTGCGTTCCGGAATGTTAGAGAACTTCCGGTGCCAGGGAAATGATTTTCATGAAGTCGTGTTCGCGAAGCTCACGGGCAACTGGTCCGAAGATCCGGGTACCGCGCGGGCTCTTGTCTTCTTTAACGATTACAGCAGCGTTCTCGTCGAACGCGATGTAAGATCCGTCTTTACGGCGTACCGAACGTTTCGTACGAACGATAACGCATTTGACTACGTCGCCTTTTTTGACAACGCCGCCTGGTGTTGCTTGTTTAACGGAGCATACGATCATATCACCGATATGTCCTACGCGGCGTCCTGTGCCACCAAGCACGCGGATACACATCAATTCTTTCGCGCCGGAGTTGTCGGCAACGGCCAGACGCGTAAACGGTTGAATCATCGCAAGGTCCTCCTTTCAGTTACAGGTGAGAGTCTCTTAGGCCAATACGGCTTTCTCGACGATTTCGACCAAGCGCCATGTTTTGTCTTTCGACAAAGGGCGGGTCTCCATGATTCTCACTGTGTCGCCGATTTTTGCATCATTAGTTTCGTCATGCGCTTTGAATTTCTTCGTGTATTTAATCCGTTTGTGGTACAAGCTGTGTTTTTTGTACGTTTCAACAGCTACCACAATCGTTTTATCCATTTTGTCGCTGACGACCTTACCAATCTGCACTTTACGATTGTTGTTGCGTTCGCTCATGGTAATCCTCCTTTTCCCGGGTTTTAGCCGATGCCGAGTTCACGCTCGCGCAAAATGGTTTTAGCCCGAGCAATTTCTTTCCGCAGATCGCCAAGGCGGTGCGGGTTATCCAGTTGGCCAGTAGCCAGTTGGAAGCGGAGGTTGAACAGCTCATCCTTGAAGCCGGCGATCTTCTGTTCGAGTTCCGCCGATGTCAGGTTGCGAAATTCACTGGCTTTCATTTGCTTCACCACCCAGTTCTTCACGTTTCACAAACTTCGTCTTGATCGGCAACTTGTGCGCAGCAAGACGCATCGCTTCACGTGCGATCTCCTCGGATACGCCTGCGAGCTCGAACAATACTTTGCCCGGTTTCACAACGGCAACCCATGCTTCTACGTTACCTTTACCGCTACCCATCCGAACCTCAAGAGGTTTTTGGGTGATCGGTTTCGAAGGGAAAATTTTGATCCAAACTTTACCGCCCCGTTTAATATAACGAGTCATCGCGATACGCGCAGCCTCGATTTGACGGTTCGTTATCCAAGAAGGCTCCATTGCTTGCAGACCGTATTCGCCGAAGTGAACTTCAGCGCCGCCTTTAGCTTGGCCTCTCATTTTACCGCGGTGTACTTTGCGGTGTTTTACGCGTTTAGGGACCAACATGATCAGTTGCCTCCTTCCTCAGCAGCTCTTTTCTTCGTCGGAAGGACTTCGCCACGGTAGATCCATACTTTTACGCCGATGCGGCCATAAGTCGTATGTGCTTCCGCCGTTCCGTAATCGATATCAGCGCGGAGTGTGTGCAATGGCACAGTACCTTCGCTGTATCCTTCTTGACGAGCAATTTCCGCTCCGCCCAGACGACCACTAACGGATGTTTTGATTCCTTTCGCGCCAGCGCGTTGCGTACGTTGCATAGCTTGTTTCATCGCGCGGCGGAATGAAACGCGGCGTTCCAGTTGTTGCGCGATGCTCTCGGCAACCAGGATAGCGTCCATTTCCGGGTTTTTGATCTCGGAGATATTGATGTGCACTTTCTTGCCGTTCGTGATTTTCGTAAGTTGGCCGCGAAGCACTTCTACTTCAGCGCCGCCCTTACCGATTACGATACCCGGCTTAGCAGTGTGAATCGTAACGTTAACGCGGTTAGCGGCACGTTCGATTTCGATTTTGGATACTGCGGCTTCCTTCAACTTCTTCTTAAGGAATTCGCGGATTTTGACATCTTCGATTAGAAGAGTGCCGAAATCTTTTTCAGCATACCATTTGGATTCCCAATCACGGATAATGCCGATGCGAAGACCGACGGGATTTACTTTTTGACCCACACGTTGTCCCTCCTTATTTCTCAGATACGACCAGCGTAATGTGGCTGGAACGCTTGAAAATACTGAATGCGCGACCTTGGGAACGTGGTTGGAATCGTTTCATCGTCGGACCTTCGTTAACGAAGGCTTCGGACACGACCAATTTGTTCACGTCGAGCTGGTAGTTGTGTTCAGCGTTCGCAATGGCAGAGTTCAAGAGTTTCTCGAGAACCGGAGATGCCGAACGCGGTGTATGACGCAGAATAGCAACCGCATCGCCGACTTTTTTACCGCGGATCAGGTCTACGACCAGGCGGACTTTACGAGCCGGAATGCGAATGTTATTCACAACAGCTTTCGCTTGCTGAGACATCGGTGTACCTCCTCCCTTACGTACGTATCGTGACGATTAAATGGTAACGGCTTGGCGCACTTTACTTAATCGCACTTCGTAGGGTTAAAATTATCGCTTGCCCGTTTTCTTATCGTCGTCCGTATGTCCTTTGAATGTACGCGTTGGCGCGAATTCGCCCAACTTGTGACCTACCATGTCTTCCGACACGTATACAGGCACGTGCTTACGTCCATCGTATACAGCGAACGTTTGACCCACGAACTGTGGGAATATCGTCGAGCGACGAGACCAAGTTTTGATAACGACTTTTTTATTCGAACCGGACAGTTCTTCCACTTTTTTCAGTAGATAGCCATCCACGAAAGGTCCTTTTTTCAAACTGCGACCCATGGAATGCTCCTCCCTTCAACGCGGTTTTCACGCATTGCATTTCTCATTCGTTCATGCCGCCGGACAATTACTTGCTGCGACGACGAACGATATATTTGCTCGAAGCTTTTTTCTTCTTGCGCGTTTTGTAGCCAAGCGTTGGTTGGCCCCATGGAGAAAGCGGGGATTTACGTCCGATTGGCGCACGGCCTTCACCACCACCGTGTGGGTGATCGTTCGGGTTCATTACAACTCCACGAACCGTAGGGCGTTTGCCTAACCAACGATTACGTCCTGCTTTACCAATGTTCAGCAATTCGTGATCTTGGTTACCGACAGTACCGATAGTTGCGCGGCAAGTTTTGAGAATGCGGCGAATCTCGCCGGATGTCAAACGAATGGTAACGTAAGTTTCTTCTTTACCGAGCAATTGAGCGCTCGTACCGGCTGCGCGAACCAATTGGCCGCCTTTGCCTGGTTTAAGCTCGATGTTGTGGATAACCGTACCGACCGGAATGTTTTCCAACGGAAGCGCGTTACCTACTTTGATGTCAGCCGATGGACCGGACGTGATTACATCATTAACTTTAAGGCCTTTAGGCGCGATGATGTAAGTTTTCTCACCGTCTGCATAGTTGATCAGAGCGATGTAGGAAGTACGGTTCGGATCGTATTCGATCGAAGCCACGCGGCCGGGAATGCCGTCCTTCGTGCGCTTGAAATCGATAATCCGGTACTTACGCTTATGTCCGCCGCCGTGATGACGAACGGTAATTTTACCTTGGTTATTACGGCCTGCGCGTTTGAATAACGGCGCGAGCAAGGATTTTTCCGGCTCTGTTGCCGTAATCTCTTCGAACGTTGCGATCGTCATTTGACGACGACTGGCCGTTGTCGGATTAAACTTTTTGACTGGCAATTGGATTCCCTCCTTACTTTAGAGACTTATTATACAGAGGATTCGAAGAACTCAAGCGGTTTGCTATCTGCAGAAAGCTGCACGATCGCTTTTTTCCATTCGGAAGTATAGCCGCTATGTCTGCCGTAGCGTTTAGGCTTCGCAGGCATTCTGAGTGTATTTACGCCAACGACTTTCACTTTGAAGATCTGCTCGATGGCTTGTTTAATTTCGGTTTTGTTGGCTCTCAAGTCAACTTCAAACACGTATTTGCGTTGATCCAAAAAGTCGCTTGTGCGTTCGGTAACAACCGGCCGTTTGATTAGATCGCGGGGGTTTTTCATTACGCGAACACCTCCTCAACTTTAGCGACTGCATCCTTCGTGATGATCAATTGATCATGTTTCATCACGTCAAGCACGTTGATTCCTTCGGCGGAAACGAATTTAACGCCTGGGATATTACGCGCGGACAGGGCCACGTTATTATCAAAGTCAGCCGTTACTACTAGAGCTTTACGGGATACTTTGAGGTTGTTCAAGAGCTTTGCAATGTCCTTCGTTTTCGGTTGGGACAAGCTCAGCTGATCAAGAACGATGATTTGGTTATCCACAACTTTGCTGGACAACGCGGATTTAATCGCCAAACGACGTACTTTGCGAGGCAATTTGAAGCCATAGCTGCGTGGCGTTGGTCCGAATACGATACCGCCGCCTTTCCATTGCGGCGAACGAATACTACCTTGACGAGCGCGGCCAGTTCCTTTTTGTTTCCATGGCTTACGTCCGCCTCCGCGCACTTCCGAACGACCTTTCGTATCGTGCGTGCCCGAGCGAAGCGAAGCTTGTTGAAGCAATACGGCGCTGTGCAATACGTGAACGTTCGGCTCTAAACCGAATACTCCTTCTGCCAGATCCAATTGTCCAACTTCTTTGCCGTCAACGTTAAATACGGATACTTTCGGCATGAGTGGTCCTCCTTTCCTCATACATTACGAATTATTTCTTCACCGCTGAGCGGATTTTGAGAAAACTGTTACGAGCGCCCGGTACGGAGCCTTTGATCAGCAATACGTTACGCTCAAGATCGACTTTAACGATTTCGAGGTTTTGTACGGTGATCGTTTCGCTACCCATACGGCCGTGCATTTTCTTACCTTTTGGCACGCGGTTTGCGTCACGAATGGTCGCGAGCGAACCGTTACCGCGGTGATACTTGGAACCGTGCGTCATCTTACCGCGTTGGAAGCCCCAACGTTTGATTGCGCCTGTCGTTCCTTTACCTTTGGAAACCCCAGTTACGTCAACGATATCGCCTTCGGAGAACTGGTCAACTTTAAGTTCTTGACCAACTTCCAAGTCAGCCGGTGTAAGTCCGCTAACTTCGCGAATGAAGCGCTTGGGTCCAGTGCCTGCTTTCTTAGCATGGCCAATGGCTGGTTTAGTTGCTAGCTTCTCGCGTTTATCCGCGAAGCCGAGCTGTACCGCTTCGTATCCGTCGTTATCGGCGGATTTCTTTTGCAATACGACGTTCGGAGTTGCTTCTACCACAGTAACCGGCACTACATTGCCGTCAGCTGCGAATATTTGCGTCATTCCGAGTTTACGTCCCAAGATTCCTGACATGTTGACACCTCTTTTCTGATGGATCTAATTTACTTCTTGCTACATTTAAAGCTTGATTTCGATATCAACGCCGGACGGCAGATCAAGGCGCATTAGCGCATCGACTGTTTGCGGCGTAGGATTGACGATATCAATCAAACGCTTGTGCGTACGCATTTCGAATTGCTCACGCGAATCCTTGTATTTGTGCACCGCACGCAGGATCGTAATGATCTGCTTTTCGGTCGGCAACGGAATCGGTCCAGATACACCAGCACCTGTACGTTTTGCCGTTTCTACGATTTTCTCCGCGGATTGATCCAGGATACGGTGGTCGTAGGCTTTCAAACGGATACGGATCTTTTGCTTAGCCATAGAATTCCCTCCTTCATTCGCCCAATTTTGGAATCGGACATACTCCGTGAGAATAACCCGACAATCACCAGTTGGCTTCCTTTATGGCAAAGGGGCCGGGTGTGTCGGCAACCTCTCACATCAACGCACAGTCACAGACCAACATTCACTATTATAGCGATCTGCCCAACCGATTGCAACATTTTTTTTCTAAACATTCCATAGGGGCTTTTACGTGCATATTTTTGCTTTACATGGTGTCGTAATCGTTGGGAAACACTGTATCGGATGAGTTGTTCACTGATAATCCACATGGATAATACGGAGGTTACACAATGCCAGATTGGCTAGAGGTTGCGCTACGGACTTTAATGGCCGTTGTTATCTTGTTCATTCTAACTCGCATTCTGGGGAAGAGGCAGATTTCTCAACTATCGCTCTTCGAGTATATAACCGGAATATCGATCGGCAACTTGGCCGCTTATCTATCCCTGGACACGGATTCGAATTGGGTGATCGGGATCGTGGCCATGTCCGTTTGGGTTGCGGTTTCATTAGGGATCGAATTTCTGCAGCTTAAGAGCAAGAAAGCCAGAGATATACTCGACGGCAAACCGACTATCATTATGCAAAATGGAAAAATTCTCGAGAACAACATGAAGAAGGAACGTATTACTTCCGACGAGTTGTTAGAGATGTTAAGGATGAAAAACGTCTTCGATGTCTCGCAAGTCGAATTCGCCGTAATGGATACAAGCGGGGAACTAAACGTTCTATTGAAGAAAGAGCATCAACCGTTGACGCCTTCGGACATTAATCTCCCCGTCACGCCCGAGAAATTCAGCATGTCCGTCATTATGGACGGCAAAATTCTTGAGGATTCCTTGAAACGGGTTGGCTTGAATGAAAACTGGCTTAATGCGAAGCTTGAGAAACTGGGTACGAAAGTGGAACGTATCTATTTCGCCCAGGTCGATTCGCAGAACAAGCTTTACCTGGATCCTTACGAAGATTCCATTAATGCTCACTGAGATAACAAATTCCCGGTTCCTCGTCATGGACAGCCCTTATCTCCCATATAGATAAGACAGGTTGCATTGAAGGGACTGATCGTGCTTGCTTTCGCTCCAAAAAGTCGTTGTTATCGTCATAGGCAGCATATTGATCGCAATGGGCATTGATTTTTTCTTAATGCCCATCAAGGTGTTAGACGGAGGACTGATCGGCATTGCTCTCATAGGAAACTATTTATTCGGAGTCAAAGTCGGTCTCCTGCTCATCCTCTGCAGCTTGCCCGTATTCGTTTACACTTGGTTCAAAGACAAATCCATCTTCTTTCACAGCTTATTCGGGATGATCTTCCTGTCCTACTTCATCGATCTGTTCGATCCTTATAATCCGCTGGGATCATTAATACATGATTATCCGTTTATCGCATCGATCGTCGGAGGACTATGCATAGGCATCGGCTTCGGTGTTTTACTCAGGTTCGACACAAGCACGGGCGGAATCGATCTATTAGCCAAACTGCTTGCCGGTAGATTGCGTATTAACGTAGGGATTTTAATTCTTATTATGGACGCGGTTGTCGTTAGCATAGGAGGTTTCTTATTTTCGGTGGATACATTCTTTCTTTCCGTCGCCACAATTAGCTCGGGCGGGTTAGCGACAAGTTTATGCACGACAAAGTATTTCTCCTACTAATAACGTAACGAACATTATATAGAAGAAAAAGAAGAGCTATCTAGGCGATTAAGCCTTGGATAGCTCTTCTTTATTGGAAAGTCGCTTATTTTTGGATAGAAGCAACTGCGCCTGCGCCTACAGTACGACCGCCTTCGCGGATAGCGAAACGAGTACCTTCTTCAACGGCGATTGGCGAAATCAGTTGTACAGTAACTTCGATGTTATCGCCAGGCATAACCATCTCAGTGCCTTCAGGCAGGTTGATGATACCAGTTACGTCTGTTGTCCGGAAGTAGAACTGCGGACGGTAACCTGTGAAGAAAGGCTTGTGACGGCCACCCTCACCGGAAGTCAGAACGTAGATTTGAGCTGTGAACTCAGTATGGGGTTTAACGGAACCTGGCTTCGCGATTACTTGGCCACGCTCGATGTCTTTACGGTCTACACCACGAAGCAATGCTCCGATGTTGTCGCCGGCTTGAGCTTGATCAAGCAATTTGCGGAACATTTCTACGCCCGTTACAACGGATTTGCGAGTTTCTTCTTGCAAACCGATGATTTCAGCCTCGTCGCCAACTTTGATGATACCACGCTCAACACGGCCTGTAGCAACAGTACCACGACCAGTGATTGTGAACACATCCTCAACAGGCATCAAGAAAGGCTTGTCAGTTGCGCGCTCAGGAGTTGGGATATAGCTGTCGATCGCTTCGAACAACTCAAGGATTTTGTCAGCCCAAGGACCATCAGGGTTAGCAAGAGCTTCACGAGCAGCACCGCGGATGATTGGAGTATCATCGCCCGGGAACTCATATTCGCTAAGAAGGTCGCGAACTTCCATCTCAACGAGTTCAAGCAACTCTTCGTCTTCAACCATGTCGCATTTGTTCAAGAATACGACGATGTAAGGAACGCCTACTTGCTTGGAAAGCAAGATGTGCTCGCGCGTTTGCGGCATAGGGCCGTCAGCAGCGGATACAACCAGGATCGCTCCGTCCATTTGAGCAGCACCGGTGATCATGTTTTTAACATAGTCAGCATGTCCTGGGCAGTCAACGTGTGCGTAGTGACGGTTAGGAGTTTCGTACTCAACGTGTGCTGTGGAAATTGTAATTCCACGCTCGCGCTCTTCTGGAGCTTTGTCGATTTGATCAAACGCTACTGCAGCACCGCTGCCGTATTTTTTGTTCAATACCGAAGTGATTGCAGCCGTAGTTGTAGTTTTACCGTGGTCAACGTGACCGATAGTTCCGATATTGATGTGTGGTTTGTTACGTTCGAATTTAGCCTTAGCCATGGATACTGTTCCTCCTTAATGAGTAAAAGGATTTATTTTGATGACGGGCGAAGACGGCTTATGCCATCTCCTAACCGTCTACTTTCAATAACTTGCTTATACGCCTTTGTACTTGGAAATGATCTCTTCGGAGATCGATTTCGGTACTTCTTCGTAGTGGGACAGTTCCATCGAGAACACCCCACGGCCTTGCGTACCGGAACGAAGCGTTGTGGAGTATCCGAACATCTCTGCCAACGGCACCTTCGCGCGAACGATTTGTGCGCCGAAACGCATATCGGATCCTTCGATGCGACCGCGACGGGAACTCAGCATGCCCATAACATCGCCGAAGTACTCTTCGGGAACCGTTACTTCAACCTTCATGATCGGCTCAAGCAAGCAAGGGCTACATTTGTCCTTAGCCGCTTTAAGCGCCATCGATCCAGCAATTTTGAACGCCATCTCCGAGGAGTCGACGTCATGGTACGATCCGTCAACGATAGTGGCTTTAATATCAACAAGCGGGAAGCCTGCGAGTACGCCATTTTTCATTGATTCTTCGATACCGGCTTGTACTGGCGCGATAAACTCGCGTGGTACTACGCCGCCGACGACTTTGTTCTCGAACAAGAAGCCTTCGCCTGGCTCACGCGGTTCGAACTCGATCCAGCAATGGCCGTATTGACCGCGTCCACCGGATTGGCGAACGAACTTACCTTCGACTTTCGCAGGGACACGGAATGTTTCACGGTAAGCAACTTGCGGTTTACCAACATTCGTCTCCACTTTGAATTCGCGAAGCATACGGTCAACAAGGATTTCCAAGTGAAGCTCGCCCATACCGGAGATGATCGTTTGGCCGGTTTCTTCGTCCGTGTGAGCACGGAACGTAGGATCTTCCTCAGCGAGCTTCTGCAGAGCGATACCCATTTTATCTTGGTCGGCTTTCGTTTTAGGCTCAACCGCAAGTTGGATAACCGGCTCAGGGAAGTTCATCGATTCCAGGATTACCGGATGTTTCTCGTCGCACAGCGTGTCTCCAGTCGTCGTATCTTTCAGACCGACGGCTGCCGCGATATCACCGGAGTAAACTTCGGCGATTTCTTGACGGCTGTTCGCATGCATTTGCAGAATACGGCCGACGCGTTCGCGTTTGCCTTTCGTCGCGTTTACAACGTAAGAGCCTGCGCTCAGTACGCCGGAGTATACGCGGAAGAAAGTCAGACGACCAACGTAAGGGTCAGTCATAATCTTAAACGCTAATGCAGCGAAAGGTTCGGCGTCCGAAGACTTACGAACTGTTTCCGTACCGTCTTCTAAATGACCTGTGATAGAAGGTACGTCTAGAGGAGACGGCAGGTAATCAACTACAGCATCCAACATCGGCTGAACGCCTTTGTTACGGTAAGAGGAGCCGCATACGACCGGGAAGATTTTCACTTCACAGACGCCTTTACGAAGAGCTGCTTTGATTTCCGGGATCGTGAGTTCTTCACCCTCCAAGAATTTCATCGTCAAGTCTTCATCCAGTTCTGCAACTTTCTCTACCAAGATAGCGCGTAGTTCTTCCACTTGAGCTTCATACTCTGCAGGAATCGCAATTTTCTCTGGATCCTTACCTTGATCGTCTTTGTATTTATAAGCAACCCGTTCAACAAGGTCGATCATCCCTACAAAAACATCTTCGGCGCCCATAGGCAATTGAATCGCTACAGCGTTCGCGTTCAAGCGTTCTTTCATGGAAGTAATAACGTTAAGGTAGTCCGCACCGATAATATCCATCTTATTAACATAAGCGATACGCGGTACGCCGTAACGGTCGGCTTGACGCCATACCGTTTCGGACTGTGGTTCAACGCCTTCTTTGGCGCTGAACACGCCAACAGCCCCATCCAATACGCGCAAGGAGCGCTCGACTTCTACCGTGAAGTCAACGTGACCCGGGGTGTCGATAATATTGATACGGTGTCCAGACCATTGAGCGGTCGTAGCGGCCGATGTAATCGTGATGCCACGCTCTTGCTCTTGCTCCATCCAGTCCATCGTAGCGGCGCCTTCGTGCACTTCGCCGATCTTATGAACTCGTCCGGTGTAGAACAAAATCCGTTCCGTAGTCGTGGTTTTACCCGCATCAATATGCGCCATAATCCCGATATTACGCGTATTTTGCAAGGAGAACTCTCTAGCCATCGATATAGTCTCCCTTCATTTGTGTTGCTTAAGCGAATTCTACCAACGGTAGTGAGCGAATGCTTTGTTCGCTTCCGCCATTTTGTGAGTATCCTCACGCTTCTTAACGGCTGCTCCAGTGTTATTGGAAGCATCCAGAATTTCAGCTGCTAAACGCTCTTCCATCGTCTTCTCTCCGCGGTTGCGGGAGTAGTTAACGAGCCAGCGCAGTCCAAGGGACGTGCGGCGTTCAGGCTTAACTTCAATTGGAACTTGATAGTTTGCTCCACCTACGCGGCGAGCTTTAACCTCAAGCACCGGCATGATGTTCTTGATTGCTGCTTCAAAAACCTCCATTGGTTCTTTACCGGAGCGCTCTTGAATCAATGTGAACGCATCATACAGAAGTTGTTGGGCTACGCCCTTCTTTCCGTCGATCATGATGCGGTTTACGAGACGAGTAACAAGTTTGCTGTTGTACAGCGGATCCGGGAGTACATCCCGTTTCGGAACTGGTCCTTTACGTGGCATCGAAGTTCCTCCTTTCTCATTCATGTTGTTCCGCGTCAGGCGATAAAGTCGCCCTTCCGCTTATTAGGATTTTTTAACTTTCGGTCTTTTCGTACCGTATTTGGAACGAGCTTGTTTCCGGTTGTTAACGCCTGCGGTATCCAACGCTCCGCGAACGATATGATAACGAACCCCCGGCAAGTCTTTAACCCGGCCTCCGCGAACAAGAACAACGCTATGCTCTTGCAAGTTATGGCCGATCCCCCCAATGTAGGCGGTCACCTCAACGCGGTTGGTCAAACGGACCCTTGCGTATTTACGAAGTGCGGAGTTCGGTTTTTTCGGAGTCATCGTTCCTACACGAGTGCACACTCCGCGTTTTTGAGGCGCGCTCAATTCAGTTTCTACGCGTTTCAACGCGTTGAACCCTCTTTGAAGAGCAGGAGATTTCGATTTTACGACCTTCGATTGACGGCCTTTACGAACTAGCTGGTTAATTGTTGGCATGCTGCCACCCCCTTCCCGTAATCGGTAAAAAAATAATTAGTAAACGACTCAACCGATACCCCTTTGCGAAGCCCACAGATCCAGGTGGTTCATTTTGAGAGACGAGAAAGGGCCCGACCGACCAGCTTCACACATGAAAATCGCTTTTCCGTGATCCATGACCGAATCAAACCCATCAATTCTATTCCCCAACGGCTGCGGCAGTAGCCTCGCCGACTCAATGTCACACTTTTTACTTAGGATCGCACCGTATCGATGTACGTCAGTATGACGCACGTCTGGCACACACTATGATATATTATCACTTCAATTTGGGTGTGTCAAGGATAATAAGCATTCAAATGCCTATGAACTAGAATAGCCTCTTCTTCATGCTAACAAGGAATATCCCAAGCAATATGCCGCTATACAATAAAGGCGCCGTCACCGACAAAGCGATGTCCAAGGCCGTTGCCTCTTCATACCGATTCAACGTTTCCATCGTTCGGAATAGAGGCGGCAGCAACCACGCCAGCCCGCTTGCATACTCTGGCAAAGCCTTGGCTATCCCTGCGCCCGCAAGAGCTATTGCGATGGTTAAGAAGATTCCTAATATCGCATAGCTCAGCTTCCCGACAAGCTTATTCGTAAACAGGATGGATATCGATAGGCCAAGCAAAGCCAAAAAGCCGTGGCTCAAATACGCGATGACGCTTTCCGACAACGAAGGCTGCCTGTCGAACTTATCGAACGCAATCGGGTACAGTACGCAAATGAACGACAAAACCATACAGATAAGCATTATAACCATTAGCTTGTATAGATAATATTTGATCACGTTTCCGATATGCATGACCGTAATTAATTGCTGCGTCTCATCCTCCGCATCGATATATCCAAACCCGAGCCAAGCAGCAACGACGAACAGCATTGTAGACGTAAGCGAGTAGCTCGACATAACAGGGTTAGGTACAACGCCATATATAAACAATAGAATGATTCCGAACATTAACAGCGGAGCGACAAACCTATAGGATCTCGCATAATATCGGAATGAATATCCGACCGCCGCCCTCATATCGCGACCCCCTGCTTCGTTTGACCATATGGTTTTACCGCCATTTCATCATTTTCCACGGAGACGACGGAAGCCCCCTCGTTAAGAATCGCTTGCAGAAACCGATCGCTCAACGATGAATCGATCTCGATACTCCATCTATGATTGGCGTGACTCCGAACGATGATCGTTGAAAACTTCTCCATACATTTCCGGGTTTGCTCTTCATCGAGATCGAAAGTGATCATTTTTTGGCTTACCGGCTTCTGCCTAGCGATTCTATAGTCGTTACCTACGACTCCGTCTTTCAAGGTGACAACCCGATCCGCTATCCGATCGATTACCTCTCTCTCGTGCGTGGATAATACGATAGCCATCCCTTTTTTCTTAAGTAAAAGAAGCACTCCGATGAGTTCGTCTTGCGTCTGGATATCCAATCCCGATAACGGCTCGTCCAACAGTAAGAGATCCGGCTCTTCCAATAAGGCTTGCATCAGATTTACCTTCTGGAGCATCCCTTTCGAGTAATGGCGAAGCTGCTGTCGAGAAGTGACATTCAACCCGAATTGAAGCAATAGCTCGGCTATCCTTCGCTCTAACGATTCATTTGCCATTCCTCTCATTTTACCCATGCTGCGCAAATACTCCTCCGCGGTAAATCGCATTCGAGGAAACCCGTCCGGCACGAACCCGATCGACAGTTTTTTTAACGCCGTAACTTCTTTCCTGCTCCCCTGATTAAACTGCCCGTATCCGCTTATCATTTTTAACAACGTGCTCTTTCCGGAACCGTTGCTTCCGACAATGGCCGTCACTTCGCAATCGCAGACCGTTAGAGATAACCTCTTCAGAACTTCTTTGGATCCGTATCTGCAGACGATTTCGTCCAGCTTAATCAAAGGTTGTGTCATAAAGCGACCTCCGCGCGAAAAAATGGGTGTAAAAAAGCGGATACCCTTGCAGGTATCCGCCAGTTCATCTGTCTGAAGTTGTTACTCTACGCCAACCGGTTCAAGCTCGGCGGATTCATCGGTCGGTTCGTCAAATGGCGAAACGACGCGGATGTTGCGATAACGCGCCATACCTGTCCCTGCCGGAATGAGTTTCCCGATAATGACGTTCTCCTTGAGTCCGAGCAATCTGTCGACTTTGCCTTTGATAGCCGCATCGGTCAGAACGCGAGTGGTCTCTTGGAAGGATGCCGCGGATAGGAACGAATCGGTTTCGAGCGACGCTTTCGTGATCCCGAGGAGCACTGGACGCGCAACGGCCGGTTCCTTGTCGGAAAGGATCGCTTCGCGGTTTGCCGCTTCGTATTCGTGGAGATCCACGAATGCGCCCGGCAGCAATGGCGTGTCGCCCGGATCAACGATCCGAATCTTACGGAGCATCTGCTTGATCATAACCTCGACGTGCTTATCGTTGATTTCAACGCCTTGGTTACGGTAAACGCGTTGTACCTCTTGCAGAATGTAGTTCTGCACGCCGCGAATACCTTTGATGCGAAGCATTTCTTTCGGATCGATCGAACCGTCCGTCAACTCGTCTCCTGCTTCTACTTGCTGTCCTTGAGTGACGCGAATGCGCGAACCGTAGCTGACAGGGTAGATTTTGGATTCCGCTCCGCCCTGAAGCTCGATTTCGCGACGATCCTTCGTTTCGCGAATTTCTTTAACTACGCCGTCAAGCTCGGAGATAATAGCTTGACCTTTCGGATTCCGAGCTTCGAAGAGCTCTTGAATCCGCGGCAAACCTTGCGTGATATCGTCCCCTGCAACACCGCCGGTATGGAACGTACGCATTGTGAGCTGCGTTCCCGGTTCCCCGATGGATTGCGCGGCGATAATCCCGACCGCTTCCCCGATTTCGACTTTCTTGCCCGTCGCCAGGTTACGTCCATAACAAAGCTTACATACGCCATGACGGGCGCGGCAGCTAAGAACGGAACGAATCTGAACTTTCTTGATGCCTGCATGTATGATCTCTTCCGCTTTAGGCGTGTCGATCAAATCGTTACGATTAACGATAACTTCTTTCGTTTCCGGATGACGAATCGTTTCGAAAGCATATCTGCCTTCAATACGGTCGAACAAGTCCTCGATGACCTCTTTGCCGTCCTCGATGCGGGAAACCGTAATTCCTTTGTCCGTTCCGCAATTGTCCTCGCGAACGATTACGTCTTGCGCGACGTCTACGAGACGACGAGTCAAGTAACCGGAATCGGCTGTACGAAGGGCGGTATCGGCAAGACCTTTACGCGCTCCGTGAGTGGAGATGAAGTACTCCAATACGGTCAGACCTTCGCGGAAGTTCGATTTGATCGGCAACTCGATGATACGACCGGACGGGTTGGCCATCAGACCCC
Organism: Cohnella herbarum; assembly: GCF_012849095.1. NCBI lineage: Bacteria > Bacillati > Bacillota > Bacilli > Caryophanales > Paenibacillaceae > Cohnella > Cohnella herbarum. The sequence goes on from NZ_CP051680.1 coordinate 4,507,553, forward strand.
GCATACCGCCCAATTGGGTGATTTGCGATTTGTTACCCCGCGCTTTGGAGTCGACCATCAACATGATGTTGTTGTAACGATCCATGGACTTCATCAGAATATCCGTCAGTTCGTCCTTCGTTTTGCTCCAGATCTCGATAACGCGATCCCGACGCTCTTCGTTCGTAATCAAACCGCGGCGATATTGCGTCGCGACGACGGATACGCGTTCTTCGGATTTCGCCAGAATCTGTACCTTCTCTTGAGGAACGATAACGTCGGATACGCCGATCGTGATGCCCGCGCGAGTCGAATACGTAAATCCGAGCTGCTTGATGTTATCCAGTATGACGGACGTCTTCGTCGTATGGTAAATTCGGAAGCATTCGCCGATGATATTACCCAAGTACTCTTTACCTACGGCTCCCGGCACGGCAGGATCATCGATAAACTTGTTGAGATCCGCGCCTTTGTCGTAGATGAAGTATTTGTCCGGCGTTCCTTTGACCAAGTTTTCTTTGGTCGCTTCGTTGATGTAAGGGAACGTTTCCGGGAAAATTTCGTTGAAGATGATTTTTCCGATCGTCGTAACGATCAGCGCTTCCTGCTGTTCCGGAGTAAAGGTCTTTTTCTTCAACTCTTTAACCGGGATAATGACACGGGCATGCAACGAAATGCCTGCAGTTCCGCGTTGATAAGCGGAGACCGCTTCGTTGACGTTCGCAAAACGAAGACCCGTACCGTAAGATTTGTTGTTATCCATCGTCAGGTAGAAGCATCCGAGAACCATATCCTGGGAAGGAGTAACGACCGGCTTACCGTCTTTAGGGTTCAAGATGTTACCTGCGGCAAGCATCAGCAAGCGCGCTTCGGCTTGAGCTTCGGCGGACAACGGAACGTGAACGGCCATTTGGTCACCGTCGAAGTCGGCATTGTAAGCCGTACATACGAGCGGATGAAGCTTAATGGCGCGGCCTTCGACCAAGATCGGTTCGAAAGCTTGGATACCGAGTCTATGAAGCGTTGGCGCACGGTTGAGCAGCACTGGATGTTCCTTGATGACTTCCTCGAGGACATCCCATACTTCCGGGCTAACCCGTTCAACTTTGCGTTTCGCGCTCTTAATGTTGTGGGCTAGACCCTTCAACACGAGTTCTTTCATTACGAAAGGCTTGAACAACTCCAACGCCATCTCTTTAGGCAGACCGCATTGGTACATTCTCAAGCTTGGTCCTACGACGATAACGGAACGTCCGGAATAGTCGACCCGTTTACCGAGCAAGTTCTGACGGAAACGTCCTTGTTTACCTTTCAGCATATGGCTGAGAGATTTCAACGGACGGTTACCCGGACCCGTAACGGGACGGCCGCGACGACCGTTGTCGATCAACGCGTCAACCGCTTCTTGAAGCATCCGCTTCTCGTTCTGAACGATAATATCCGGCGCGCCCAGATCAAGCAAACGTTTCAAACGGTTGTTCCGGTTAATAACGCGGCGGTACAGGTCGTTCAAGTCGCTTGTTGCGAAACGTCCGCCATCCAATTGAACCATAGGACGCAGTTCGGGAGGAATGACCGGCAACACGTCTAGAATCATCCAATCCGGCAGGTTGCCGGAGTTACGGAACGATTCCACGACTTCCAGACGTTTAATCGCGCGGTTACGGCGTTGACCTTGCGCCGTGCGAAGATCTTCCCTGAGCGTCTCTAACTCGCGATCAAGGTCGATGTCTTGCAGCAATCTCTTAACGGCTTCCGCACCCATGCCAGCATGGAACGCGTAACCGTACTTATCGCGATAGCTCCGGTATTCCTTCTCGGAAAGAAGTTGCTTCTTCTCGAGAGGCGTATCGCCCGGATCCGTTACGACGTAAGATGCGAAATAGATGATCTCTTCCAAGGAGCGCGGAGACATATCGAGAGCAAGCCCCATACGGCTTGGAATTCCTTTGAAATACCAGATATGCGAAACCGGAGCCGCCAATTCGATATGGCCCATCCGTTCGCGGCGAACTTTCGCGCGCGTGACTTCGACGCCGCAACGATCGCAGACGACGCCTTTGTAACGAACTCTTTTGTATTTACCGCAATGACATTCCCAGTCCTTGGTCGGCCCGAAAATCTTTTCGCAGAACAGGCCTTCTTTTTCCGGCTTCAAGGTCCGGTAGTTTATCGTTTCCGGCTTTTTGACTTCGCCTCTCGACCACGACCGGATTTTGTCCGGTGAAGCCAAACCGATCTTCATAAACTCAAAGTTATTGACGTCTAACAAGGAGCAAGCCCTCCTTCATCGTTGCTAAGATTTCAGATCTTAACGACGGCCCCGAAGGCCCGGCGTCATGCGATATCGGAGGGGTAGCTGCTATAGCTACCCCTTTCCGGTTATTCGACACCGACTTCAGAGCCCTCTAGGTTAAGGTTTAGCTTATCTCCAGCGGTATCTTCTTCGTCGTCCATTTCTTTCATTTCGATCTCTTGCTCGTCGCCGGACAAGATCTTCACGTCCATGCCTAAGCTTTGAAGCTCCTTGATCAATACTTTGAAGGACTCGGGAACGCCCGGCTCCGGTACGTTCTCGCCCTTGACGATCGATTCGTAGGTTTTAACGCGACCGACGACGTCATCGGATTTGACGGTCAAGATTTCTTGCAGCGTATAAGCGGCGCCATACGCCTCCAACGCCCAAACTTCCATCTCCCCGAATCGTTGTCCGCCGAACTGGGCTTTACCGCCCAGAGGCTGTTGCGTAACGAGAGAGTAAGGACCCGTGGAACGGGCATGAATTTTATCGTCGACCATGTGAGCCAGTTTGATCATGTACATAACGCCAACCGTAACTTCGCGTTCGAACAATTCTCCTGAACGTCCGTCGCGCAGTTGCCACTTCCCGTTACGTTTCATGCCGGCTTCTTCCATGGCATCGAATACGTCCGTTTCGCGCGCGCCGTCGAATACCGGCGTAGCGGAGTGAATGCCTAGCAGTTTGCACGCCATGCCTAAGTGAACTTCGAGCACTTGGCCGATGTTCATCCGGGATGGTACCCCTAGCGGATTCAGAACGACTTGTACAGGCGTTCCGTCCGGCAGGAACGGCATATCTTCTTCCGGCAGGATGCGGGCGATAACCCCTTTGTTACCATGTCGTCCGGCCATTTTATCGCCTTCGGATATTTTCCGTTTTTGCGCGATATAGGCACGTACCAATTGATTTACGCCAGGAGGCAGCTCGTCGCCGTTCTCGCGGGTAAATACTTTAACGTCAACGACGATTCCGTCGGTACCATGCGGTACGCGCAAGGAAGTGTCGCGCACTTCGCGTGCTTTCTCTCCGAAGATCGCGTGCAACAGGCGCTCTTCCGCCGTAAGCTCCGTTACGCCCTTAGGAGTAACTTTACCTACCAGGATGTCGCCGGCGCTGATCTCGGCGCCTACGCGGATGATTCCGCGCTCGTCAAGGTTGCGAAGCGCATCCTCGCCGACGTTCGGAATATCGCGAGTGATTTCTTCGGGTCCGAGCTTCGTATCGCGCGCTTCCGACTCGTACTCCTCGATATGGATCGAAGTGTAGACGTCTTCGCGGACCAATTTCTCGGAAAGCAAGATGGCATCCTCGTAGTTGTAACCTTCCCAAGTCATGAAGGCAACGACGACGTTGCGTCCAAGAGCCAACTCGCCTGTGTCCGTGGAAGGACCGTCAGCCATGATGTCGCCCTTCTTGATGACATCGCCGCGACGAACGAGCGGTCTTTGGTTAATGCAAGTTCCTTGGTTGGAACGCATGAACTTCTGAAGCTTGTATTTAACGATATCGCCTTTGACTTCTTTGCCTTCGATCATCTCGACCCGACGCAATTGGATTTCATTGGCAGAAACTCGTTCGATGAATCCGTCATATTTGGATACAATACATACCCCGGAGTCTTTCGCGGACTTATGCTCCATACCCGTTCCGACGAAAGGAGCTTCCGGAATAAGCAACGGTACCGCTTGACGTTGCATGTTCGATCCCATTAGGGCGCGGTTGGAGTCATCGTTCTCGAGGAACGGAATCATCGCGGTCGCAACCGAAACGACTTGCTTAGGGGATACGTCCATGTAATCGACGCGATCGCTCGGCATGGTGAGGATATTATCCGTTTGCTTGTTATAACGGACAATCGTTTCCTTCTCGATGAAAGATCCGTCCGGATTAATTTTCGCGTTCGCTTGCGCGATAATATAGTTGTCCTCTTCGTCCGCGGTCATATAGACGATCTCGTCCGTGACGCGGTTCGTATGAGGATCGACTTTCCGGTAAGGCGCTTCGATAAATCCGTATTCGTTAATCCGGGCGAAGGAAGACAAGGAGTTGATCAACCCGATGTTCGGTCCCTCCGGAGTCTCGATCGGACACATCCGGCCGTAGTGGGAGTGATGGACGTCACGGACTTCGAAGCCCGCGCGTTCCCGCGTCAAACCGCCGGGTCCGAGTGCGGATAGACGACGCTTATGCGTAAGTTCCGCAAGCGGGTTCGTCTGATCCATAAATTGCGACAATTGGGAAGATCCGAAGAACTCCTTGATCGCCGCGATAACGGGACGAATATTGATTAGCGCCTGAGGCGTAATCGCGTTCTGGTCCTGGATGGACATTCTCTCGCGCACGACGCGTTCCATACGGGATAGACCGATACGGAATTGGTTTTGCAGCAATTCGCCGACGGAGCGCAGACGACGGTTACCGAGATGGTCGATATCGTCCGTGTTCCCTACGGATTGAAGAAGGTTCATAAAGTAGTTGATGGACGCGATGATGTCCGCAGGCGTAATATTCTTCACCGACTTGTCGATGATGCCGTTGGCGATGACCTTAACTACTTTACCGTCTTCGATCGGGGAGAAAATGCTGATCGATTGCAATGGAATATCTTCAGCTTCATACACGCCGCCGGTTACTCGGTAGTTTTTGAAGCCGACGTTTTTCTCCAGCATAGGGAGAATTTGATCCAGCAATCTCCGGTCTATCATTTGACCAGCTTCGGCGATAATCTCGCCCGTGGACGGATCCACTAGAGTTTCCGCTAAACGCTGATTGAACAACCGGTTTTTAATGTGCAGCTTTTTGTTTACTTTATAACGACCGACATTCGCCAGATCGTAACGCTTAGGATCGAAGAACCGAGCGATCAGCAAGCTGCGCGCATTCTCCAATGTAGGCGGCTCCCCCGGACGAAGACGCTCGTAAATCTCGATGAGCGCTTTCTCGGTAGAATCCGTGTTATCCTTCTCAAGCGTATTGCGAATGTACTCGTCTTGTCCGAGCAAATCCAAAATCTCCGCGTCGGTACCGAACCCTAAGGAACGAAGAAGCACCGTTACCGGAATTTTGCGAGTGCGGTCTATACGCACGTAAATGATATCTTTAGCATCCGTCTCAAGTTCGAGCCATGCTCCACGATTCGGAATGACAGTAGCCGTGTAGTTTTTCTTGCCGTTCTTATCTACCTTCGTACTGAAGTAGACGCTCGGGGAGCGCACCAATTGGCTGACGATAACACGTTCCGCACCATTGATAATGAACGTACCCGTTTCGGTCATGAGCGGGAAATCGCCCATAAATACTTCCTGTTCTTTAACCTCGCCGGTTTCCTTATTAAGCAACCGAACTTTAACACGAAGCGGAGCCGCATAGGTTACGTCGCGTTCTTTCGATTCGTCAACGGAATACTTCGGTTCGCCCAAGCTGTAGTCGATAAACTCCAACACGAGATTACCGGTGAAATCCGAAATTGGCGAAATATCCTGGAAAATCTCACGCAAACCCTCGTCCAAAAACTTCTGGTACGATTGCTGCTGGATTTCGATCAGGTTCGGAACGTCCAACACTTCATTAATGCGGGCGTAGCTGCGCCGTGAACGGCGGCCATACTGAACAAGATGTCCTGCCAACTTAACCTCACCCCTTAAGTCTGCTTCAACACATAAATAAAGAAAAGCCCTTATGCGCCGGTTGGCGGCACAATGGCAACTCATACTGCCTTTACCCCAAAACAAACCCATTATACGTCGAGCAACGTGAATTTATTCCTGGGAAAGGATCAGAGTTTACAGGTCTATTGTGTTGAAGACAATTAGCCCATCCTAATACTGACATTTCTTAATAATACCACAGCGAAAATGTCAAGTCAAATATTTTTCATTTTTTACTTGCGCATACAGCGATATAGCCTGAAGCCCTTATCCTTGCCGACTTCCGCGACTTCATCCTCGCCGTAAATTTCTTCAAGCTTAGCCCTTGCGGAAGGAGCTCCCTGTTTGTTCTGGATGACGACCCATATCGTTCCGCCTGGATTGAGATGATTCCAAGATTCAACGAACAGTTGATGCACGACGGCTTTCCCCGCCCGAATTGGCGGATTAGACAAAATCACGTCGAACGTCTCGCCATTAACCGCCGAGAACAAATCGCTCTGAGCGAAGGAAACGTTATGTATCCCGTTCGCTTGCGCGTTCAGTTCAGCCAGTTCAACGGCACGTTCGTTAATATCGATCATCTTGACATGTCCTTGCGGCGCAAGGCGGGCGGCAATCAACCCGATCGGACCATACCCGCAGCCGATATCCAACACTTGGGCATCGCGCGGAATTTCCATGCTCTCGATAAGCACCCGACTGCCATAATCCACCCCGTCCCGCGAAAACACGCCAGCATCCGACGTTAACCGAAGGTTAAAGCCTCGCAACTCCGACTCGAAAGCCTTTCGGTTGCTTGCGGACTGAGGTTTATTCGAGTAGTAATGATCGTTCACTTGGATCCTCCATCATTACGGCATAGAACTTCTCGATGCTAATAAGCCGACTTTGAGCTTCCTCATTAAGCATGATCAAATTTCGACATGAACAAACCCCTCGAAGAAAATCTTCAAGGGGTTTGATGATCTGCTTCTTACTTAACTTCTACTTTAGCGCCAGCTTCTTCAAGCTTGCCTTTAACAGCGTCAGCTTCTTCTTTGGCTACTTTTTCTTTGATAGCTTTTGGAGCGTTGTCTACGAGATCTTTTGCTTCTTTCAAGCCAAGGCCCGTGATTTCGCGAACGGCTTTGATAACGTTGATTTTCGAAGCGCCAGCTTCAACAAGAATAACGTCGAACTCGGATTGCTCTTCAACTTCAGCAACCGCAACCGCGCCGCCAGCAGCAACCGGAGCTGCAGCAGTAACACCGAATTCTTCTTCGATTGCTTTAACCAGGTCGTTCAATTCAAGAACAGTCATCGCTTTGATGGCTTCTAAGATTTGCTCTTTGCTCATTTGAATATCCTCCATTATTTGAGATCATATGATCTTCTTATTTTGATAGATTCTAACCTTATGCGCTTGCTTCGTTCTTCTCCGAAACCGCTTTGACGGCGAGTGCGAAGTTGCGAACCGGTGCTTGGAGAACGCTAAGCAACATGGACAGCAAACCTTCGCGGGAAGGAAGATCCGCAAGTGCCTTCACTTGAGCCGCATCGTAGAAACGTCCGTCTACGATACCGCCTTTGATTTTCAATGCGTCGTTCTTCTTCGCGAAATCGCTCAGAATTTTAGCTGGAGCTACCGCATCGGTACCGAACGCAACAGCAGTCGGTCCTGTAAGAACGGCATCAAGTTCGCTAAGCTCAGCGCTTGCAGCGGCACGGCTTACCAAAGAGTTTTTCAACACTTGGAATTCAACGCCGGCCTCACGCAATTGCTTACGAAGCAAAGTGACTTGAGCTACGTTAAGTCCGCGGTAATCCGCTACTACCGTGCTCGTGCTCTCGCGCAGTTTCGTTGCGATCGAATCCACTTCTTGCTGTTTCGCTTGAATGATTTTTGCATTTGCCATTGTGTACACCTCCTAAGTCTTGGCATTACCGTATTATCGTCTTCCAACGAGTCAGAGGCATAAGAAATGCCCCCGCAGACTTCGCGGAGGCATGACGTGATCTCGCTCTTATGATCAAAATGCGACGCACTTTGCATAAAAGAAAAACTCTATCCACACACCTCGGTAGGAAATTAAGCTCACGCGAAAGTTCATTCGCGCTGCACCTACGGTCTACGGTATCCATATTCGATTATCAACTTGACCAGCTTACCATGGAAGGCAAGCCATTGTCAAAGTCAGTTCTTACCGTTTTTCGGCTTCCCGCAGTTGACTACAGTCGGTATCCCGCTGCGTTAACGCGCGCGCCTGGTCCCATCGTCGAGGAAATCGAGACGTTCTTCAGGTATACGCCTTTGGAAGACGCCGGTTTAGCGCGGTTCAGCGCGTCCATCAGTGCTTTCAAGTTTTCGTCGAGCTTCGCGGAGTCGAACGATACTTTACCGATCGGAGCGTGAATTTGTCCGGCTTTGTCCAGACGGTATTCGATTTTACCGGCTTTGATCTCGGCGATGGCTTTTGCAACGTCGTTCGTTACAGTGCCCGCTTTAGGGTTAGGCATCAAACCTTTACCCCCGAGAATACGGCCCAATTTACCTACTTCGCTCATCATGTCCGGAGTAGCGACGCAGACGTCGAACTCGAACCATCCTTGTTGGATTTTAGCGATGAGGTCAGCATCGCCTACGTAATCCGCGCCGGCTGCTTCAGCTTCTTTCAGCTTGTCACCTTTTGCGAATACGAGGACGCGTTGCGTTTTGCCGGTGCCGTGAGGCAGAACGACTACGCCGCGCACTGCTTGATCTTGTTTTCTCGGATCAACGCCGAGACGGACAGCCGCTTCGACGGTTTCGTCGAATTTGGCCGTTGCCGCTTTCTTCACGAGCTCGATTGCTTCCAACGATTCGTAGGTTGCATCGCGGTCGATCAGCTTAGCGGACGCTACATATTTCTTACCTTGTTTAGCCAAGTTGTTTTCCTCCTTTTGTGGTTTTAACGGTTTGTTTCAATCCGCCCTCCCGAGTCGGGAACGGCAAGATTTCTCCTCCCACTTACGCGTCCATGCGGACGCGTGGAACCGCTAGATCAAGCGATTAGTCTTCGATAACGACGCCCATGCTGCGGGCTGTTCCTTCGACCATACGCATAGCCGCTTCAACGGATGCCGCGTTCAGATCTTGCATTTTTTGCTCTGCAATATCGCGAACTTTAGCACGTTTAACAGTAGCTACTTTTTTCTTGTTCGGCTCGCCGGAACCTTTTTGGATTCCTGCAGCTACGCGGAGCAATACCGCTGCCGGTGGCGTTTTTGTTTCGAACGTAAAGGAGCGATCCTCGAATACGGAAATGACGACCGGAATAACCAAGCCGGCTTGATCCGCGGTGCGAGCATTGAACTCTTTACAGAATTGCATGATGTTAACGCCAGCTTGACCTAGTGCAGGACCGATTGGCGGCGCAGGGTTAGCTTTACCCGCGTTAACTTGCAACTTTACCAATTTGATGACTTTTTTTGCCATTGTTGCACACCTCCCTGACCCGTAATGCGGTTTAACGGGACTCTCGTCCCTCCCGCTCGTTCAAGAAACCCAAAATACACGAAATTTCTTATATTTTTTCCACTTGAGTGAAATCCAACTCAACCGGGGTTTCCCTGCCAAACATGTTGACATGTACCTTAAGCTTGCTCTTGTCGACGAGAATTTCTTCTACGGAACCGACGAAGTTAGCGAAAGGACCGACTTTGACCCGTACGTTTTCCTTGAGTTCGAAATCGATGACCGGCTTAGGCTCTTCCATTCCCATATGTTTTAGAATTCCTTCTACTTCATCGGGAAGCAATGCCGTCGGCTTCGATCCGGACCCCGTGGAGCCTACAAACCCGGTAACGCCCGGAGTATTGCGAACCACGTACCAAGAATCGTCCGTTTGGATCATCTCGACAAGAACGTATCCCGGATATACTTTACGCATAACCGTCTTTTTCTTACCGTCCTTGTTGACGATCTCTTCTTCCATAGGAACAAGCACCCGGAAGATTTTGTCTTGCATACCCATAGATTCCACGCGTTTTTCCAGGTTAGCCTTGACCTTGTTCTCATAACCCGAATACGTGTGCACTACGTACCATCTTTTCTCCATGGAAAAGCCACCTTTGGTTCCTGCGTCAGATGATGAGATCGACGAGGGATGAAATACCGATGTCCAAAGCCCAGAAGTAGATCGTTACCAACAGCACAGTCACTATTACGATGATCGTGTAGCTGACGAGTTCTTTCCGGTTGGGCCAACGGACTTTCTTCAATTCGTTCCAGCTGTCAGCAAAAAACGAAAAAAAGGACCCAAAGTTTTGTTTCATCTTGGCCAGGAAAGTCACGTTCATACCTCCTAGGAGTTAACGCGTTTCGCGATGAGGATGATGTTCATTGCAAAATTTGCAGAACTTCTTCAACTCGATGCGATCGGCGTGTGTCCGTTTGTTCTTGCTTGACGTGTAATTCCGTTGCTTGCAATTCGTACAAGCTAGTGTGATGATCACGCGCATCCCTTCCACCTCCCGGGATCATAACTTCATAAAAATACAACCATTCAGCGGAAACCCCAACTTGGCGAACCAAGGCCGAGTTCGGAACCGGAATTGATGACGAGTCATCAAGACAACAATTCCTGGTGTTTCGCCGATGATTCAGAGCCAGCGCATAAGAAACCACGTTAAGGTTACTAAAATAATTTATCACAGGGGGTAATCGATGTCAACGAAAAGTCGCCAGGCCCCCTCTGGTACTATTCTTCCATTTCTGCGCAAGGTTTAATCAGTACCGTTGCATTTAATCTCTTTTACTGGTTTATTAGCCTTTATAGAGACGCCAAGACTACCTCCCGCCATGCGGCAACGAAACCGGACAACCCTTATGAACGTAAATAAAAGCAGCTCCATTAAGGCTGCTCTTGTGGTCGAATTGATGGGTTATGAAATCCGATAATTGCTAGGTTCCCAGGTCGCGCACTTCCAAATAACGCTCCAGCTTTCGTTTCACCCGTTGCAAGGCATTATCGATCGACTTTACGTGACGGTCCAAGTCGACCGCGATCTCTTGATAAGACCGACCATCCAGATACAGCATCAGAACTTTGCGCTCCAAGTCGCTTAGAATCTCGGACATCTTATCTTCGAGTCCGTAAAATTCCTCTTGGTTAATGATCATTTCCTCGGGATCGCAAACTCTCGAACCGCAGATAACATCGAGGAGCGTCCTATCGGAATCCTCGTCGTAAATAGGTTTATCCAAGGAGACGTACGAATTAAGGGGGATATGTTTCTGACGGGTGGCGGTTTTGATCGCGGTGATGATCTGGCGGGTGATGCACAACTCGGCGAAAGCTTTGAACGAAGCCAACTTGTCGCCTTTGAAGTCGCGAATCGCTTTATAGAGGCCGATCATCCCTTCTTGTACGATATCTTCCCGCTCCGCGCCTATTAGAAAGTAAGAGCGCGCCTTAGCACGCACGAAATTCCGATATTTGTGAATGAGGTACTCCAACGCTTCGCTGTCGCCCAGTCGCACGAATTCCACGATGTCCTCGTCGGCCTTGAAGTCGTACTCTCGTGTTGCCAGCCTCTCCAAGTCGACGCTCATGAACATTCCTCCGGTCTGCATTGGCGTACTGGAACTTCTTACTGGAACCTCTGACTCTACCAAACTATTAACAATATACTTGAAAAAGTGCATAGCGTCAATGGATTGGCCGTTTATCGCCGTTCGGCGACCGTGGTAAATTTGTAAATAAAAGTAATGACTCTGCTAACTATCGCCTAAGCCGCGTCTCATTCGTTCCAATCTGCGTTGGATGTTTTCGGGCAGTACGCCGTCCAACGGATTTTTCTTAATCTGGGAATCCTTCCGAATGGCGGCTTGTATTTCGGTCCTGCTCTGCCGCACTTCCAGTCTCAGCTCGCGCGCCGAAACCCGCAAAGCACCCAAACCGAAAGCCACGTGCTGCTCGACTTGATCGGATGTCGCGACATAGATATTACGCCGAACGGACGTCCATTCCCCTACCAAACGCTCGATGCATTCGTCGGCCGTTTCCCTTTCACGCGTATACACGACCCGCATTTTCTTGCGATGACGGTATTCCGCTCCGGCGCCCGGCACGCGGAACGCATCGAAGACGACGATCACGACGAGTCCCGCATAGCTCTGGTAATCCGACAGCATCTCCAAGAGTTGGTCGCGCGCGTCTTCCAGCTTCTCGTTCTTAAGAACGGCCAGCTCAGGCCAAGCGCCGATCATGTTGTAGCCATCCACGAGGAGGATGTCCTCGCGTTGGAACATGCGTTTCTCAGGCATGATCGGATGCCGGACTGGACGGGGTAACGCCTCTCTTCTTCTGAGCTTCCGCGCGCTGTCTCACGACTTCGTACAGGATGACTCCCGCGGCGACCGACGCGTTCAATGAATTAATTTGACCGGCCATCGGAAGCGAAAGGATGAAATCGCATCTTTCCTTGACGAGTCGGGATAATCCCTGACCCTCGTTGCCGATCACGATCGCGAGCGGTCCGGTCAGGTTCGTCTCGTAGAAGCCCTCCGAGGCGCCGACATCCGCTCCCGCGATCCACAAACCGGCTTCTTTCAGCTTCTCCATCGTTTGTACTAAGTTAGCCACGCGCGCAACGGGAACGTATTCTACGGCGCCCGCCGAAGTTTTGGCCACCACCGCGGTTAATCCCGCGCTCCGGCGCTTCGGCACGATAACGCCATGCACTCCCGTGCAGTCGGCTGTCCGCAATACAGAGCCGAGATTGTGCGGATCTTCCACTTCGTCGAGCAACACGATCAGTGGCGCTTCCCCGCGTTCCTTGGCGCGAGCCAATAACTCGTCCACTTCCGCGTAAGCGACCGCGGCCGCTTGGGCGACGACTCCTTGATGCTGCATATCCGGCACTAATCGATCGAGCTTGCTCTTGTCTACTTGCTGAACGACGATGCCGCGCGCTTTGGCTTCCTCCATGATCGGCTGGATGAGGTGCCGTTGGGCTTGGTTGGACATGAAGATCTTATTGATCGACCGCCCCGCCTTCATCGCCTCCAACACGGGATGCTTGCCAGCTAAATATTCGTCGTCACCCTTCAAGGCGCTTTCCTCGACCCACTGCTCATTATCCTGTGTCGATTCCTTATTCGCCGGCGCTGCGGCATAACGCTTATCCTTCTCCTTGCGTCCGCCGCCGGCGGAATTCCATCCGCCCTTGCGCTCGCCTTGACCGGACGGCCTTGCGCCGCCGCCTGCTTGACGGTTCCCCGAAGCTTTCGGATATTGATTGCTCATTGTCATCTTCCTTTATCGTTTATTGCGTACCGTCTATAGCGATTGAGATTCGAACGCTAATTCCACGAGCTGTTCCAGGCGATCCTTCGCCCCATGATAGTACAGATGCCCGACAAGACACTCCAATGCGGTTGCATGGCGATAATCCGCGGGATCCGCGTTCTTCGGCGGCTGTCCGGATTTCGTATTGCGGCCTCTGCGGACGATGTCCGCCTCCTCTTCCGTAAGCAACGGCATCCATCTTTGCAATAGCTTGGCTTGCGCTGCCGCGGATACGTATGTCGTTGCCGCGCGGTGAAGTTCATGAGGCTTACGGCTAGAGCAAGCAATGAGTTTCTGTCTGATATAGATCTCGAATACGGCATCTCCGATGTAGGCCAGCACTACGGGCGAGAGCAAGTGCGGCGGCACGTCGGCAGGGACCACCGGCGCAATGACGGGAGCTAAAGGCCGACTTACCCGCTCCGTCATTTGCGCCGCCAACGAATGCCTTGCGGCGTATCTTCCAGTAGAATTCCCCGCTCCGCCAATAAATCGCGGATCTCGTCCGCGCGGGCGAAATTACGGTTCGCCCGAGCCGTCGTCCGCTCGGCGATTAAGGCGTCGACCTCTTCGTCCAGTAAGCCCGCTTCCTCGCTCTCCGGCAACAAACCGAGAATGCCGTTCATCTCGCCGATTTGCGACAAAATAAATAGCAAATCCGTTTCGCTTACGACTTCCCTTTGCAAATACGCGTTGACTTCGGATACGAGGCCGAACCATGCCGTGATCGCGTCCGGCGTGCTGAAGTCGTCCTGCATGCGGGAATGAAACTCTTCGTTAAGCTGCTTCAACCGAGCTATTAAGATTTCGTCGCTTGCCAAGGAAAGATTGCCTTTGGCGACGGAAGAGAGTCTATGCTTCGCGTTATCCCGGCAATTGGTCAAGCGTTCGATGCTGTTGGCCGCTTGGCGAATCGTCTCGTCGCTGAAGTTAAGCGGACTGCGGTAATGGGTCGCCAACATCAAATATCGAATCGCGTATTTGCTCGTCATCTTGAGAAGTTGTCTAACGTTGATTCCATTGCCGAGAGATTTGGACATTTTCTCGTTATTGATGTTCACGAAGCCATTATGCATCCAGTACTTGGACAACGGCTGTCCGGTCAAAGATTCGGATTGGGCGATTTCGCACTCATGGTGGGGGAATTGCAGATCATGCCCGCCCCCGTGAATGTCCAGCGTATCCCCCGCGTATTTGCGCACCATCGCGGAGCACTCGATGTGCCAGCCCGGACGGCCTTCGCCCCATGGACTCGGCCAGTGGATCTCCCCTGGTTTCGCGGCTTTCCACAGCACGAAATCCTGAGGGTTTTCCTTCCTTTCGTCCACGTCGATCCGGATTCCGTATTGTAGTTCGTCGAGATTTTTATGGGATAGCTTGCCGTAATCCGGAAAAGAGCTCGTGCGGAAGTACACGTCCCCGGCGCTCTCGTAAGCGGCCCCTTGATCGACTAAACCTTGGATGAAATCCACGATTTCGACGATCGTTTCCGTTACCCGCGGCGCAACGGTAGGCGGAATCGCGCCTAACGCCTCCCTGTCCTCCTTGAATGCCGCAATGAATTTCTCGGCCAATTCGGGTACCGTGATTCCCAGTTCGGCGGCTTTCCGGATCATTTTGTCGTCGACGTCCGTGTAATTCACGATGTAGTTGACTTCCAAGCCGATCGCTTCCAGATACCGGCGTACGACATCGAAGAAAATGACCGGACGCGCGTTGCCGATATGGATGTAGTCGTATACGGTCGGCCCGCATACGTACATGTTCACTTTCCCAGGCTCGCGCGGGACGAACGTTTGAGGTTCCCTTGTCATGCTATCGTATATTTTGAGGTTCACGTTGCTTTAGCTCCTTTTATGATCGAATGCCGATACGTTTACGGGCTCTTTGGTTTCCGCCGATTCCTCGGATTCGATAGGTTTAATGTTCCCTTTTGCGCTCTCGGCTTTCAGACGTTCGACTTCCGACTTCAGCTCATTGATTTCTTTCTGCATGAACCGGAAGGTTTCGATGAGCGGGTCGGGGAGGTTCGTATGATCCAGGCGATCGCCGATTTTCTTCCCGTCTCGTTTCACGATTCTGCCGGGGATGCCGACGACCGTGCTATGGGGCGGGACTTCGCGAAGAACGACGGAATTCGCCCCGATATTAGAGTGATCTCCGACCGTGAACGATCCAAGCACTTTCGCGCCGGAAGCGATAACGACCCGGTTGCCGATCGTAGGGTGTCGTTTGCCTTTTTCTTTCCCCGTTCCTCCCAGCGTAACCCCTTGGTAAATGACGACCTCGTCACCGATCTCGCACGTTTCTCCTATGACCACTCCCATGCCGTGGTCTATAAACAGTTTACTGCCGATCCGTGCTCCGGGGTGAATTTCGATTCCCGTAAAAAATCGGCTGATCTGCGAGATCATGCGGGCAACGGAATACCACCGACGGCGGAAAAAGAAATGCGCGAAGCGATGAGCCCAAATCGCGTGTAACCCCGCATAAGTAAAAACCACCTCAAACCAGCTTCGGGCCGCAGGATCATTTTCGAATACCGCATCGATATCCGATTTGACAGTCCGCCACATCCCCATTTCCGTTCCCCCCTCGTGCTTCTGTCTATAATATTGATGCATTGCGACTCCGCCCGGCCAAGCGCGACGCATGTAAATCTGCTTCGGCACCTAGCTAAGATCTTGTTGCGCTCGTTCTGCCCAATTTCTCGAAATAACTGGATATGTACAGTTATTTCCGCCGAGAACATCGCAATTAGGTTAAATAAATGGATTTCTACAGTTATTCTGCAGGTTCCAAGGAGGCAGCCCTGCCGCGCGGCCCGCGGAAATAAAAAAAGCCCCTGCAGCTTATCGCTGCAGAGACGTCATGACGTGGTCCCACTCTGCTTGAGCTTGACTCCCGAAAGAACCCCGCTCCTCATTGGATCGATAACGAGATCCCCCCGGCACCGCTCACCCGGTTCAAGCCAAGGAGTATGCGATAAGATCATCGCAGTACTGTCGGTTGTCCGATCAGCGGCACAGCTCCCAGGCGCATTTCGGTTTCGCGCGAATGGGCGGCTCCCAGCCTAGACCGCCTTCTCTGGACATTCGTCTAACAAAACGTACTTTCCTGTTCGTCGCACATTTTCGATATGCTCCAAGTATATCCCAACCCTACGCGGGTGACAAGAGACATTGCCCTGCCCTTGCGCAGCGCCTAGGTTTATCCCCGGGTGGCCAGCTGATGCCGGAGACGCTTAAGCACTTGATCGCGTCCTAGAAGCCAGATGGTGCCGTTCAAGTCCGGTCCGTGCGTCTGTCCGGTAAGCGCTACGCGAATCGGCATGAACAACCCTTTGCCTTTAACGCCGGTAGCCGTCTGAACGCCTTTGATCAAGCTCTTCATGTTCTCGATCGTGAAGCCCGCTTCGCCCGCTTCTTCCAATCCCGCGAGGAAAGAAGCCAATACGGCCGGAACCGTCTCTTCAGCCAACACGGCCGTCGCCTCGTCGTTGAACTCAAGCGACTCTTGGAAAAAGAGATCCGACAACGACACGATCTCCGCGCCGAAACGCAGATGGTCGCGGAACAAAGTCACCAACGCGGTTGCCCACTCCAGCTCTTGCGCGTTCGGCTCCGCCGGAAGACGGCCCGACGACTTCAAGTGGGGCAGGCATAGCTCGATGACGCGTTCCGGTTCGGCTTGCTTCAGATAATGCTGGTTTAGCCAGCTAAGCTTCGCGGTATCGAACACCGCCGGACTTTTGGATAACCGGCTCGCGTTGAAGATTTCGATCAGTTGCTCGCGACCGTATACTTCCTCTTCGCCTTCCGGAGACCAGCCGAGCAGCGTAATGAAGTTAAACAACGCCTCGGGCAAATAACCGAGTTCGTCGTACTGTTGGATGAATTGCACGATGGACTCGTCGCGTTTGGACAGCTTCTTGCGTTGATCGTTCACGATCAGCGTCATATGTCCGAATTCGGGCGGAGCCCAATCGAACGCTTCATAGATCATGAGCTGTCGCGGCGTGTTCGTGATATGGTCTTCCCCGCGCAGCACGTGGGAAATCTCCATCAGATGGTCATCGACGGCTACGGCATAGTTATACGTAGGTATCCCGTCTTTCTTCACGATAACGAAATCTCCGAAATCGTCGGAGCGGAAAGAGATTTCGCCCTTCACCGTATCGTTAAACGTGTATACGCGATCCGCGGGAACGGTAAAACGAACGCTCGGAACCCGGCCTTCCGCCGCGAGTTTTGCCCGTTCCTCCGCGTTAAGATGACGGCATTTACCGGAATATTTCGGAGTTTCGCCGCGTGCGGATTGCTCCTCGCGTTCCCGCTCCAGCTCCTCCTCGTTGCAATAACAAGGATAAGCAAGCTGACGATCCAGCAATTGCTGCGTGTGCGAGCTATAGATATCCAATCGTTCAGTTTGTCGATAAGGGCCGTACTCCCCAGGGCGGTCTACGCTTTCGTCCCAGTCGACGCCAAGCCATTTCAGATAAGTGAGCTGGCTCTCTTCTCCCCCGGCTACATTGCGTTTAACGTCCGTGTCTTCGATCCGAATGATAAAGTCGCCGCCGTGGTGGCGTGCGAATAAATAGTTGAAAATAGCGGTTCGTGCGTTGCCGATATGCAGATGGCCCGTAGGGCTTGGCGCATAACGTACGCGGACTTTCGTCGACATATTTCTTCCTCCTTAGTAACTCAGCAACTCTGCAACTCTGTAACTCTGTAGCTCTGTAGCTCTGTAGCTATTACCGCGTCTTAACCGCGAACCAATAGAACGACCGCCTGCGAAGCGATACCTTCTCCGCGTCCTGGGAATCCCAGACGCTCGGTCGTGGTCGCCTTGACGTTAACCTGGGACTCCTCGCACTCCAGCACCCGCGCGATGACCGAAACCATCGCAGGGATGTAAGGCGCCATTTTAGGCGCTTGGGCGATGATCGTCGCATCCGCGTTGCCTATCTTGTAGCCGCGTTCCTTAGCTAGCCCCCACACGCGCTCCAGCAGCACCACGCTGTCGGCATCCTTGAATGCCGGATCGGTATCGGGAAAGTGCTTGCCGATATCTCCGAGAGCGAGTGCGCCGAGAATCGCATCGCTGATCGTATGTAACAGCACATCCGCGTCGGAATGCCCCAATAGCCCTTTCTCGTAAGGGATGGTAACGCCTCCGATAATGCAAGGCCGTCCCTCCACCAGTTGATGTACGTCGAATCCTTGTCCTACTCTAATCAATTCGGTTCCCCCTTCTCTTTACGTCTTGCCAACAGCAACTCCGCGATCGGCAGATCCTCGGGCGTCGTAATCTTCAAGTTCGCGTAATCCCCTTCGACAATCGCGACCTTGCGTCCCAGCCGTTCAAGAAGCATGGCGTCGTCCGTTGCTATCGCCCCCTCCTCTTGCGCTTGCCGGTGCGCCTGCATCAGCTCCGTACGCAAAAAAGCCTGAGGAGTTTGCACGCTCCACAGCGTTCTCCGTTCCGGCGTCGCAACGATAAATCCGTTGCCGTCCGAAACCTTGATCGTATCTTTAACCGGAACGGCGATCGCGGATGAGCCATGCTCTTCCGCCGCCCTGCAGCAAGCTTCGATCTGCGCCGAGGTAATCAGCGGTCTTGCCGCGTCATGCACGAGCACGCCTTCCGTATCCAATGCGGTTAACCCGGCATATACGCTATCCTGCCGCTCGGCCCCGCCAGGTATAATGAGCTTTACCTTGCCGAATCCTTCGTTCCCGATAATCTCGGCCGCTTTCTTCTGCTCGCCGGACGTAACGACCAAGACGATCGACTTCACGGAATCGCTTCGTTCGAAAGCCTCGAGCGTATGTGCCAGCACCGCGCGTCCCGCCAGCTTCAGGTAGGGCTTGTTATCCGCGGCTCCCATGCGAGTGCCGCGCCCCGCCGCTACCACGACAGCTCCCCATTCCATTGAACGTATTCCCCTTATGAGCGCAACGTAGGTTGGCATGATTACAAACGAAAGACGGGACACTAGAGCGCGTCCCGCCCGTAATTCTATTATCATACCTTGTTAGAGCGCTTTTTCCAATAGCTTCGGCTTGGCGAAGATCATCCGGCCCGCGGACGTCTGAAGGACGCTCGTGACGAGTACTTCCATCGTCGTTCCGATGAATTCCCTTCCGCCTTCGACCACGATCATCGTACCGTCGTCCAGATAAGCCACGCCTTGGCCGTGCTCCTTGCCGTCCTTGATCACCTGCACGACGATTTCTTCGCCCGGAAGAACGACCGGCTTCACCGCGTTGGCCAAGTCATTGATATTAAGTACGGATACGCCTTGCAGCTCGCACACCTTGTTCAGGTTGAAATCGTTCGTGACCACTTTGCCCTGCATCGCCTTGGCGAGCTTAACGAGCTTGCTGTCGACTTCCCCGGGTTCTTCGTTCGCATCTTCGTATATAAGTACCCTGACGTCTAATTCCTTCTGAATTTTATTAAGGATATCCAATCCCCTCCGTCCCCGATTGCGCTTAAGCAAGTCGGAAGAATCCGCGATATGCTGAAGCTCCTCCAGTACGAATTCAGGTATGACCAACGTCCCTTCGATAAAACCCGTCTTGCAAATGTCCGCGATCCGACCGTCGATGATCACGCTCGTATCCAGTATTTTATGTTCCTCGAATCTAGGCCCGTCTTTACGAGGCGCCTCCGACGTCGGACGCGTACGGATCCAATCGCCGAATTCGTCCTTCTTCTGCGTACCGATCCGCAGTCCCGCATATCCGAGCGCAAGCGCCGTTCCCGCCGCCAATACTTGTCCCACATACGGAATATCCGTCACATAAGGATACAGAAATGAAGAAAGTGCGAGTCCGAAAGTGAGGCCGACTACGCCGGACAATAACTCCGACATGGGATAACTGGATAACTTATCGATTCCCCGTTGCAAAGAACGGGATAACGGAGCAGCGATAGAGGTCGCAAGCAAAAATCCGGCAAAACCTCCTACCACCATGCTGAAGGTTCCTCCCGCGCCGGTTGTCGCTCCAAGCATCGCTCCCATCCATGGCGACTCCGAAGACGATTGCCAATTCGTCATTTGTTGACCTAACAATGCGCCTATGAGTAGACCGATGGTTTGGATTATTCTTTTCATAATCATAAAATCACTCCCTTTCTTGAAATGAGTCGGAAATATCTTTACTAGTATGTTCCATTTTTTCGAATGCAAACCTCATTCCCGCCCGCTTCTTAAAGTTTCTTCAGATTACTAAGTTCTTTTGAAATATCGCAGCCCTTGATCTATAATGAGAAGGAAAAGTAAATTAAAGGTAACCGAGGTGGAACGGATGAGCGCACCTACGCTCCAGGAATTCCAGAGTCAGGTGTCGGAATTGTTACTCCGTCATCGCAGTCTGCTCGATGTCGTCACGAAGTACAGTCAATCCAATGCATCCGTCAACCGCGCCGTATCCAAATCGATAACCGAGTGCGGGTGTATCGCCTTAAACGCCAGAAACCAAGGATTTTCCGAGGAGATGCCGCTCGATCAGGCGCATCGCCAATCCAAGTCCCACATGGAAGGCGCTTTATGCGAGCAATGCCGCGAAGTCATTCGCAACGAAATGGGTAAAAATCTTTTCTACATGTCCGCCATGTGCAATTTGCTAGAGATCAGCCTGGAAGAAGTCGTCGCCAAGGAAGCTGATAAATGCTCTACGTTGGGCTGGTTTAACTTAACTTAATAACGCAAGTTCACGACAAAGAAGCAGCCCCGCCGATCGGAAGGCTGCTTCTTTGCTGTGCTATGGGGCAAACTTACTTCTCCCGCTTAACGATGATCGTCTCTTCTTTACCGTTCCATTTCATCGTCAGCTTAAAGCTGGTCTCCTCCGCGATCGGATCAACAATCGTTGCGCTCCCCGTAATTTTCATGTTCTCGGCCTCGGATTCGGTTTGACTTTGCTGATCGAAATTTTGGCTTTCGGTAAAGGCATAACTAACGTTGCTGACTTTCTCCCCTTTGGCAATATGCTTGATCTCATAACTCTTCGTCTTGGCCGACGGATTGACCTTGCAGACTACGCTCCAACTCTCGCCTGCTCCCTTGAAGGTGATCGACTTTCCTGCTGTGCAGCCCGCAAGCGCCAGAAGCCCGATCAATAGCAAACCGATTACAACATATTTTTTCACTTGGAAACCGCTCCTTATCGTCATGATATTCCAAGTATAATTGGGGCCCCTATGAAACATATCCAACCTTTGGCTGGTTTAAAGATTGGACTTAGGTAGGGGTTGCCTTCTCGGGCTGAAAAAGCTCCTTCATCCCCGTTAGTATTTTACGTGGCGTTGTGTCATCGCACCAAGCATAATCGGCTTTCGCCGTCCTTAGGGATGGCGGGGGAACGTTTATGTCGGAGACATTTCAGATAAGTAGAGTGGATTTTATACTTTCTGAAATGTTAAAAAAAGCACCGACATCCCCCCGATCGAGAGATTGCCGATGCTTTCGGATGTTGCGGTTACGCGCTATGCTTGGATTGATCGTTCTCTTCTGCGGCCTGCCTGCGCTTAGCGCGCCTGCTCTTAGGCAACAGTCGTTCAACGTTTTTTTTTAGGCCCCACAATGCATAGAGAAGCAATAACGCAAGAATAACTTTAGGAATGGCTTCTTGGAACATATAGGCGAGAACCGCGGCTCCCAAGACGACGACCGGTATGGCCCACATCGCCTTCTTCGGCAAGCCGAGCTTCTTGAAATTCGGGTATTTCATATTGCTAACCATTAGGAAGGACAACGCCACCGTGCTGATTAACAGCAAGGAATAGTGCAGCTCGTTCTGGAATAGCGCCAGCGTGGCTAATACGCCGCCCGCAGCCGGAATCGGCAAGCCGATAAAATATCCGGGAATGCCGTCAATGACGTTAAACCGAGCAAGCCTTAAAGCGCCGCAAATCGGGAAAATGGCCGTTACGATCCAAGCCAAAGCCGGACTTATGCCCTGAAACGCGGCTTGATACATGATAAACGCCGGAGCCACCCCGAAAGAAATCACGTCGGAGAGGGAATCCAACTCCTTGCCGAACTCGCTTTGCGCGTTCAATGCCCGGGCGACGCGTCCATCCAAACCATCCAGAAGCATGGCGATGATAATCAGCAAAGCAGCCGTATTCGAGCTGTTCGTTTCGTTATTAAACGCCAATATGATGGCTATCACGCCTAGAGACAGGTTACCTATCGTAAATAAGTTCGGTATCGACTTTGTAATCATGTTATGCCACCTCGACTTTACTATACCCTATTAATCGGAATGTTAAGCGCATTCCGTGGATGCGTCGCATAAATTCCTGCGAAATTGAAGAACATTTCCAATTGTATTCCCCTTATATCTGTCTGTCAATAAACACCTGCTCTTGAATCCGTTTCAAGCCCTCTTTAATCGCCCTCGCCCGGACCTCTCCGATACCGTCCACTTCATCCAATTCTTCGATGGAAGCCATCACGATATGCGGAAGCGCGCAGAAGCGTTCAACCAGATTATGAATGATGATGCTTGGCAGCCGCGGGATCTTGCTGAGCATTCTGTATCCGCGCGGGAGTAAGCCTTCCTCGACGACCGAGCTGAGGGATGGATACCCCAAAATTCGAATTAACAACGCGGAATCGAGCAGCTCTTCGGAAGATAACTTGCGAATGGCCGCTTGGATTTCGCGAACTTTATTTTCCCCGTCATCCTTCGCGTAATCCCTGATTAATAATGCAGCCTCATCTTCGGCCGATCCGACCAGTTCTTCCTTCTGCATGCTGATGAGTCTGCCCTCGTTGCCTAGTTCCAACACGTAACGATTGATTTCGTTATTGATCCGAAGCACCATCTCCGCGCGTTGAATGACGTGCGCTACCTCGTGCATCGTAACTAGCTCCTCGAACTCCAGCGCCGACAAATTCGTCAACGCTTGAGTAAACACGACCCGGTACCTCTCCAACGTCTGAATCGCTTGGTTCGCCTTCGTTAAGATGACGCCCATTTCCTTCAGCGCGTACCGTAACTGACCTTGGTACAGCGTAATGACGTTGCGGCGTTGGGAAATGGAAACGACGAGCTTGCCGGTCTGCTTCGCGACCCGCTCCGCGGTCCGGTGGCGGATACCCGTTTCGGACGAGGAGATCGAGGAATCCGGAATAAGCTGCGTGTTCGCGTATAGGATCCTCTTCACGTCTTCGTTCAAGATGATCGCGCCGTCCATCTTGGCTAATTCATATAAGTAGTTCGGACTGAAATCGCAATTGATGGAGAACCCTCCGTCAACGACTTCCATGACTTCCGGACTGTATCCCACTACGATAAGGGCTCCCGTCTTGGCGCGCAGCACGTTCTCCAGCCCATCGCGGAACGGGGTACCAGGCGCAACCATCTGGAGCAGCAAATTCATCGTCTTTTCTTGCTGGTTCCGTTCTTTCTCTTTCGGGTCTCTTTCCTTATGTTCTTTCATTCCGTCATCGATACCCCCTATTCCAATGCGGCCTTAAGTGCTTCCGCAACCGTTTTGACCCCGATCAGCGTAATGTCTTTGGGCGCTTGCCAGCCCTTCATGCTTTGCTCCGGCATGATCACGCGTTTGAACCCCAGCTTATGGGCTTCCTTCACCCGTTGCTCGGCTCTGGATACCGCCCGGACTTCTCCCGTTAAGCCCACCTCGCCGAAGACGACGTCGAACGGCTTCGTCGGCGAATCCTTGAAGCTGGATGCCAAGCTTACCGCGGCAGCCAAATCCGCGGCCGGTTCATCCAGCTTGACCCCGCCCGCCACGTTCAGATAGGCGTCCTGATTTTGCAGGAACATCCCCATTCTCTTCTCGAGCACCGCAATGACGAGCGACATGCGATGGTGATCGAAACCCGAAGCCATCCGGCGCGGCGACGGAAAATGGGTCGGCGATATAAGCGCCTGCAATTCCACCAATACCGGTCTCGTTCCTTCCATGCTGGCCACGACGGTAGAACCGGAAACTCCCAGCGGCCTTTCCGATAAGAAGAGCTCGGACGGGTTCGTAACTTCCCGCAGACCATCCTCCGTCATATCGAAAATCCCGATTTCGTTCGTCGAGCCGAAACGATTTTTCACCGCGCGTAAAATACGATACGTATGATGCCGTTCTCCCTCGAAGTAAAGCACGCAATCGACCATGTGTTCCAGCAATCTCGGCCCGGCGATCGCGCCTTCCTTGGTAACGTGCCCGACTAAGACGGTTGCCACTCCGTTAATCTTCGATATTCTCATAAAATGAGCCGTGCATTCCCTTACTTGCGCCACGCTTCCCGGAGCGGAAGCGACTTCTGGCCGGTATACGGTTTGAATCGAGTCGATAACGAGGAAATCCGGCTCCACTTCGGTAATCGCTTCCTCGATCACTTCCAGGTTCGTCTCGCATAACACGTACAGCCTATCGTTCAACGCTCCAAGACGATCCGCCCTGAGCTTGGTTTGACGTACCGATTCCTCGCCGGATACGTACAATACCTTCAAACCTTGCGTAGATAAGGAATAGGACGCCTGCAGCAGCAAGGTCGATTTCCCGATCCCGGGATCTCCTCCGACGAGCAGCAATGAGCCGGGGACCAGTCCGCCGCCGAGAACCCGGTTCAGTTCGGACAAACCTGTAGAAATACGGGGCTCTCGCCCACTCTCTATGTCTATGATGGCACGTGCTTTTTCTTTCGTACGGAGTAGTTCGCTTCTTCCGACCGGCGCCTTAATCTCCGTCTCGGTTTCCTCGACCATCGTGTTCCACTCTTGACAGCCCGGACACTTCCCCATCCATTTCGGGGATTCCGTCCCGCACTGAGTACAGGCAAATTTCGTTTTCACTTTGGCCATTGCAGATTAAAGCTCCTTTGAACAACGTCCTATTCATGAATTTTACCATGATTCGGCTGGATAGAGAAACCAAGCAAACAAAAACACCAGGACAAACGAGCAAATTAAAGAAGAGGCTGCCTCCGTTAAGAGACAGCCTCTTCTCTATAAATTAAGCTTTCGTCAACTCGATGCCGTCTTTCTGCTTGACGACCAAGCCGCCGTCCTCCTCGTCGATGAGGAGCGCGTTGCCTTTCGTAATCTTGCCGAGCAACAGATCCTCGGACAAGCGGTCTTCGATATGCTTCTGAATCGCGCGACGGAGCGGACGCGCTCCGTATTGAGGATCGTAGCCTTCCTTCGCGAGGAACGCCTTAGCCGAATCCGTCAGCTCGAAGCTGACGTTGTGCTCGACTAGACGTTTGCGAAGATCGTCGGCCATTAGCGTTACGATCTCTGCGATATGCTCTTCGTTCAGCGGGTGGAACACGATCGACTCGTCGATCCGGTTCAAGAACTCCGGACGGAACGACTTCTTCAGTTCTCCCAGCACTTTTTCCTTCATATTCTGATAATCGCGACCCGCGTCTTGCGCGGCCGTGAAGCCCAACGTGGAGTTTTTCTTGATTTGCTCGGCTCCGACGTTCGAAGTCATAATGATCAGCGTATTCCGGAAATCTACGGAACGGCCTTTGGAGTCGGTCAATCGACCGTCCTCAAGCACTTGCAGCAAGACGTTAAACACTTCCGGATGAGCTTTCTCGATCTCGTCGAGCAATACGACGGAATACGGTTTGCGACGAACTTTCTCCGTCAATTGGCCGCCTTCCTCGTAGCCGACGTATCCCGGAGGCGCTCCGACCAAACGAGAAGTCGAATGCTTCTCCATATATTCCGACATGTCGATGCGGATAACGGCATTCTCGTCTCCGAACATCGCTTCCGCTATCGCGCGGGCCAGTTCCGTCTTCCCTACGCCCGTCGGTCCAAGGAAGATGAACGAGCCCATCGGGCGCTTCGGATCCTTCAAGCCGGCACGAGCGCGGCGAATGGCGCGGGACACGGACTTCACGGCTTCGTCTTGACCGATGACGCGGTCGTGCAGGATGCTCTCCATCTTCAGCAGACGCTCGGTTTCTTCCTCGGCCAGCTTGCTAACCGGAATTCCGGTCCAGCTTGCGACGACTTGAGCGATATCTTCCGGCGTAACTTCGGAATCGGTGCGGCCTTGCTTTTCTTTCCACAAGTTTTTCGTATGGTCGAGCTCTTCGCGGATTTTCTGCTCCGTATCGCGAAGGGCGGCCGCTTTCTCGAATTCTTGGCTCTGAACGGCTGCGTCCTTCTCCTTACGAATATCCTCGAGCCTTGTTTCCAATTGCTTCAGGTTCGGCGGTACCGTATACGAATTCAGCCTTACTTTGGAACCCGCTTCGTCGATCAGATCGATCGCTTTATCCGGCAGGAACCGATCCGGGATATAACGATCGGACAGCTTAACCGCCGCTTCGATCGCTTCGTCCGTAATTTTCACCCGGTGATGCGCCTCATAACGATCGCGCAAGCCGCGCAAGATTTGGATCGCTTCTTCCGGCGTCGGTTGATCTACCGTAATCGGTTGGAACCGGCGTTCCAGCGCCGCATCCTTCTCGATATATTTGCGGTATTCATCCAGCGTAGTTGCCCCGATGCATTGCAATTCTCCGCGAGCAAGCGCCGGCTTGAGAATGTTCGAGGCATCGATCGCGCCTTCCGCGCCGCCCGCTCCGATCAACGTGTGAAGCTCGTCGATGAACAAGATGACGTTACCGGCCTGACGAATTTCGTCCATGATTTTTTTCAGGCGGTCTTCGAATTCTCCGCGGTATTTCGTTCCGGCAACGACGGAGCCCATGTCGAGCGTCATTACGCGCTTGTCGCGCAACGTCTCGGGAATCTCGTTGTTGACGATTTTCTGGGCGAGGCCTTCGGCGATTGCCGTTTTACCTACGCCCGGCTCCCCGATCAATACCGGGTTGTTCTTCGTCCGGCGGGACAGCACTTGAATGACGCGCTCGATTTCCTTCTGACGGCCGATCACGGGATCGATATTGCCTTCCCGAGCGCTGGCAGTTAAATCTCTAGCCAGGCCATCCAACGTCGGCGTGCTCACGTTGGCGGATGGACCATGGTTTTGCGACACGCTCTCGTTGCTGCCCAGCAATTGAAGCACTTGCTGGCGGGCTTTGTTCAAGCTGATGCCCAGATTGTTGAGGACCCGAGCCGCAACGCCCTCTCCTTCACGGATAAGGCCGAGCAGAATATGCTCCGTGCCTACGTAAGTGTGGCCGAGCTTGCGCGCTTCGTCCATGGAGAGCTCGATCACTTTCTTGGCCCGAGGCGTGTAAGCGATATTCGTAGGCTGCTCTTGTCCGCGGCCGATCAGCGACTCGACTTCGTCCTGGATTTTCTCCAAGCCAAGACCTAAAGCGATAAGCGCTTTAGCCGCGATGCTTTCCCCTTCCCGGATCAAACCGAGCAGAATATGTTCCGTACCGATATTATTGTGTCCCAAACGCACTGCTTCTTCTTGAGCTAAAGCCAACACCTTCTGCGCACGTTCCGTAAATCGTCCAAACATCATGAGACACACCTCCTATAATGTTAAGAATAAAACATTTATGAAATAGTTGCCAGTCGGGAACGGATTAATTCCGCTCTCGACCTATCCCTGTCTTCCGGGCTCATGGCCTCTCCGAACGTCATTTGCAGGAATCCGGGTTGCGTCGATACGAGCAATTCGTTCAAGACCAACTCGTTCACTTCCGGCAATAACCCGAGATGGACGCCGAGCCGGATATCGGACAAACGCTGCGAAGCTTCCTTCGAATCCATGATGATCGCTTGGGACAAAATCCCGAACGACCTGCGCACCCGATCTTCTACCCTTAACCGGGATTCGGTTAATAGCTTACTCCGCGCCGACTTCTCGTGTTCGATCATTTGGCGCGCGACCTGAAATAAATTTTCGATGATCTCTTGCTCGGATTGTCCTAACGTTATTTGGTTCGACACTTGAAACAGATTTCCTGTCGCCTCGCTGCCTTCCCCGTATAACCCTCTAACGGCAAGCCCTACCTGAGTGACGGCCGACAATATCCGGTTAATCTGACCCGTCATCACGAGCGCCGGCAAGTGCATCATGACCGAGACCCGGATGCCGGTTCCGACGTTCGTCGGACAACTCGTTAAGTAGCCGTGTTTCTCGTCGAAGGCGTAATCGACTTGCTCTTCGAAGATATCGTCGATTTTGCTGGCCGCGTCCCAAGCTTCATGAACCTGAAACCCGGAGCTTAAACATTGAATGCGCAAATGATCCTCTTCATTGATCATGACGCTGATGTCCTCGTTCGGACTTAGAATAAGCGCGCCGTTGCGCGAATCGTTAGCCAAATTCGGACTGATGAGATGTTTCTCGACGAGCACGAGCTTCTCCAGTTCCGTTAAATCGGTCAACCGGATTTGCTCGATCTTGCCTAGCCCGTTCAGCCTGCCGCTCTCCGCTACTCCCAGCAACTGCTCCATGACCGAGAGAGAACGGGAAGGGTCCGCCATCAGAGGGAAGGGCATATTGCGAATATTGCGCGCGATGCGTACCCGACTGCTGATGACGACTTCGGAATCCGGGCCGACGCCGTTCATCCATTGGCTTAAAGCTTGTTTAACGTACTTTCGTTTAGCCAATCGCATTCACCCCCTTCAACCGCTCATTTCATTCTCAAGCTCGCGGATCCGATCGCGCAGTTGCGCGGCTGTCTCGAAATCCTCCCGCTCGATCCGGCCTTGCATTTCCTTCTTCAAACGATCGATTTCCCGTTTCGTCTTCAATCTGCCCCCGGCCCGCTTCGGCACCTTACCCACATGTACCGTATTTCCATGTACCCGTTTAAGCAAAGGATCCAAACGTTCCGAAAATTGTTTATAACAATGGCTGCAGCCAAAGCGTCCGATCTTGCTGAATTGGGCGTAAGTCATACCGCACGTTTCGCATTTCGCCGCCGGCTGTTTGGCCATCGGATTGGGAGTTTCAAAATCCAGCAGTCCCGAGAGCAGGTTGTGAATGGAAAATCCGCTGGAGGTTCCGGGGATCAGTTCGCCCTTCTCCCGCGCGCAAGATTCGCAAATGTGCAACTCCGCTTTCTCACCGTTCACGATTTTCGTGAAGTGAAGTGTCGCCGGACGTTTGCCGCATTCCTGGCACTGCATCGTCCAATCCTCCTTTTCTCATTTCGCAAGCAGGGCGATAAGAATCGCCTTCATGAGCTTCGCCCGGATCTCGTCCCGCAACGGCAGCTTTAACTGCAACACGTCCCGGGATACGGCGGTCTTGAGGAGACGCGCTTCCCGAGCGGTAATAAATCGGGCTTCCTCCAACTGGTAGATGAGCCCCTCGGCGGCGGTTTGGTCGATCTGTTCCCCCACCGTTTGCTGAATGTGCCGCTGTACGGCTTCCAGCGAGGGCAAACTCACGCGCTGGATGCGAATGTATCCGCCTCCGCCGCGTTTGCTTTCCACGTAATAGCCCTTCTCCAACGTAAACCTTGTGCTAATCACGTAATTGATTTGCGACGGGACGCAAGAGAACTTATCGGCCAAGTCGCTTCTTTGGATTTCAACCGAGCCTTCCATGCTGCTTTGTAAAATTTGTTTCAAGTACTGCTCGATAAGATCCGTAATGTTAGGCAACGTCCAACCTCCTTTCATCGATACATCCCGACGATAGCCGATTTTCGCGCTTTTGCCGGTTCGTCAAACAGGGGTGGATCTGACTTTGACTTTCTTTGACTATAGTTTTATTATACGCCGCTTTTCGTAAAATGCAAACGGGTACGAATCCCGCTTTCCGACTCGCTTATTTCTAGTATGGAGGTGGCGCGAAAGCTTTATTCAATAAGAGGGACCCTCGAATTCGAAAGTTCGACGATGCTCGTTGCACGTTGAATCGCCCTTCGCGATCGAAGGGCGATTCAACGTTCACGATATGTTTAACGTTGACGATAACCTGCCGCGTATAGCTTTTCCGGCAGCTTCCGGGGAGAACCGGTCCCTAATGGTCGCTTGACCGTTCAACGCGATTCGTTTTCTCCATTCGGCATCGTACACGGCACTTCTCATTAAGTACATCGCATGCTCGACGTCCGGCTCCGCCCATAACTGGTGCGCCTTATACGGCCCCAGATTTTGCCCGATCCGGGTGAGGCGATATCGTACGGCCCCGGAATTCTCCGTCGTCATGAAGTCCGTATTGCCCGACCAGTGCGTTCCAATAACCGGTTTGCCCAGATACATCGCTTCGGCCAAAGGTAATCCGAAACCTTCGGACCGATGCAGCGAAATATAACAGTCCGCGCAATTCAGTAACGCATTGGCTTCCATACGGCTTAGAACCCGATCGATTATCCATACGTTCGGCAGTCCTTCGGAGTCGCGCTTAAGATTGTCGATCTCCGATTGCTGCGGGTTATTCATCTTAATGACTAATCCGGCCGGCAAGCCGAATCGCGTGACCGAGTCGCGGTAGGCTTTAAGCACCGAATAAGGATTTTTGCGGGGACCATAGCTGAACGTGTCGTACATGCACAGGAACAAAAACTTGCGTTCCGGCAGTCCGAACGACTTCCTGTCTATGTTATCCGGCACATCCACTTGAACGCCATGCGGAATTCGGATGACCGGAATCGGCGATTTCCCCGCAATGCTGCTCTCGACGAAGGACGTAGGCACCCATATTTCGTCCAGATGACGGAAACCTTCCGCATATTCGTCAGGAAAATCGGGAAGCTCCCAATGCCAATAACCGATATTAAGTCGGTTGGCAAACCAACGCGATCCTAATGTCTCGTAAGCTAGAGGCATCTGGTCGGCGTTAATGTGGAATAGGTTTATAGGGTAAATAGGCGAATGAATCTCTTTGGATTTCCAAGTCGAATCCTCTTTCCTCGAGTTATTCCCGCCAGAATAATTCAAGATGCCGAACGGGATATTCGAGCATTGCAGAGTTCTAGCCGCCAATCTGCAAGATTCGCCTATACCCATCTCGGACCTTGCGTAGCCGATCAAGTTAATGCCTTTCATGCCCATCATCCTTTAATCCCATCTTGTTACCGGAAGATCATGGAGCTCCATACCGGATTCCAGACGAGGGGATCCACTCCGTATTCCAAAGGTACATGCTCCCTAGCCCAATTCATCAGATTGTTTCTGTCGGCCCCGTAAAAATCGGGAAAAACCCGTTGTAAGTCGATTCGCGCGTAATAAATCTCCTTCAATATTTGCGGTACGGGCGAAACGAGACTCGTGGGGGAAAACAGCCATTGATAGAACCCGTTCGGCGTAAGCGTCAGGAAAGGGTTTCCGAATGCTTGTTTCGATTCGAGCTTCCTATAGATCGTTCTAGCGATGGGGGGAACGGAAATTCCGTTATCGAAATAATGATAAGCGTACCGCCAACCCGCCGTCGCCGGATAACCGTTCGCCGTCAATTGCGCGACGTACTCTCCGAACAGCTTCTTCAAATCAGGGAATTGTCCCCACTGAAACCGGGTTTGATGCTTGGAAATTCTGCTTAGATCGGAGACTAATCCGCTAAAATGATAGAAGGTCAGCGGTTTTCCGTGAATCTCGTAAAGGCCGTTCCGATTGACGACCGGACGCTCGTGCAAGTTCCAATACGATACGTTAAA
The DNA here is from genome assembly GCF_012849095.1 of Cohnella herbarum. Lineage (NCBI taxonomy): Bacteria > Bacillati > Bacillota > Bacilli > Caryophanales > Paenibacillaceae > Cohnella > Cohnella herbarum. Next base: position 4,539,338 of record NZ_CP051680.1, read on the forward strand.
GGTAGGGTTTTTAAGGATATGAACGCCGTCAAAGCGGGCAGGCACAAGATCCATCCATCTCTGATCCACGTGGTACCCGCCGGCCGGATCCATAATGCATTCGTTACGCAGTTTGGTTTTCCACCAATCCAACATCCGTAACGTTTCTTCCGTACGGCTTAAGGCAAGAAATCCAAGATTGTATACCCCCGCCTGAAGAATGTCGATCTCATTGGGTTTATGACCGTCTTTCGGTATGTCAGACAAGGTATGGGGCGTGAGCACGATAGAATGCTGCGGAAGCGCGCGGAAAAAACCATCCATTCGCTGGGTGATCAGGATATCCGGATCAAAATAGGCGACCGTTTCCACTCCTCGAGCTCTTAGCAAATAATCAAGGAAGTAAGGTTTAACCGCGGTGTTAAACTCCGTTACGTCATATTGGAAGCTCATTTCCAGCGATTCGGGCAATCCGATATCCTTAAGATGAATCCATTCGAATATTTCTTCATGAGCGTTCACCAGCCCTTCGCTCTCATCCGCCAAGAGTACGTAAGCTTTACCCGTAGGATGATGCTGCAAAAAAGACTTTACGAGCGTTCGGGCGAAAGCGAGATAGTTTTTGGCAATGATCGTGCACATCGTAAACATCTCAAATTCCCCCTAAGTCTGCGAACGCCAATAATGAAGAAGGTCCTCCATCGTCCGTTCGAACGGAATTTCAGGTTTCCACCCTGTCGCTTCGCGAAACTTACCGTAATCCCCCAACAGAATCTCTACATCCGATGGACGCAAGCGGGCAGGGTCCGTTTTGACTTCGATTTTCACGTTGCTGAAGGACAGAAGGGTGTTCAGCATCTCGGCGATCGTATAACAGGTTCCGGATGCGATATTGTAGGCTTCTCCCGGAGTCCCCTTTTCCAGCGCCAACCAATACCCTCTGACGACGTCTCGAACATCCGTGAAATCCCGCTTCGCCTCTAGATTACCAACGTAGATCACGGGTGGTTTCTTGCCCTTCTCGATGTCCACGATCTGCTTGGCGAAGTTGGACGTTACGAAGTTTTCCCCGCGTCTTGGACCGGTGTGGTTAAAAGTAATCGTACGGACGACATGCAGTCCGTAGCTCTTGTAATATTGATAGCCCAAGTAATCTTGAGCCACCTTGCTGATCGCGTAGGGACTCAGCGGACGCAACGGATTCGTCTCGCGGATCGGCGTCTCTCCCGGCTCGACTTGGCCGTATTCCTCGCTCGAACAGGCGATCTGAATTTTCGTGTTTAATCCGATACGCCTAATGGCCTCGAATAGATTGACTTGTCCGGCTACGTTATTGTGAATCGTATCGATGGGAGAATTCCACGAAGTGGGCACGAAGCTTTGGGCCGCAAGGTGAAAGATCAAATCCGGCCTCTCTTTCTCCACGAGCGTTTCCACGGAGAACGGGTCTCGAAGCTCGCATTCCACTAGCCGGATTTTGTTGCCTAGATGTTCTATGTGGTTCATCCGACTACGATTGCGGATCGTTCCGACTACCTCCGCGTTACGGCTAAGCAGAAACTCAGCCATATGGCTGCCGACGAATCCCGATATGCCCGTAACTAATGCTTTCATCCGCTCGCTGCTCCCCCTCGTTTCTCAACGTCCTGAATGATGGATTTCAATATCGGTTCCTTGGATTTATGACAGACCAGCAGCCCCTCCGCCGTCGAGACGATAATGAGATCGTCCGCTCCGATCACGATCGTCTGGCGTCCTTCGGAAAATACGATGTTTCTGTTCGAATGGAAGGCATGCACGACTCCGTGTACGATATTCCCGTTCCGGTCGGCTTCCTCTTCGCGAATTCTTTCCAATGAGGCCCAGCTTCCCAGATCCTCCCATGCGTACCCGAAAGGAATGGTGTATAGATGCTCGGATTTTTCGAGAATGGCATAATCGACGGATATTCTCGGAAGGCGCCCGTAGGCGTTCTCGACATCGTCACCCGCGTTAAGTAACCCATTCCATAATTCAGGCTGGTGCTCGCGCATTTCCGCGGCTATCGTAGAAGGCTTCCATACGATAATTCCGCTGTTCCAATAAACGTTCCGTTCGGCAATGAGCTTATGCGCGGTGTCGATATCGGGCTTCTCCACGAAAGCGACGACTCTTCTTGCACCAGTCGAATCGACTGCGGACGAAGCCAGAATGTACCCGTAGTTCGTTTCGGGTCTTACGGGTTCGATTCCTAACGTAACGATGTTCGAGGATTCGTTCGCGATCTCTTCGGCCGCTCTTAATGCTTCGGTAAGCGCCTGTACGTGAGGGACATGTTGATCGGAAGGCATCATGACCAACACCTCATCGTCTTCTTTCCGCAAGAAATGCAAGGCCGACAAGGCGATGCAAGGTCCCGTGTCCCGTTGTACCGGTTCCGTTATGATGTGGTCCAGGGTCAACTCCGGTAATTGTTCCGTAACGAGCGAATGATACTGGGTCGCCGTCACCACATATAACTGACCGATGGGTATGAGTTCGGACAAACTTCGATACGTCTGTTGCAGCATCGTAAGTTCCGATGTCAGCGCCAGAAATTGCTTCGGTTTCTCATCCACGCTTCTTGGCCAGAGCCGGCTACCTTTACCGCCCGCCATAATGACGATTTTCATGTTCCAGATCCCCTCCGTTATCTTAAACCGAACGGATCGCAGTACGGGCTACTGCCAATGCACTGTTATTGTATGGACGGGACAAACCGGTTGGCATGGACGATGAACCATTCCTCCTAAAATAGGTAAAGCGGCCATATGGCCGCTCCCGAACATTCATTTACAGTTATCACGTTCCGGCCGTTATCCTCTCTCGAGCAATTGCTTGATCCTGTTTCCGATGGCTGCCGGCGAGTATTCAAAGTGAATATCGAAAGCCGCTTTCTTGCCGATTCGCTCCCGCTTCACCCGATCCTCATAGAGCTCCCGCATCGCGCCGCCGACTTTATCCGGCTTAATATCCGCCCACATGTGCCCTCCGTAGTAGTCTGGACGGTCCGCTTGAAGCCTTGCGTCGACCGGTACAAGTTGCGACTCCGGCTCGATGAGAATGCTGTTGTCTTCATTCATGAACTCCGTGTAACCGCCCCAGTTCAACCCGATCGTCGGCTTCCCGAGCGCCATCGACTCCATAGCCGGCATGCCCCATCCTGCACGGTCCACCGATACGTAGGCATCGCAGCTTTGATAGAGATCGATCAGCTGCTGTTCGTCGAAAGGTTCGACAATGACAATAATCTGCGAGAATAAACGATCCGCCGGGATAAAGGGCTGTATGACCGACATGGCGTACGAAGACTCGTATCCGCTATGAACGTATACTTTCAAGACGAGCGAGACCTCTTCCTTGGCGCTGAAAGCTCTGCAGAACGATTCAATCAATAGATCGACTCCTTTACGGAAATCGAAGCCGAACACGTACAGGAACGAGAAATGACGCAACGGCGGAGAAAACACGATTTTGTTATACGGTCTACCCGGATAAAATCGGTTAATATCGATCGGATAGGGAACGACTTGAAGCTTGGATGGATCGACGCCGAATTCGGAGAACGTTCGGTAGTTAAAGTGAGAAGGAACCCATATTTCATCGAATAGATTACATCTCTCCGCCCAATTGGCGGGGATCCGGTCCGTTTCGAATAACGTAATTCCAATTTTTTTGACCACTTTGGGGTGCGGAATCTCCAAATTGAAATGCGTAGGTATCCCATGTTGAATCCACACCACTCGGTCTCCGATTTTATCCGTCGACAGCCCTTCTAGCCACCGAACGGTTTTATCGCCGATTACCTTATTGTGTTGCGCGCCGCCAGGGGTGGCGTATACCGGAATATCGACCGCTTCCAAGGAACGCAAGAAATTGCGCGATACGTTTCCGTATCCCCCCATATCGTTAACAGGGCCAGCCCAGAACACTCCAGTGCAGGACATCGGAACCCGACTCTCCTTCGCTTGCATTTTGACATTAGTATATGGAAAGATTTGCGAAGTGTTTTCAGGAGGTCAGATTATATCGCTACGTTTATCCCTTCGTGTCAGATGTCCAAACCGTTCTCCGCTGGACGCATATACTTCATTATTGGCGATCTTGCCTTACTTACGAATGGAGTGACATCCTTTATGGGATTAGCAGGCCGACCCTTCTACAACTATTTTCTGTATAACAGCAAACCGCTCCCATATAACCGTCTGCCCTATAGCAATTGTTCGGAAAGAACGATCGAAATCCCGCTCGCTCTTCATCTCCTTCGGCAGTCGGGAGCCGGTTCTGGCGAGTCGTTCCTCGAAGTCGGCAACGTGCTCGCGAATTATCAAGAACTCCTTGCCCCCTACCCCGTACTATCGAACCGGATTATCATCGACAAATACGAAGATTCCGCTGCCGTCCTTAACCTCGACTTCATGGAGTACGATACCAAACACTCCCTCATCCTCTGCCTCTCCACCGCCGCACATTACATGAAACACGGCAAGGGCGAGAATAGCTCCGTCGATCGGGAGACGCCTTTGAAAGCGATCCGGCACATCTACAACCTGCTCAAGCCGAACGGGGTCGCATGGATCACGCTTCCGTACGGTCAGCTGATGGACTGCGATTGGCTCATTCAATTCAGCGACGAATACCTCCGATTGTTAAGCGATGCTTATGGCGTGCCGCCCGATGCCATCGATGTCGAGTACTTCCGCAGGCAGGACATGGCTCTACAAATGAACACGCCTCTCCAGAGTTGGATTCAATGCGACAAAGAAGATTTAACCGATGCTTTATATGATAGTCCCTTCCCATTCTCGAACGGCATTGCCGTCGTTCGGCTTCGGAAGATCGGAAATGACGTGACGGCTGATCCCAAGCAGCATGAGCCTCTCTATTTTCGGCCCGCCCCCATTATCTCGAGCCTGTATTTCGCGCCGTTCATCAGACCCGCGGGGTTCGATAAAGACGGATTTCTAGCCGCCGGTCATCCGGGATACGTGTTCTACGGGCATCATCTAACGCTGTCTTCCCGGAGCTATCTCCTTCATACCTCGATAGAGATCGAAGGTTCCGGGGAATTCACCCTCGAGCTGACTTCCGGGAAGGGCCTCAACCTCTTATGGAATCAAACCGTTTCCGGAAAAACAGAGCTTCACTCCCGGATCGAGCTAGATCAAGACGCGTTAGACGCGGAGATTCGACTCTACAAGCACAATACGTCGGAGTGTCGCATTAGAGTGCCTTTCTTAAGACTGACCGTTGCCTAAATAAGATTCGGGAGGAAATAACATGTTCGATTACAGGCCCCATGTCTATACGGGCGATCATACGATATTAATGGATTTAACGGCCGGACCCGCCATATTTCTAGACTTAAGAGATCCGGTTTGCATGGCGATCTACTTGACCGGCGGTTGGGAGCCTTGGCTGGAGGCGGCGTTCCTGTCCCAGGTCCAGCCGGGCATGACCGTTCTCGACATCGGATCGCATTGCGGATTTTTCACTTTGCTCGCCGCCAAACAAGCCGGACCCTTAGGGAAGGTCCATGCCTTCGAGCCTAACCCTTTCCATCATCGCAACTTGCTTAAGAGCGCCTCCCTTAACGGCTTCTCGAACGTTCAATTGCATCGGGTCATGTTATCGGACTCGAACGGAGAAGAGACTATCGAGACGAGAGGAGAAGGCGGCACGAGCATATTGCACCTCAATATGCTAGAAATCAATCCCGTTACCCATACGACGGTTCGGAAAGCCGTATTAACGGACCTGCTCGGCGACTCCAAGAAGGTAGACGTCATCAAGATCGATATCGACGGAGGAGAGCCTTATATTATGGATAGTCTCTTCGAAGTCATAGACGCGAATGGAAAAATGACGATATTCATGGAATATTTGCCGATGTTATGGGGCGGTCATGCACCTCGGCCGATTATGCAGCGTTTCATCGACAAGGGGTTTACGATCTTTAATATGCCGATGGACGGCTCCCCCACTCATCCGGTTTCTATTGACCAGTTGGCAGCGCACACCGGTACTTTACATTGGGATTTGTTGCTGATTCGGGGATAGATTAGAACAAAAGGACCTTCGGGAGAAGCTCTCTCCCTGAAGGTCCTTTTTTCACGGCTATTTCTCCTTCTCGATAATCAATCCGATCGACGTGGATACATATTCGCCGAGTTTCAACCGCAGGTGAACCGGATTATGATATGGCGGAAGGTCTACGAAAGACTCGTAAGGCCCCGCTCCTGCCGTATAATCGACGGTTACCCGATATCCCTCCTGGCGTAGCTCGGAGACCATAGCCTCGATATCCCGCCTTCGATAAATGACGAGTATCGGCGCTTCCAACGTGTCCTCATCGGAGGACAGATTGAATTCAGTCGTATGAACCGCTACTCCTCCGGGCTTCAAGCATTTCATTTGATTCACGATAAACCGTTTTCCATGCTCAATCGAACCCAAATGCTCAAAGCAACAGGAAGACCATGTGAAATCGAATCGTTCGACATAATTATCGCTTATCCGATTCATGTCCGCAGTCTCGTAAGTAACCAGATTCCGAAATTGATGAGGGTCGCATATTCCCGCGTTATTTAAGTCCATGGCGTTAAGCGCATGTTGATTCGTCTCTACCCATCCTTGCTCTTTGGCTTCGTCCGCGTCCATGTCCGTCGCGACGACTTCGCAGCCGTACGAGGCGAATGCGGCGGTTAAGGGCTCTTTCCCTACCCCGAAACCCAGTCCGCTCTTGAAAGGCATTAACATATTTCGCTCGCGTAAGGCTTCGAAGATGTAACACCATTCCCAAAGCTTTCTGTGGTATCTCATTTCCTCCCGTAGCTTGCCGCAAGCATGGACAAACCAGGAAGTAGAGAAGTCCGCTTCCTTGCACAATTGCGACCCGAGCATACGACTTCCCCCTGATCATTTTTGAATTTGCGGTACCCCGTCGGAAGTTCGACGAATGGTCCACTCGACGGTTGGCCGTTCGCCCGTAAATTGGCTGCTCTCGACGGCCTCCTGGATTACGCTAGCGAATTGCGGCAACGAATGATTTTTCTCTAAATGCTCGGACGCTCTCTCCTTCAAGAGCCCGCGTAAATTCGGACTCCGATATAAGAGAATCAATTCGCGCAATATAGCGGGTTCCGATTCCGGGCCTTCCGGGATTTTGATGATCGCATCGTTCGGTAGATCGCGGAAGGCGCCCCCATCGAATACGACCGTCGGAATGCCTTGGGCAAGGGTCGCGAACGGCGCAAACGGGGCTTCCAGGTAAGCCGGGTCTTGCAGGAAAATGGCCACGCTCGTTTTCTTAAGCTGTTGCTTAAATTGCTTTGCGGTGATCTCGCCGGTAAATTTAATATGCTTAACCAACCCAAGTTCGGCGATTTGCGATTTCAGCTCGGAGAGTTTCTTCGGATCGCACCTTCCTATAATCCGGTATGTCCAATTCCAGTATCCTTGATTAAGCATTTCTTTGAGCGCACGAAGAATGATCGGATTGCATATCCGGTCTTTATCGGTAACGATTGTCGTGAAAATAAAGCGGGTTCGTTCGGGCAAAGTTTCCGGAGCGTCGATTAGAGGAGCCGGTACGGGAGCTAAGATAATATTCCGATACCCTTGGTTGATCAATTGCTCTTTATCCTGCAACGAATAGACGATAACCGCTTTCGCTTCCGCTAAGTAATAGCGATGGATAGGAACGTCCTTGCTGTCGATCTGTCCGGCCAGAAGCGCGTCTCCAACCGCCTCTGCCCTGCTCCCGAACACCTTCTGCATCACTCCGTAGAAGGAATCGATCGAATTGCGCTGCAAGGTCCATTTGACGGTAAGATCGTAAAGGTTAACGCTGTTAAGCACGACGACCCCCGGGATCGTCGCCAGATTGGAGATGTAAGGGACGATGAACAAAAAACGATCTTCGTTGCCGATTTCATATATCACATAATCGTATTTCCATTTATTTTTATCGAAATTCGTATGGGGATAGATAACGATCGGACTATCGGGATGGTCCGGCGTTTCGGAAACCAGAACTTCTTCCACATAAATATCGATTTCGCTGCGATTCGTAAGATAAGGGAGAGAATCGAATATCGCACCGTATTTATCCGGATATAAGGAATGTCTCGAGGCAAAAACCGCGATTCTTTGGCGGCAAATTTCCGTGTATCCGTCCAATACCTTTTGAGCGACGAGAGACCAATCGTATTTTTTGGCCTCTTCCCTTCCCACCTTGGACAGCTTCTTCATTTTTGCTGGATTGGACAGCATTTGGTAAATCCCGTTCGTGATCGAATCGGGATCTTCGGGATTGACCAAATAAGCGGCCTCCCTCCCGATTTCCGCCAACGATGAGTTATGCGACGTCAGAACGGGCACGCCGCAAGCCATGGCCTCCACGATCGGTAATCCGAATCCTTCGTACAGGGAAGGAAACGCAAATAACGTTGCCCCGTTATAAAGCTCGACTAAGTCCTTGTCGGGGACATACCCCGTTACGATAATGAATCCCGCGGCTCCAAGCACCGCTGCTTGTTGCAGCATTATCCGTTTCTCGTCCGCGTTGGAATTATACACGATGACAAGCTGATACTGATTCTGAAGTCCTCGGTTTGCCACGATAAAACATTCGATCAGCCTGGATAAATTTTTACGGGGATCATCTCCGCCGGTTACTAGAACATAGGGCTTATGGATTCCGTATTTTGCATTTACCCGATGCGGGTCAAAGTTAGGAATGGGCTTGAACCTCGCATCCACCCCTCCCATGATGACGAAGATTTTATTAGGGTCCATGCCTGCGAGCCTTACGGCATCCTGCTTGGTGGTCTCCGAGATCGCGTAAACGATGTCGCAGGAGCGAAGCATCTCGATGACACCCATATAGACAGGCCGGACCACGTGATTTAGATACTGCTTCTCCAGAACAAGAGGAATAACATCGTATAAAGTCGCGGCAACTCGCGTATTGCCGAACCATTCTTTGTTCAGCATGACGTCGCTGTACGCTTGAAACAAATCCGATGGAAGATGGAATAAGTTAAACGGACTCATCATGTGATAGACGTCAATACGATTACGAGCGAGAAACTGCTGTAACTGCTCCTTAAGATAGGCTACGCCGTTGCTCACGTCCGGGTAGAAATAGAAGTACGAATGTTGCGTATCCAACTTAAGAATGGATTCGATTAAATTCTGCGAATAGCGACCTATCCCTCGTTTCATCGCCGCCGTTTTGGCAAAAAACATATCGAATGCAATGTTCATCGATGTCGGATTAACCCCCATTCGCTCGTGAATTCCAACTCAACCTTATTGTATGGTCACTTTCCCCAAGAGCATGGGCACCTGTCCGCTTTTTCGGAAAAAGGGCAACCTTCGAGCAAGGAAATCATAAGCAATTACGAATCATTGTCTATACGCCGGATAGCTTATCCTCATATATTGTTCGAAGAGGTGAACGAAACCTATGTCGTTATCAACCGTTTGTTGGCTCGTGGGCTTATCCGGTTCAGGCAAATCCACGATAAGCCGACTGGTCGAAAGTACGCTCAAGCTATCCGGCATCAAGATCGAGGTGCTGGACGGCGACGATATTCGCAAAAGACTCAGTCCCGATCTAGGCTACGAATACAATGATCGAATAACCCAAGTCAAACGAACGGTCTTCTTGGCCGAGATTCTTGCTCGACACGGCATCCTAGTCTTGGCGCCCCTGATCACCCCGTACACGGAAATGAGGGAGTATTGCCGGAAGCAACTAGTCTCGTATGTTGAGGTATACGTGAAATGTCCGATCGATATTTGCATGGAACGCGATGTGAAGGGATTATATAAGAAAGCGATCGAGGGGCGGATTCCGCTGTTCACGGGCTTGACCGATCGATTCGACGAACCGATATCGCCCGACCTTATCGTTGAGACCGACAAAGAATCTCCCGAGGAAAGCGCGGCTAAAGTCGTTGATTTATTACGAAGCTTGCCGCTCATGAGTTCCTTGGGCGAGAATGGAGGCGACTGACTAGGTGGATATCGCAAATGGCATTTCCCATCCGTTTTTGTTTTTTATTCATGTTCCCAAGACGGCCGGTTCGAGCATATTTCAATTTTTGTACCGGGTTTACGAAGATCGTATCGGACTTTTTTACGAGAAGGACGTAAACGAGTGGAATCAAGTATTACAGCAACCGGATCTCCCGTTCGATTGCGTATTCGGCCATTATTGGTACGGGCTCCACGATTCCGTTAATCGTCCGTTCGAATATACGGCATTCGTCCGCGATCCTATCGAAGCTATCCTATCTTATATTTACTTTATCAATCGTAGAGTAGGAGAATGGCCTTATCTGACGACTTCTCAAACGATTACTCCCGACAACCTGTCGGATTTGCCGGAGGAGATGATTAACCTTTACTTTCGCAACTATCAGACCGCATACCTGGCCGGGAAACAAAACGCATCCGCCGAGGAAACGAAAAAGATTATAAATTTCCACTATCCGATCCTAGGCATTACCGAAATGTTTCATGAGTCCGTCTACCTTCTAAAACGTCGATATAACTGGGGACCCGTCGAGGTTTACTACGTGAACGTTACTCCGAACCGTCCGACCCGCAAGCAGTTCTCCAAAGGAACGATTCAGAGAATTCAAAAACTCGTTAACGTCGATACTCAGATATACCATTACGCTAAAAAACGACTTCAGCAGGCTATCCGGTCATTACCGTCGAACGAAAGAGAACTTATTGAACAGTTCAAGAAAACAGGTCGGTTACCATGATGGGAGTAACACGAAAAACAACTTAAGAACCGAGTATTTTATCTTCGTTGCTGGTGGTGGACCGAGCTCTTGCAGCGCACTGAGAGTATCTTATCATCGTCGAGGTTGGGGGAACGAGCGCCTGTAGCGCGCTGAGTATCTTATCTTCGTCGAGGTTGGGGATTGCACGCTTGGAGGGCACTGGGAGTATCTTATCATCGTCGAGGTTGGGGATTGCACGCTTGGAAGGCACTGGGAGTATCTTATCATCGTCGAGGTTGGGAATTGCACGCTTGGAGGGCACTGGGAGTATCTTATCATCGTCGAGGTTGGGGATTGCACGCTTGGAGGGCACTGGGAGTATCTTATCATCGTCGAGGTTGGGGATTGCACGCTTGGAAGGCACTGGGAGTATCTTATCATCGTCGAGGTTGGGGATTGCACGCTTGGAGGGCACTGGGAGTATCTTATCTTCCTCGTTGTTAGGGGATCGCAAACCTGTAGCGCACTGAGAGTATCTTATCTTCATCGAGATGCCTTTGCGGGGCGCAATAGCGGAACTAGAATCCGCTGTTACGGCTCTCGGGTTGAGTCCGGGGCGAATAGCGGCAGGTTATTCCGTTATTTCTTTTGGATTGCGCCATTTTTCCCCTGTACGACCGGGATAGCGGAATCCCGTTCCTCTATTGCTGCTTTCTAGGTGAGTTGGAGGTGAATAGCGGAACGGCGTTCCGTTATTTGTTGGGGTTGGTGTGTTTCCTCTTAAGTGGTGAAATAACGCTATGACATAACGTTATTTCGGTTCTCCGGGTGTCTTCGGGGTCAAATAGCGATATAGCGTAACGTTATTTCTTTGAAATCGATCCATTTTCTTCTTCCGAGGAGAGATAGCGTTATGGCATAACGTTATGCGGCTCTCCGGGTAACTTTAGGAACGAATAGCAGTATGAGATAACGTTATTCGTTGCAGCTCAACGTTCGACTTGCGTAAAATCAAAACGCAAAAAAGACGATGTCATCCCCTTGTTGGAGAAAACTTCGTCTCATGGGCTTGCGCCTTGAAAACTGGATGCGAAGTAAAGCGGTCAGAAGAAGGTGAGTATCATTGTCTTGCTAGCATCATTCGTGACGACTAAAGTCGCACGAGTTCGTTTAGGATAAGCCCTCGACCGATTAGTACCCGTCAGCTCCACACATTGCTGCGCTTCCACCCCGAGCCTATCAACCTGGTGTTCTTCCAGGGGTCTTACGAATTGGGAAATCTCATCTTGAGGCAGGCTTCGCGCTTAGATGCTTTCAGCGCTTATCCCTTCCGCACTTGGCTACCCAGCGGTGCTCCTGGCGGAACAACTGGTACACCAGCGGTGCGTCCATCCCGGTCCTCTCGTACTAAGGACAGCCCCTCTCAAATTTCCTACGCCCGCGACAGATAGGGACCGAACTGTCTCACGACGTTCTGAACCCAGCTCGCGTACCGCTTTAATGGGCGAACAGCCCAACCCTTGGGACCTACTTCAGCCCCAGGATGCGATGAGCCGACATCGAGGTGCCAAACCTCCCCGTCGATGTGGACTCTTGGGGGAGATAAGCCTGTTATCCCCAGGGTAGCTTTTATCCGTTGAGCGATGGCCCTTCCATTCGGTACCACCGGATCACTAAGTCCGACTTTCGTCCCTGCTCGACTTGTAGGTCTCGCAGTCAAGCTCCCTTATGCCTTTGCACTCTGCGCGCGATTTCCAACCGCGCTGAGGGAACCTTAGAGCGCCTCCGTTACTTTTTAGGAGGCGACCGCCCCAGTCAAACTGTCCGCCTGACACGGTCCCTCTACCCGGTAAGGGTAGTAGGTTAGAACTCCGATACGATCAGGGTGGTATCCCAACGGCGCCTCCACAGAAGCTTGCGCTCCTGCTTCATAGGCTCCCACCTATCCTGTACAGACCGTACCAAAGTTCAATATCAAGCTACAGTAAAGCTCCATGGGGTCTTTCCGTCACGTCGCGGGTAACCTGCATCTTCACAGGTACTAAAATTTCACCGGATCTCTCGTTGAGACAGCGCCCAAGTCGTTACGCCATTCGTGCGGGTCAGAATTTACCTGACAAGGAATTTCGCTACCTTAGGACCGTTATAGTTACGGCCGCCGTTTACTGGGGCTTCAATTCATAGCTTCGGGTTGCCCCTAACCACTCCTCTTAACCTTCCAGCACCGGGCAGGCGTCAGCCCGTATACTTCGCCTTACGGCTTCGCACAGACCTGTGTTTTTGCTAAACAGTCGCTTGGGCCTCTTCACTGCGGCCCCCTCGTGCTATTCACACTACCGGGGCACCCCTTCTCCCGAAGTTACGGGGTCATTTTGCCGAGTTCCTTAACGAGAGTTCTTCCGCGCGCCTTAGAATTCTCAT